>JAWOHG010000008.1:0-3395 GCA_046485245.1 bacterium
GGCTCGACCAGGTTGACGAACGCGGCCTCCATCCCCGCCGAGCCGGGGCCGGAGATCGGGATGGTCAACGGGTTGGCGGTGCGGAACGCGTACTGCAGCAGGCGCTTCAGGTCATCCATCATCGCCACGAACTGCGGGTCGAGATGCCCGATCGTGGGACGGCCCATGGCCGCGAGCACGCGCGGATGGACGTCCGAGGGACCGGGGCCCATCAGGGTCCGGGTCGGCGGATCAAAAGGCTTGATGTGCATCGTGACACTGCTCCGGCGGCCGCTTGTGTGCGTTGCAGTATAACGCCCGCGTTGGTTGGCCGCCGCCGCTCACGGACGCGCCGGGCGCTTGCGAAGGCGCCAATGAAAACGCCCCGGGGAATCGCTTCCCCGGGGCGCCAGGTTGGCCGCCAAGCGGCCTGGTCGATTAAGGCGTATCGACGCGGATGATGGTCGGCGCAGGCAGGCCGGCGGCGCCACCGTAGGCGACGCTGCCGAGGTACTTGGTCGCCGGCGCGAGGCCGCTGTAGCCCACCGAGATCGTGCCGGTGCCGCCCGTCGTCGCCGTGGCCGGCGCGCTGATCGTGGTGCCGAGCGCCGGCGTGGCACCCAGCGACCACTGGTGCAGTGTGAACGGCGTCGAGCCGCCGCCGGCCACGCCCCAGCCGTGCACGTAGACCGTCAGCGGGATGTCGACCCCGGTCGGCGCACCGAAGCTGAAGTTCACCTCCTCGGTCGAGTCGCCGTTGGTGCTGGCACCGACCAGGGTGCTGCCCTGTGCCACGTACAGGTCGATGTCGCTGCCCGGCGTGACGTCGGACGTGAACAGCGCGAAGCGCACGTAGGTCGTGCCGGCGGGGACCACGACCGGGATCGCGACCGTGCCGGTGGCGTCATTGATGTCAAAGATCTGGTCCGGATCCTGGTTCACGGTCCCGGCGGTCAGCGCGGCCGGGACCGGCCCGCGCGCGGTGGCCGTGAAGGGCCCGTCGTAGCCGAAGACCACCTCGTAGCTGACGCCCGACGCCGTGCCGGTCACCGCCGCCGGCGCGCCCAGCGCGACCGGCCGCGCGACGATCGGGATGCGCACCTCGTGCGGGCCACTGCTCCATGTCAGTTGGCCGCCGCCGTAGGTGTTCAGCGCCGCGCCGGCGCGCGTGACTGTGATCGCCACCTCGCCGGTCTCGCCGGCGGCCAGCGCCAGCTGCGCGGGGCTGACACTGACCGTGAAGCCGGGCATGACGGCGCTGGCGCTGAAGGTGGCCTGGCTGCCGCTGACGTTGGTCAGGCGCCGGTTCACCGTCTTGCTCCCGGCCAGGTTTGAGATCGCGATGGAGGCGCCGTTGAAGTTGCTCGGCTCGAGCACCGGAATGCCGGACGAGGTGCAGAAGTCCGCCGGCAGCTGGGTGCCGCACAGGAAGCCCAGCCAGTCGTCGAAGCCCGAGTCGAAGACCAGGCCCGGGTTCAAGGCCGCGGGCGGATCCACGTGGCCGGCGCCCTGGCGGAAGATCACCGTCGAATCGGTGTTTGGCCCATCGAGTACGTCACCGGCGGTCGTCATGATGGCCGACTTGATGGCCATTGGCGACCAGGTGGGATGAAAGCTCTTCAAGAGTGCCGCAATGCCCGCGACGTGCGGGCTGGACATCGAGGTGCCGCTGTACAGGTCGAACAGCTTGCCGGCATTGTTGGGCGGCGCGACGCCGGCCAGGATCTCCTGCCCCGGGGCGATGATGTCCGGCTTGAGCAGGTCGCCGCTGGCCTGCAGCGGGCCACGCGAGGAGAAGTTCGCCGTAAAGGGCGCCGCCTGCCCGGTCACGATGGTCGCTGCGTTGATCGTCGCGGTCGCGCCCGACTGGGCCACGTAGCCCTTGAGGTCGGCGAAGTAGTCGCTCGTCAGGTGCACGGCCGGGATCGGGTAGGGAACGAACGGGGTAGAGGTGAGACTGGTCGGCGTATTGACCAGCACCATGCCGACGCCGCCGGCGTCGAGCACGGCCAGCGCCTTGTTGAAGAGCGCGTTGCCGCCGCGCTCGCAGACGACGATCTTGCCGGCGACCTTGGCCGGGTCGAGCCGGGCGATGCCGTCGTCGGTCGTGCCGAAACACAGCGCCAGACGGCCGTCGGCGCCGGGTAGCCCGGAAGCTGCGGCGTCGACGAGGTCGTTCGGCCCGACGCCCTGGATGGTGCCGGTGGAACTGGTGAAGGTCCGCCCGTTGCCCAGCGTGACGGAGCCATCGACGAGTGCGCGGTCATGCGTGCCCGCCGCGACGGTGGTGATCCACGGGCTGGGATGCGCCACGGTCGCAGTGGTGGGGCCGCTGTTACCGGCCGAGGCGGCGACGAACACGCCGGCGTCGGCCGCGAACAGGAAGGCGATCTCGACCGGGTCGCGGAAGTTGGTGCGCGAGCCGCTGATCGAGTAGTTGATGACGTCCACGCCATCGGCTACCGCCTGGTCGATCGCCGCCACCAGGTCGACCCCCGAGCAGGAGCCGGCGGTGCCGGGCACCGACCAGCAGGCCTTGTAGGCCGCGATGCGGGCGCGCGGCGCGATGCCGCTTATCGCGCCGTAGGCCGATTCCGCCCCGCTGACCGCCACGTCGGCATTGCCGCCGGCGGTGGTTGCCGTGTGCGTGCCGTGGCCGTTGTGGTCGCGCGGCGAGTTGAACTCGAACGGCAGCTCGGCGTCGATGCCGGCATTGCCGCCGAAGCCTTCGTTGTAGAAGCGCGCGCCGATCAGCTTCTGGTTGCAGTTAGAAGCGGCAAAGTCCTCGCCGGGTACGCACCTGCCGTTCCAGCCCGGGATCTGCTGGTAGGCCAGTTTGCCGTCCTTGGAGGCATTGCCGTTCGACCCCGTGCGATCGGAGAAGCTCGGGTGCTCCGGCCAGACGCCGCTGTCGACGATGCCGATGATGACGCCCTCGCCGGTCGCGCCCCCGTAGCCGTCACCGGCCCAGACGCCCGTCGGGCCGGTGAGCCCGAGAAACGCCGGCGTCGTGGCGGTATCGAGCGACCGAAACTCGTCCTTGGTGACCGCGAGCACGCCAGGCATCGAGGACAGCTTGGAGACCTGCTCGGGCGTCAGATCCGCGGCGAAGCCATTGAAGACGTAGCCGTAACTGTGCAGCTTGCGGCCGCCGCCAACGGCATTGAGGACCGTCTCCTGGCGAGACGCGAGGAAACTCATGTAGTTGATGACCGCCGGGCTGTTCGGATCGATCTTCTGTCCACGCCGCGGCTTGGTCGCCTTGAGGCCCTTGATGCCGCCGGTGTAGGCCGACACGGGCGGCTCCGCAAGTTGCACGATGTAGGCGTTGTTGGTGAACCGGTTCTTGGCAGCCGCATCGGCCGTAAACTCGGGTTGCGCGGCCGCGACGGCCGTGACGTGTAGCGGCATCGCCG
>JAWOHG010000015.1:0-7716 GCA_046485245.1 bacterium
TTTTCCTTTTTCAATCAGCAGCACGGAGCAGTCTGAATGCTCGCAAAGATAATATGCGGCAAAGAGTCCTGCCGGACCACCTCCAACAATGATCATGTGACCACGGTGGCACGCGGGTCGGCCGACTCGAACGTGTAGGCGGTGCCGGTGCCTTCGTCGCCGGACATTGTCCAGCTCGCCTTGGCCGTGGCCCCGGGGTAACGCAAGGCCTCGGGCAGGCCGGAGATGTCGATGTTGGAACCGGTGCCCACGCTCATCTTGCCGCCGGTGGCAGTCTCGACCGTCTTCTGCACGGCATCATTAACTACCTTCTCGCCACAGCCCCTGCAGCCGCTGTTGTTGACGGCCACGAACACGAGCAGGGCCGCCACGAGGATTGTCGTTGCTTTCATCTTCTCGGACCTCCTTTGTGTTTCTCGATACTAGTGCCGGGCCGACCCCGCGTCAAGCCGGCGGCGACGCAGTAGCGCGAGCGCCAGGCCCAATGCCAGCCCGAGCGCCGAAATGAGCACGCCGAGCCGGATGATGCCCGTGTCGTAGTGCAGTTCGACCTCGTGCGTGCCGGCCGGCAGGGCCACGCCGCGCAGCACCGCGTCGGCGCGCAGGATGGGCGCGGGCCGACCGTCCACGGTCGCGCGCCAGCTCGGGTGAAACATCTCGGACAGGAACAGCACGCCCGGCCGCTCGTTCTCGACCCGCAGGCGCATACGGTTCGGACGCCGCTCGATGAACGCCACCGAGTCCTGGCCGCCGGTGTCCTGCGGCACGAGCGGGTCGGCGTCCAGCGTCAAGGCGGCGTGGAGGTCGAACAGGCTGTCGCCGAGCAGTGCCAGTGCCCGGTCACGGTCCGGCTCGACTGTCCAGCGGTGAAACATCCGGGCGCGCGGCAGGGCCTGCGGGTTGGTGTCCAGCGTCATCACGCCGGCCGCGCTGTCGATACGCAGGCGCCAGACCGCGTTGAGCAGCATCGTGCGCCGGTCCAGGCTGATTTGGTCGAGCGCGGTGTAGTCGGCGAGGCGCAGGGGCGTGAACCCCTCGAGCTGCTCGATGCCGTTGACCATCCCCTCGTTCACCTCGAGGACCATGTCGAAGCCGATGCGCGCGTTGACCCGGAACACGTGGGTCCGGGCCGCGTCCTGCAGCGTGCGCACGAGCGTGTTGCGCTGGTAGATGTCGTTCGGCCCGGCCGGGCCGCGGCTGAAACTCCAGCCGAACCAGGCGAGGTCGAGCATCACCAGGGCGACGGCGAGCACGCCGGCCGCAGGGCTGCCCCTCACCCGCCGCCCGGCAAGCCACAGCCAGGCGACAGCGAGCGCAATTAGGCCGAGCGCGATGCCGGAATGGCGGACCGAGCCGGCCAGCAGTTCGGGGTCGGCAAACGCGCTCGCCAGTCCGCGCAGGACCCCGGTTGCCAGGAGGCCGAACCCCAGCGCGCACAGTCCACCGAAGACCAGCGCCGGCTTGAGCAGCCGCCGGGCCCGGGCCGGGTCGGCGAGCAGGTCGTCCAGCCCGAACCCGGCCAGCACCGCGACCGACAGCGCCGCGAGCGCGCCGTACCGCGCCGCGATGCGGAACCGGTCAAACCCGGGCAGGGCATTGTACGCCAGCCAGTGCAGCGGCGTGAGCCGACCCAGGGCCAGGAGCGTTGCCAGCAGCCCGAGCGCGAGAAAGAACAGCCGCTGGCGGTTGGTTTTGAGCACCGCGGCCGCTGCCAGCAGCAGCGGCAGGATGCCGACGTACACGCAGGACTCCCAGTACATGAAGGTCTGCGGGTTGCCCCAGAACAGCGCACCCTCGGGCCTGCCCCCGGCAATCGCGCCGAAGAACTTGGGCACCAACAGCAGCAGTGGCAGGGTCGGCGGCAGCGACCCGCTGGCCGCGTCGGCCCAGCTCATCGCGGCGCGCACGGTCCAGCGCGCGTTGTCCGCCGCCGGCAGGAAGGCCGCGGCCGACATCGCCAGGCCGACCCCGAGCAGCACGCCCAGCCCGGCGAGGTGCCCTCCCAGCCGCCCGCGCTCCTCGCGCCAGTTCGCGACGACGCACCACAGCCAGTATGGCACCACCGCGTAGCCGGTCATCAGCGCGGCCTGGGGATGCCCGGCAAGGCAGGCCGCGCCAAACGCGAGCCCGGCCCAGGCCGCGTGCCTCAGGCTGCGTCGCTCGATGGCCCGGTGCTCGAGCGCGAGTATCAGCGGCAGCCAGGTCAGCGTCGAGACGATGGACAGGTGCACCGTGTGCGTGATGAAGAACCCGCCCAGCCCGTAGACCGCCCCGGTGAGCAGCGCGGCGTAGCGGGACAACTTGAGCTCGCGGCCGAGGTAGTAGGCGAACGCGGCGGCCCCGAACACGTGCAGGACCACCTTGAACTCGACCAGCCAGAAGGTCCAGCCCTGGCTTGGGGACGAGATTGCGGCCAGGAGCCAGTTGAGCGGGTAGAACACGCCTGACTGCACGTCGGCAAGGAAGGGCGTGCCGGCAAAGACGTAAGGATTCCACAGCGTCAGAGAGAGCCCGCGCAGGCTGGCGAAGAGATGGTAGTGGTAAGGGTAGTAGAACGACATCGTGTCGCTCCACAGGTACTTCCGGCCCAATAGGACCTCGAGGAACATCACGACTGCGCCGGCCCCAAGCACGGCCAGGGGCAGCCACGCCCAGTTCCTCGCCTTGCGCCCTGCGCCCTGGACTCTCGCCTTCGGCTTCTGACCTCTGGTTTGTGTGTCCTGTCTTGGTTTCGCCATTCGGGTTTCTCTGTCCAGGCCTGTTTGCCGCTCCTAGCGCACGCACACCAGCGCGCGCACCTGTTCGTACTTCTTCGGCCCGATGCCGCGCACGTTCATCAGTTCCTCGACCGAGCCGAACCGGCCGACCTGCGTCCGGTAGTCGATGATGCGCTGGGCGGTCTTGGGCCCGACCCCGGGCAGGGTCATCAACGCGGCCGCATCGGCCGAATTCAGGTTCACCAGCCCGGGCACGGACTTCGGCCGGGCGCCGGGCGCGGCGGCCAGCCGGCGCGGCGGCGCGGCCGGCCTGAGCGTGTCCAGCGCAAGCGCTTCGGCCACCCAGTCCAGCGTCAGGTCACCGGGCAGGCCGCGTGATTCAAACCCCAACTCGCTCGCCGCGTAGAGCCCGACGGTCGTGACGACGCGGTACTCGCCCAGCTTACGCTGGCGCAGGCGGGGCCGGGTGACCTCGACGGCCCGGGGCCAGGCCGCGGTGTCGCCGGTCACGAAGTAGTCGATGCCCCAGGCCGGCATCGCCGGCTCGAACGTGTCGGCCACGGCCGGCGCAGCCAGGCGCGCCAGCGCGGTGTCGTCGAGCCCGACCACGCACAGCCGGTCGCCGAACGGCACGGCCGCGGCCAGGGCACGCGCAGTGTTACGGCCCGGGTCGAGGCCCTGTCCCATCACGTGCCAGGGCAGCAGCACGACGTCGGCCCGGTGCCGCTCGGCCAGGAGCCGGCACGCGGTCGAGCCCAGCGCGAGCAGCCCCGCGCTGTCCGGCCCGAGTTCGACCGGCACGAAGCAGGCCAGGGTGTCCGGCCCGACAAGGGAATCGGCCCGCTCCAGCAGCCGTTGCACCGGCCCGGCGGCTTCGGCCGGCTCGACGTTGAGTACCACGTACTCGACTCGCTCGACCTTGCGCGCGGCCCGGTCGACGCGCAGGTCCGCGACCCCGACGCGCTGGCCCAGCCGGCCCGCGACCAGCACGGCGGTCGAGGTCCCGCCCAGCCGCATCGGCTCGGCCTCCTCGTCGCCGGCGACGACGACGTCGACTCCCGCGACACTGTCGGCAATCAGCCGGGCGTCGGCCGCCCCGATGTGACCGATGACCACGGTCACGTCGGCCGACTCGGGCGCGGCCGCGGCCAGGAACCGGCGGCACTGCGCCAGCACCGGTTCGACCGCGATGCCCGGCACGTCGCCGGGCGGGTTGACTCGCCGGGTGTCGGGGTCGAGCAGGCCGATGACCGCGACCCGGACGTCGTTGCAGCGCAGCAGCACGTAGGGCCGGAACAGCGGCGCGCGCCGGCGCAGGGAGACGTCCAGCATCGGGTCGGCGACCAGTGGGAACTGCGCGACGAGGGCCAGCACCTCGAGGTTCGCTAGCCCGCCCGAGAAGTCGCGCGCGCCGATTGCGGCCGCGTCGCAGCCCAGCGCGTTCAGCAGTTCCACGCCCAGCCGGCCGCGTGACGCGTTGCCCTCCAGCGACCCGAACGCGAACCCGCCGCAGTCCAGGAACAGGCTCGGCCGCGCGCGCAGGCTGTCCACGGTGCGCTCAAGCCCGGCCCAGCCGCCCAGGGCCCGGCGCGGCAGGCCCGGCGAGCGGAAGTCGGCCGCGGGCCGGCTGCGGCAGCACAGGTCCGACGTGAGGATGAGACGCAGGGAGGCGGCCGGGGCATCGGCTGTCCCGGACACGATCGCCAGCAGCAGCAGGGCTGTCACCGGGCCACTATACCCGCAGGCCCGCGCAGTTCAAGAACCGGGGAGGGCCGGCTTGACACCCACTGGCACGCTCCTAGAATGGCCGGCGATGGACCTCTTCACCAAGTGCGACGAGTTCTACCCGATAGTCGACCGGGCCAAGAAGCAGGGCTACTACCCTTACTTCATTCCGCTGGATTCCGAGCCGGACCGCCGCGTCGTCATCCACGGCAAGGAACTCATCATGCTCGGCTCGAACAACTACCTCGGGCTGACCACGCACCCCAAGGTGAAAGAAGCCGCGCTCGCCGCCATCCGCAAGTACGGCACCGGCTGCACCGGCTCGCGCTTCATGAACGGCACGCTCGACCTGCACGTCAAGCTCGAGGCCGAGCTGGCGCACTTCTACCGCAAGGAAGACTGCCTGGTCTTCTCGACCGGGTACCAGACCAGCCTCGGCGTCGTGTCGGCCCTTGCCCGCAAGGGCGACGTGGTCATCGCCGACAAGCTCGACCACGCCTCGATAATGGACGGCTGCCAGATGTCGTTCGGCACGGTGAAGCGGTTCCTGCACAACGACCCGGCGTCGCTCGAGAAGACGCTGGCCGGCATCAGCCACGAAGCCGGCAAGTTCATCGTGGTCGACGGCGTGTTCTCGGTCGAGGGCGACCTCGCGGCGCTGGACAGGATCGTGCCCGCGGCCCGGCGCCACCACGCCCGCGTGATGGTCGACGACGCCCACGCGGTCGGCGTCGTGGGCAAACACGGCCGCGGCACGGCCGAGCACTTCGGCGTCGAGGACAAGGTCGACCTCGTGATGGGCACCTTCTCCAAGTCGTTCGCGACCATCGGCGGCTACGTCGCCGGCGACCACAAGGTCATCACGTTCATCCGCCACAACGCCCGGCCGATGCTGTTCTCGGCGGCCATCCCGCCGACCGCGGCCGCGACCGTGCTGGCCGCGCTGGATATCATCAGGACCGAGCCCGAGCGTCGCGCCCGGCTGTGGAAGATTGCGCACAAGATGATCGACGGGCTGCGCGGGATGGGCTACGACATCGGCACCACGGTCACGCCCATCATCCCGATTCACATCGGCGACCAGTTGAAGACCATGATGTTCTGGCGCCAGCTGTATGAAGCCGGCATCTTCGCCAATGCCTTCGTGCCGCCGGGCGTGCCGCCCAACCGTTCCTGCATCCGCACGAGCTACATGGCGACCCACACCGACGAGGACACCGACCAGGCGCTGGAGATATTCCGGCGGGTGGGCCGCGCCACCGGCATCATCGCTTGAGCGCGGTCACGGTCCGGCCCGTCGGTTCCCGCGCCGACCTCGACCGGTTCATCCGCCTGCCCTTCGAGCTTTACCGCGACGACCCCAACTGGGTCGCACCGCTTCCCGGCGACCTGCGCGCCGCGCTCACGCCCGGCCGCTCGCCCTTCTGGCTACACGCCCGGCGCGAGCTCCTGCTGGCCGAACGCGACGGCAAGGTCGTGGGCCGGGTCGCCGCCCTCCTCGACGACAACTACAACGAACACAACCGGCACAAGCCCGTGCGCACCGCGTTCTTCGGCTGGTACGAGTCGGTCGACGACCCGGACGTCGCCCGCACCCTGTTCGCCGCCGCCGACAACTTTGCCCGGGCCCACGAGTGCGGCCGCGTGGTCGGCCCGGCCAACCCGTCGCTCGGCGACGAAGCCGGGCTGCTGATCGGCCCGTACGACTCGCCGCCGATGATCAAGATGCCCTACAACCCGCCGTTCTACGCCGGCCTCTTCGAGACCTGCGGGTTCGCCAAGGCCATGGACCTGTTCGCCTACATCGTGCCGGTGGACCAGCCCGTCCCCGAGAAAGTCGAGCGGGTGATGAACCGGCTCAAGGCCAAGCCCGGGCTGGAGGTCCGGCCGCTTGACCTCAAGCACCTCGACCGCGACGTGCGCCTCATCAAGGAGGTCTATAACGACTCCTGGTCCGGCAATTGGGACTTCGCGCCGATGACCGAGCCGGAGATGGACGACCTCGCCCGCCAGGTCAGGCCGTTACTGCTGCCCGAGCTCTGCCCGCTGGTGTTCTACAACGGTGAACCGGCCGGCATCTGCGTCGCCCTGCCCGACTACAACCAGTTGCTGCGGCCGATGCGCGGCCGGCTATGGCCGTTCGGGTTCCTGCGACTGCTGTTCGGCCGCGGCGCCATCAGCCAGTGCCGGCTGTGGGCGCTGGGCGTGAAGCAGAAGTTCCACAACCTCGGGTTCGACGCACTGCTGTACTACGAGTCGTTCCAGGGCGCGCGCAAGCTCGGCTACAAGCGCGGCGAAGTCTCCTGGATACTGGAAACCAACGAGGACATCATCCGTCCCATCCGGGTCTGGGGCGGCGAGAAGTACAAGACCTACCGCGTGTACGAACGCGCGGTCCGCCCCGCCTAGCTAGTGTAGTGCGTCACACGCTTCTTTAACATTTGGCGATTTTGCGCATGATGCTCTTGAGGGTGGCGGTCCAGGCGAATACGTGCGGATTCTGGCTGCTCGTGGCGATGTAGTCTGCGATCGCCTTCTTCAGGACAGGTACATTGTCGAAGCTGCCTCGCCGCAGCCGCTTCACTGTCAACTCCCGGAACCAGTGCTCGACCATGTTGAGCCATGACGAAGACGTCGGCGTGAAGTGCAGATGGAAACGCGGATGCCGCCCCAGCCAGGTTCTGACCCGCTCATGCTTATGCGTGCCATAGTTGTCGACAATCAGATGGAGGTCCAATTCGACCGGCGTCTGGGCATCAACCCGCTTGAGAAACCGGATGAACTCCTGGTGCCGGCGATGCGGCATGCAGTCGCCGATTACCTTCCCGTCCAGCATGTTCAACGCCGCAAACAGGGTGGTCGTACCATTGCGCTTGTAGTCGTGCGTCTGACGAGCCGGTAGTCCGGGCCGTAGCGGCAACAGCGGCCGCGGCCGCTCCAACGCCTGGATCTGGCTCTTCTCGTCAACACACAGCACCAACGCCTTGTCCGGTGGATTCAGGTACAGACCCACAACATCCTGTAACTTCTCGTAGAACCGTCCATCCTGACTGAGCTTGAACGTCTCCACCAGATGGGGCCTTAGCCGGTGACGCTTCCAGATCCGACGCACCGTCGCCTCGCTGATTCCCTGCGCCTGGGCCATGGTACGCGTGCTCCAGTGCGTGGCATTGGCCGGCTTGCTGCGTAACGTCGCCTCGACCACGGCCCGCACCTTCTCTGCCGTAATCCGTGGCAGCCGCCCCGGCCGGGGAGCATCTCTCTCCAACCCGGC
>JAWOHG010000047.1:0-2958 GCA_046485245.1 bacterium
TACCGCCACGGCCCGAACCCGCTCGGCAGGCTCACCACCGAGGTCTGGTCGTCGGACAGGGTCAGCCGCGTGCCGACCCCGTTGATTTCCACCCAGCCGAACTGCGGATGCTGGGCATAGGCCGTGTCCACGTCGTCGTAGGCCCAGAACCGCGCCGGCTGGCGCGGCCCGTCCGGTATCGGGTCCACTGCGCGCAGCTCGCCGACCGTGATGTCCAACTCCAGCGTGTCGGCGTAGCCGGTGCCGGCGAGCGCGAGCCGCATCGTCACGCGGTATTCGCGCGGCGTGTTGGCCGAAGCGCGCACGCGGAAATGGTCGTTCCAGTTGGCCCGGCTCGAGTCGGGCTGGATGGTGCCGTAGTTGGCGGTCGCGTCGAGCACGACGAGCAGCGTGTCGGTGCTTGAAAGCGTG
The DNA here is from genome assembly GCA_046485245.1 of bacterium. Lineage (GTDB taxonomy): Bacteria > Hydrothermota > Tepidihabitantia > Tepidihabitantales > Tepidihabitantaceae > CBFGJX01. The sequence continues at coordinate 412 of JAWOHG010000047.1, forward strand.
CCGACGATGTTCTGCGCCGGCTGGCGCCCGACGTTGCCCAGTTGAAGAACCAGGTCCGCGGTCTCGCCCGGGTCGAGCTTGCCGTCGTTGTTGCCGCCCGGCGGCGAATCGAGCACGGTCTGGGCCTGGTACACCACCGCCGCGGCGTTGCTCATCACCGCCTCGATGGCCTCGAGGTCGAAGCCCGCGGTCGAGCCCGACGTGGCGCCGGAGTCGTCCACGACCTTGACGTACCGGCAGGCCCCGACCCCGCCGGCCGCCAGGTCGAAGCTCGCGGTGCCGGTGTCGCGGCCGAGCACGGTCCACGGCCCGGCCCAGTCGTTGGCTACCTCGATGCGGTAGCCCTCGGGGTCGCCATCGTCTTCGTACACCGTGAAGTCGCTGCCCGATGAGTTGACCAGGGTGCGCCCGAAGTCGTAGATGGCGAACCCGCCCCGGCCGAGCGAGAAGCGCCGGCCGTCGCGCGGGCCGAGCGCCCAGTCCGGCGTCGAGGCGATGGACACGTCGCTCACGCCCCGGCCCGCGATGAACTGGTGCAGGCAGAGCGGGGCCGCGGTGTCCGGCGCGAGCGCCACGTTCACCCGCGTCACCGTGTCGGCGGTCACCACGACGTTGCTGACGGTCTTTGAATGGTAGCCGTTGGCCTCGAACAGCACGCTGTAGGTGCCGGGCCGCAGGTAACGGTGGAAGTCGCCGATGCTGTCGCAGAAGCTCGGGAAATTGATGGGCATCGGCCGCACGCGGGCCTTGATGGGCACGCCGGTCACCGAGTCGGTGACGATGCCCCGGATGCCGCGGTCGATGTTGGCCAGTATCATCTTCATCGCGGTGTGCTCGCGCGCGATTATCTGGGCCAGCGAGTCGACCGGCGGGGTCTTGTAGATGCAGGTCTCGACCGTCCAGCCGATGGCGCCGCCCGCGCCGTAGGCGTAGTCCTTGGACGCGCCGTTTATCCGGTACATCCCGCGGTAGCCCGGCGAGTTGGGGTAGCCGGTGATGTTATGGTACTGGCCGCCGAGGTACCAGAATTCCATCGAGTCGCGCGTGCCGTAGGGCGAGTAGCTCCACGGCGTCGAGATGAAGTACGTCCCGCCGTGACCCGACTGCCAGTAGTTGAAGGCATTGCGCTGCATCAGCCGGAGCTGGACCTGGGTCTCGCGCTGGGTGAACGGCTCGCGCGCCGAGGTCTCGTACCACCACATGAAACCGTAATCGCGGTTGCAGTCGTAGCCGTTGCGGTTCGAGCGCACGCCGGCGATGTGGCCGTAGGGGTTGGTCGGGCAGAGCACCCAGATTTCGCGGGTGTTCACCCAGTAGGTCACGTTCGGGTCGACGCCGTAGTTGCGGATGAGGTACACCGCGAATTCGAACGCCGGCTCGGTCGCGCACTTCTCATCACCGTGGATGGCCGCCTCGTACATCAGCTCCGGCTCGTCCTCTTCGACGAGCGGGTTGTCGGTTATCTTCAGCGCGAAAATGAGGCTGTCGTTGGACGCGAGCCCGAGCGTCTCGAACTTCACGAACGTCGGGTTGTTCTGCGCCATCAGCATGAAGCTGTCCTTGATCTGGGTGTAGGTGTGGTACCGGTAGTCCTGCCCGTTCTTCTCGTAGAACGACGTGACGTCGCGCATCAGGACGTTGACGCTCCAGCCGGCCGCGGCCAGCCGGTCGGTTTGCTCGACCGGCACCTCGACCAGCGTCCGGCCATCCGGGCCGGGGCCGTTCACGATACAGCCGAGTTCCTCGAGCTCCCGGACTTCGGCCGCGTCCCGGGCATCGACGGTCACGAGGTCGTAGTGCTGGCCGGCCTGGGCCAGGCCCGCGCACAGCGCGAGTGCGAACGCAATACCGAAAGCAGTTCTCAAGACAGCCTCCTGTGCTGAAAGTATTCTGGTCAGGTGATTATAGACCCGGGCCGCAGCCGGTCAATCAGGCGTCACTCGTTCCTACGCAACGCGTTCTACGCGATGACACGTTCCTACGCAGCGCGTTCTACGCGATGAACTCGCCCCGGCCCGACACGATTACCCCGCCGCCGACCCGCACCGTGATGCGCCCTGCCTCCTCGACGCCGTTCAGGTACAGCCGCGACGGTCGGCCCAACTCGATGCCCTGCTCGACGTGCAGTTCCACCCGCTCCGCGCCGCCGAAGCGATTCTGGACCAGCCACGCGCACAGGCAGCCGTTGGCGCTGCCCGTGGCCGGGTCTTCGGGCACGTGGTAGTAATCGCAGAACACGCGCACGTGCAGGTCGCAGTCCGGGCTCTCGGCCTGGGGCGCGAATGCGAGGAACGCCTTGGACTCCAGCCCGCGGCCCAGCCGGTAATACTCGGCGAGGTTCACCCGTATCCGGCGCATCGCGTCGAGGGTCTTCACCGGGATGACGCCGAACCACAGCCCGGTCGACACCTCGGTACATTCGTAGCGGGAGTCGATGTCCGCCGTGTCCAGCCCGAGCACGGCCGCCGCGGCGCGGGGCGAGAACGCAGCCCCGAACTCGGGCGCGAGCTGGGTCATAACCAGCCGCTCGCCGCCCTGCTCCACCGC
>JAWOHG010000144.1:0-2596 GCA_046485245.1 bacterium
CCCGCCCCGCCTGCTTGTCCGTGTACGCGTGAGCGCCGGGTATTGACTGTTGAAGGGCGAGGCATAGACTATCACGTTACGCAATTCCAGAGGAGGCTCGATGACCAAGAAGATTCTGCTCGCGCTGCTCGCTGCAACGGCGCTGGTCCTGGCCTATGACCGGGTCGTGGTGATTGAAGAAGCCTACTCCGAAGGCTGAGGCAGCTGTGCCGCCGCCAGTGTGGTGGTAGACCAGATCGAGGCCAGGTACCCGGGTCGGGTCGCGGCCATCGAGTGGCACACAGGTTCCAGTTACCCGCTCTACTGCGCCGAGGCGCGCGCACGCTGGTTCACCTACCCGCCGCCCTACTGGTACAACGGCGGCTTCGTCTACGCGACGCCCTGGGCGTGGATTGACGGCAAAAACCGGGGCTACCAGTCAGGGTCCTGGGACGGCTGGGTGCAGCAGCAGTTCGCCGATTCGGCCGAGGTCGGCATCAACCTCAGCGGCGACTACACGCCGGGCTCCGGCTCCGGGGAGCTGACCGTGGAGATGGTGAACACGACCTCATCCGCGGTCAACGCCAGCCTGTACGTCGTCATAACAGAGGACAGCCTTTACTATCCGGCACCCAACGGCGACGCATGGCATCACCACGTCTGCCGCGACTACGTGACCGGCACGGCGGGGCTGAGCGTGACCATCCCGGCGCTGGAATGCGATACGGTAGTCCAGCCGTTCACCATCGAGAGCAGTTGGCTCGAACGGAACTGCCACGTCATCGCATTCCTGCAGAACCCGACCGTGCAGCCGGATTCCTCGCGCCCGATTTACCAGGCCGCGACGGCGCGGCTGCTGTCGATGGTCGGCGTGAGCGAGGGACGGTCTGCAGTTGTCCGGGGTGTGCGGGCCAGTGTCACGCCCAACCCGGCGCAGGGCAGCGCGACCTTCCGTTTCAACGCGCCGGCCGGGCAGGGCTACCGGCTGGGCGTGTACGCGCTCGACGGCACGCTGGTGCAGGAGTTCGCCGGGACGAGCCGCTCGGGCGAGACCAGCGTCAACTGGCAGCGTGATGGCTCGGTCGCGCGCGGCGTGTACGCGTGGCGCCTGGCCTGCGGCGGCACCGTCGCTTCGGGCAAGCTCGTCGTCACCGACTGAGCCTGGTTCGTTTCCGTTTGCGGGGCGGGTCTGTGACTCGCCCCGCTTTGCTGACCGCCGGATGAACCTTGGAGGAGTGTTCAGATGAAGAGAATCCTGTTCGCCTGGGCCCTGCTCGCCGCGGCCGCGGTTGCGTACGACCGGGTCGTCGTGCTCGAAGAGTCCTACTCCGAGAGCTGAGGGACCTGCGTTGCGGCCAGCAGTATGCTGGACCAGATATGCGCGCAGAATCCCGGCCGCGTGGCCGCCGTGCAGTGGAACGCCAACCAGTCCTACCCGCTGTACCGGCGCGAGGCCTGGGACAAGTGGCATCTCTACCCGCCGCCGATGAACAACGCCTACTACTACCCGTGGCTTTGGGTCGACGGCGCGTCACGCGGGTTCAACTACAACACGTGGAGTGCGGCGGTGGCGGCGGCAATGGCAATCCCGACCGAAGTCGGGCTGAGCCTTGCAGGTACAACCTATGACCCGCTCGAGCGTACCGGCGTGGTGCAGGTCGAGTGCCGTAACGGCTCGGCCGACACCATCGCGGCTGCGCTGCAGGTCGTCGTCACCGAGGACAGCATCATCTACCACGGTCCCAACGGCGACTCCCTGCACAACCACGTCTGCCGCGACTACGTGCCGACCCACCTCGGCACGCCGGTGACGCTGGCACCGGGCGCGACCGACACGGTGTTGGTGCCGTTCGCGCTCGACTCGACGTACCGCGTCGAGTTCTGCGACCTCGTGGTCTGGCTGCAGAACATGACGGTCCAGCCCGACTCCTCGATGCCCTGCTGGCAGGGCGCGAGCGCCAACGTGCTCGACTATGTCGGCGTTGCCGAGGAACCCGCCGGTGCTGTCTCGAGAACGCGGCTGCTGGCGGCAGAGCCCGGCGTGTTCCGGGCAAGGACCACCTTGCGTTATACTCTCGCCGGTGGAGAACCGGCGACGCTGGCGGTGTACGACGGCGCGGGCCGGATGGTGCGGTCCTGGACTGTCAGCCGTGAGCCGTTAGCCGTCGGCTCAATCGCCTGGGACGGCACCGACGCGCAGGGCCGACGCCTGGCCGAGGGCGTGTATCTCGTGCGGCTGGTCGCGGGTGACTACGCGGCCACGGGTAAGCTGACGCTGCTGCGCTAGGCTCGTTCGATACAGAAAAGCGGGGCGGGCCATTGGCCCGCCCCGCGCGATCCCGCGGCCTGTCGGTCCGGCCTATCTCACTACTGTGAGCCGGCTGACGCGGGTAAGGCCGCCGGCTGTGAGGCGGACAAGATAGACACCAGCCCCGACGTTGCGTCCGAGCTGGTCCGTACCGTCCCAGGTTGCCGTGTGGACACCGGCGGGTTGGGGGCCGCTGGTCAGTGTCCTTACATTGCGGCCCGAACCATCGTAGATGGCGAGCCGGGCTTCTGTGGCTGCGGGAATGGTGTAGCGAACGGTTGCGCCGCCGCGGGTCGGGTTGGGGCCGGG
>JAWOHG010000175.1:0-31032 GCA_046485245.1 bacterium
CGGCACCAACGAGAACCGCAACGGCATGGTCCGGCGCTACTTTCCCAAGGGGACTGATTTCGCTAAGCTGACTCAGGCCGAGATCGAGCGGGTCGAACTGGCCATCAACACCCGCCCGATGAAATGCTTGGGCTACAAAACACCGCTAGAAGCTGCCGCCCGCTTTGTTGCACTTCGAGCTTGAATGTGCACCCCTATTATGCCCTATTATGCCCAGTTGGATGAAGCGCAAACTGGCCGGACGGGCTCCATCACCGAGATGAAGTCTGGAACAGTCAACCACTCAGGAATGAGAGAGCGTTTCGGACCCCCGCTGAAACACGCGGCTCAGGTAGACCATCCGGCCGTCGGCCAGGGCATCATAGCTGTCCGAGCCCTTGACCGCGGCAAACTCGCGGAACAGGCCGCGCGCGAACCACGGCGAGTGCTGCCGGATGAGCGCGAGGCGCTGTGAGCGCATCGCGTCCAGCGAACGCAGGACGTTGGCGGTGATGTTCAGGCTGCGCACCGGCCTGAGGCCGGCCGCGGCGAATAGCTGTTCGGTATGCGGCACGTCCTTCTGCCAGCGGAAGTCGACCCAGGAGAACAGCCCACCCGGGCGAAGCACGCGCACCACTTCGCTCAAGAACCGGTCCATCCGGCCGTAACCGTGCGACGATTCGATGTTGATGACGACGTCGAACGAGCCGTCGGCAAACGGCATCGCCTCGGCGTTGCCGTGCGTGAACTGCAGGCCCGGCGCGCAGTGAATCCGGCCGCAGAGTTCCACGGCGTTGCCCGAGAAGTCCAGGCCGATCATGGACTTGGGTCGGTAACGCTGCGCGAGCCAGGCCGCGCCGCCGCCCCGGCCCGAGCCGACCTCCAGCACGTCCTTGCCGGCCATCTGCGTCACGCCGGCGACGTGGTCGTAGAGCTGAATGCAGTAGCGGTCCGGCTCTTCCCGGTCGAGAAGCTGCAGGCCGGCCGCGTCGTCCGGTTCGGCGTACCCGAAGTTCATGAAAACCCAGTCCGCGTGCTGGACCCGCCTGGCCGCGTACTGGTACCAGTGCTTCATCACGGCGCGCTCGAACGCGGGCGTCAGCGCCTTCAAGCGCATGACGAGCTTGGTCATCGTTGTCGTGCCGGTTCGGGGGGAGCGTGTCCGGCGGCCGGGGTGCGAAGCGGAATGCGATAGCGAGTCGCACGACGTCGAGTGCTGGTTCCTGCCACGCATCGAGGCTACGCAACGGCGAGGTCGGTGTCAAGGTTGAGGAACCGAAACCCATGCTCGCCGTGGCACTTTGTGCGCGGCTCGTTTCTTGACGCCGCGCGGTTTGGGGCTATATTTCAGTCTGCGCGAGGGCCGCAAGGCCTCGCGGTTTGCCGACATAGCTCAGTTGGTAGAGCAGTGGTTTTGTAAACCACAGGTCGTGGGTTCGAATCCCTCTGTCGGCTGAAAAGACCATTTTCCGGACGGGTACCCGAGTGGCCAAAGGGGGCAGACTGTAAATCTGCTGGCTTTACGCCTACGGAGGTTCAAATCCTTCCCCGTCCATAGTCAGTTTTCACCGGCCCAGGCCGAGCCATAAGCGCGGGCGTGGTGTAGTGGCAGCACAACAGCCTTCCAAGCTGTTTGCGTGGGTTCGACTCCCATCGCCCGCTGTTTTCTTTGGCCGGATCTTGGGCTAATACGGGCCGAAGTTGCCCGGTAGTTGCGTAAGCGTTGGTCTGACAATCAGTTGTCGCCGCCAGCCTGCCGACCGAGGGCGACAAGGTGTGCGAATCCCTGAGGCTGAGGAGCCATTGGGGGTTTCGCACGCATTTAGTCATTGACAGGGCGAGAGTTAATCCTATAATCCCCTGCCAATTACGCCCGTGTAGCTCAGTCGGCAGAGCACTTCCTTGGTAAGGAAGAGGTCGCCGGTTCAACTCCGGCCGCGGGCTGTTTTGCGCCGCTGACTGAAGGCAACTTGTTATTGAAAACTGTTTCTAAGGAGGAACGGAAAGATGGCTAAGGCGAAGTTCGAACGCACGAAGCCGCACGTCAACGTCGGCACCATCGGTCACGTCGACCACGGTAAAACGACGCTGACCGCGGCAATCACGAAGGTGCTCGAGAAGAAGGGCCTGGCGACCTACGTCACTTACGACCAGATCGCCAAAGCGAGCGAGTCGCAGGGGCGCCGCGATGAGACCAAGATTCTCACCATCGCGATCTCGCACCAGGAGTACCAGAGCGACAAGCGGCACTACGCGCACATCGACTGCCCGGGTCACGCCGACTACATAAAGAACATGATCACCGGCGCGGCCCAGATGGACGGCGCAATTCTCGTGGTGTCGGCCGCCGACGGCCCGATGCCCCAGACGACGGAGCACGTGCTGCTGGCGCGCCAGGTGAACGTGCCGGCCATCGTGGTCTACCTGAACAAGGTGGACCTCGTCGACGACCCGGACCTCATCGACCTCGTCGAGTTGGAAATCCGCGACATCCTGACGAAGTACGAGTTCCCCGGCGACAAGACGCCGATCATCCGCGGCTCGGCGATCAAGGCCCTGCAGGGCGTGCCCGAGGACGAGGAGTCGATAATGAAGCTCGTCGCCGCTCTGGACAGCTTCATCCCCGACCCGTTGCGCGAGACCGAGAAGCCGTTCCTGATGCCGGTCGAGGACATTTTCTCGATCACCGGCCGCGGCACCGTCGTGACCGGCCGCGTCGAGCGCGGCGTGCTCAAGGGCGGTGAAGAAGTTGAGATCATCGGCTTCGGCAAGCACGACAAGGCGATCGTGACGTCGGTCGAGATGTTCCGCAAGATACTCGAGGACGCGCGCGCCGGCGACAACGTCGGCCTGCTGCTGCGCGGCGTGGCCAAGGATGACGTCGAGCGCGGGATGGTGATGGCCAAGCCGGGCTCGATTAAACCGCACAAGAAGTTCAAGGGCGAGGTGTACGTGCTGACCAAGGACGAGGGCGGCCGCCACACCCCGTTCTTCCCGGGCTACCGCCCGCAGTTCTACATCCGGACGACCGACGTGACCGGCTCGTGCACGCTGCCGCAGGGCGTCGAGATGGTGATGCCGGGCGACCACGTGACGATGGACATCGAGCTGATTTCCGAGGTCGCGCTCGAGCAGAACTCGAAGTTCGCCATCCGCGAGGGCGGCCGGACGGTCGGCGCCGGCACCGTCGTGCAGATCGTCGAGTAAACGGCGATGCGCGTGCAGGTAACCCTGGCTTGCGGCGAGTGCAAGAACCGCAACTACCACACGGGTAAGAACAAGAAGCAGACCGAGCGGCTCGAGTTCAAGCACTATTGCCCGACTTGTCGAAAGCACACTTCGCACAAGGAGGTAAAGTAGGCCAGTAGCTCTAACGGCAGAGCGGCGGACTCCAAATCCGTAGGTTGGGGGTTCAAATCCCTCCTGGCCTGTAAAGTACCGTGAAGAACCTTTTTAGCAGACTGAAGAATTACCTCGCCGACGTCGTGGCGGAGATGAAGAAGGTCTCCTGGGTCCGGCGCAAGGAGCTGGTCACGACGACGGCGGTCGTCATCGTATTCTCGACGATACTGGCCGTGTTCATCGGCCTGTGCGACCTGATTTTCTCGCAGCTGCTCCAGCTCATCCTGAGGTAGCCCCAACAACGGGCATGAGGTTTTTCGTCATCCACACCTACACCGGCCGTGAGCGGCGGGTGAAGGAACTCCTGGAGAAGGCAGTCGAGCGGCAGGGGTTGTCCGACAAGTTCGGCCGGATAATCCTGCCGGCCGAGCGGGTCGCGCGCGTGCGCAAGTCGAAGATCGTCGCCGAGGAGCGCCAGCTCTACCCCGGCTACCTCATCGTGGAGATGGAGCAGGAGGAGCAGCCGATGGCGCTGGTCAACTCGATCCCGGGAGTCACCCACATGCTCGGGTCGAAGGACCAGCCGATGCCGCTATCAGAGGCCGAGGTGACCTCGATGCTCGAGCAGATCGAGCGCGGCCACGACCAGGCCGAGCCCGAGGCGCCGTTCGAGAAGGGTGAAAATGTCAAAGTGGCCAAGGGACCGTTCGCCGGGTTCACCGGGCAGGTGGAGGAAATCTTCGCCGAGCGCCGCCGCGTGAAGGTCACGGTCACGATTTTCGGTCGGCCGACGCCGATAGATTTAGATTTCCTCGACGTCCAGCCGATATAGTCTAGGAGGAGCGAGATGGTCAAGAAGGTTGCGGCGGTCGTGAAATTGCAGTGCCCCGCCGGCCAGGCAACCGCAGCACCGCCCGTCGGCCCGGCCCTCGGGCAGCACGGCGTCAACATTGCGGAGTTCATCCGGTCGTTCAACGAGGCGACCCGCAAGGAGACCCCGGGCATGCTGATTCCGGTTGTCCTGACCGTGTACGCGGACCGCAAGTTCACGTTCGTCACCAAGAGTCCACCCGCGTCCGTACTCCTAAAGGTGGCCGCCGGACTCGCCAAGGGCTCGTCCGAGCCCAACCGGGCGAAGGTCGGCGTGGTCAGCCGCAAGGCCGTGCGGGAAATCGCGGAACGCAAGATGAGAGACCTGAATGCGGCCGACGTCGAGGCGGCGATGAAGGTCGTCGAGGGCACGGCCCACTCGATGGGCCTGCGCGTGGAGGACTGATGATACACTCCAAGCGTTTCCGCGCGCTCGCGCAGAACTTCGAACCCCTGGCCCTGCACCAGCTCGACAAGGCGCTGGTGCTGGTGAAGGCCAACGCCACCGCCAAGTTCGACGAGTCGGTCGACATCAGCATCAAGCTGGGCATCGACGCGAAGAAGACCGACCAGCTCGTGTCGGGCACAGTATCGCTGCCCAACGGCACGGGTAAGAAAGTGCGCGTGCTGGTGTTCGCCAAGGGCGACAAGCAGGAGGAGGCCCGCGCTGCCGGCGCCGACGAGGTCGGGTTCGAGGACCTCGTCGAGAAGATCACCGGCGGCTGGGCCGAGTTCGACGTCGCAGTCGCCACGCCGGATACGATGTCCGCGGTCGGCCGGCTGGGCAAGGTGCTGGGGCCCAAGGGCCTGATGCCCTCGCCCAAGACCCAGACGGTGACCTTCGACGTCGGCGCGACGGTGAAGAGCCTGAAGGCGGGCCGGATCAAGTACCGCACCGACAAGACGGGTAACGTCCACGCGCTGGTCGGCAAGGCCTCGTTCGATCCGGCGCAGCTGGCCGAGAACGTCCGGGCGTTCATGCACGAGCTCATCCGGTCGAAGCCGTCGACCGCCAAGGGCCAGTTCATCCGCAACGTCGTCGTATCGTCGACGATGGGGCCGGGCGTGCGGGTCGACCTCAAAGAGTTCCTCGAGACCACGAAGAAAGAGGCCTAGCATGCCCACGCAACAGAAAATCGACAGCGTCGCCGAGCTGAAGGCTCTGGCCGAGAAGGCCTCGGCGCTTTACTTTATCGACTTCACGAAGGTCGGCGCCAACGACATCAACGCATTCCGGCGCCGGCTGGACGAGCTCAAGGTCGCGATGCAGGTCGTCAAGAACCGGCTGGCGGCGCGGGCGTTCACCGAGAGCGGCGTGCCGGCCAAGGTCGAGGACATCCTCGTCGGGCCGACCTCGGTCGTGTTCGCCGCCGAGGACCCGGTCGCGCCGGCGCGGCTGATCAAGGACGTCCAGCGCAAGCTGACCGCGCTGAAGGTCAAGGGCGCGTACCTCGAGGGCGTGATCTACGCCGCCGAGCAGTTCGAGTACCTGGCCGCCCTGCCGACCAAGGCCGACCTGCGGGCCCAGGTCGTGGGCATCCTGCAGGGGCCGATCAGCGGGCTGGTGTTCTCGCTCGACGGGCTGCTGTCCGAGCTCGTCTGGACCCTGGACCAGATCAAGGACCGGCCGGCGGCCGAGCCGGCGGCGCAGTGAAGTCAAAGAGATTGCTGCTTCTGGAACGCACGAGTCGAGCCGCCCCGAGGGCGGCGCAAGCGGGCACGGCCCCAAGGCCGGCCTGAACGTCACAGGAGGAAAGATGTCGGAGAAGATCGAACAGGTTATCGCGACGATTGAGGGCCTGACCGTCACCGAGCTGGCCGAGCTGGTCAAGGAGCTGAAAGACAAGTTCGGCGTGAGCGCGCCGATGTACGCCGCCGCCGGCCCCGCGCCCGCAGCGGGCGGCGCCGCCCCGGCCGAGGCCAAGGAAGAGCAGACCGAGTTCGCCGTCACGCTCACTTCGGTCGGCGACAAGAAGATCCAGGTCCTCAAGGAGCTGCGGGCGGTCACCCAGCTCGGCTTGAAAGAAGCCAAGGACATGATCGACAAGACGCCGAGCGTCATCAAGGAGAACGCGTCGAAGGAAGAGGCCGACAAGATCAAGGCGAAGCTGGAAGAAGTCGGCGCCAAGGTCGAGATAAAGTAGCAGGGGGAATAACCCGGAATGAAGCAGAAGGATTTCTCTAAGGGCGGCACCTTCTTAGAGATTCCGAGCCTGCTGTCGCTCCAGCTCGACTCGTTCGCCGAGTTTATCCAGCAGGGGGTCGAACCCACCAAGCGGGAGCCGCGCGGACTCGAAGGTGTGCTGTCGGAGACGTTCCCGATCGAGGACGTCCACAAGAATTTCCGACTCGAGTACGCCGGCTTCGTGTTCGGCGAGCCGAAGTACTCGCCGGATGAAGCGATGGCCAAGGGCGTCAACTACGCGATGCCGCTCAAGGTCAACTTCCGCCTGGTCAAGAAAGAGTTCGGTCAGGAGACCGACCGGGTCAAGGAGGTCATCGAGCAGGAGGTCTTCTTCTGCGAGCTGCCCTGGATGACCCGCAACGGCACGTTCATCATCAACGGCGTCGAGCGCGTCATCGTCAGCCAGCTGCACCGCTCGCCCGGCGTCTATTTCCAGCGCGACGGCGACGAGTTCTCGGCGCTGCTGGTGCCGCTGCGCGGCGCGTGGTTCGAGCTAGTGGTGGACAAGCACAACACGATGCTCGTGCTGCTTGACCGCAAGCGACGGATATCGGCCGCCACGTTCCTGCGCGCGCTCGGCTACAGCCACGAGGACGTCATCGCCCGGCTGTTCCGCACCGAGGTCCAGAAACTCGTGCTCGGCCAGGTGCTCGCCCGCGACATCAAGTCGGAGTCGGGCGAGGAGGAGTACGGCAAGGCCGGCGAGTCCGTGACCGAAGGCCTGCTGGATTTCCTGTCGGCCAAGGGCATCACCGAGGCGTGGGTCGTGGCCGGGCGGCCAGTCGGGGTCGACGTCATCGCCAACACGCTGCGCGCCGACCGGACGACGTCGAAAGAAGACGCCATCAAGCGCATCTACTACCGGCTGCGTTCGATCGCGCCCCACTCGATCGACGTCGCCGAGAGCGTCATCCTCGGGATGCTGTTCGACCCGAAGCGGTTCGACCTGGGTAAGGTCGGCCGCTACAAGCTGAACCAGCGCCTGATGCTGAAGACCGCGGCGAGCGAGACCGGGCTGATGCAGAAGGACGTGCTGGCGATCATCTCCAACCTGCTTCTGTTCTCGGGCGAGGGCAAGACCTACCGCGTGCGCTACGCCGCGCCGTCGGCCGAGCACCGGGACGCCGCGCTCGAGGCGCTGAAGGACAAGGACCTCGCGCCGGACGGGTTCTACTGGTACGACCGGCGCCACGAGCTGGAGATGAGCTACTACTCCGAGGAGCGCGGCCAGAAGGCCGAGAAGCTGCTCGGGACCAAGCCGGGCAAGGTCGCGGGCGAGCCGGTGCGCTACCAGGCCGACGACGTCGACCACCTGTCGTCGCGCCGGGTGAAGCGGGTCGGCGAGCTGCTCGAGAACCAGTTCCGGGCGGCGCTGCTGCAGCTCGCCCAGAACATCCGCGAGCGGGCCGCGTTCGTGGACGATTCGCAGCTCACGCCGCAGGAGCTGGTGAACACGCGGGTCGTGGCCAACGCGATCATGCAGTTCTTCACCCAGAGCCAGCTCTGCCAGTTCATGGAGCAGACCAACCCGCTGACCGAGCTGACGCACAAGCGCCGGATCTCGACCCTCGGGCCGGGCGGCCTGACCAAGGAGACCGCCGGGTTCGAGGTGCGCGACGTGCACTACTCGCACTACGGCCGCGTCTGCCCGATCGAGACGCCGGAAGGCCCCAACATCGGCCTGATATCGACCACCTCGACCTACGCCCGCGTCGACGAGTACGGCTTCATGACCACGCCCTACTGGCGGGTCAAGGAGGGCCGCGTGCTGGCGGGCAAGGGCAAGGAGGTCTACCTCAACCCGGACGAGGAAGACCGCTACGCCGTGGCCCAGGCGACCAGCGAGCTCGACGCGGACGGCAAGTTCGCCAAGGAAGAGGTCATCTGCCGCCGGCGCGGCGACGTCGTGTCGCTGCCGCCGGACCAGGTCGACTTCATGGACGTGTCGCCCAAGCAGCTGTTCGCACCGTCGACGGTGATGGTGCCGTTCCTGGAGCACGACGACGCCGACCGCGCGCTGATGGGCGCCAACATGCAGCGGCAGGCCGTGCCGCTGATGCTGCCCGAGAAGCCGCTGGTGGCGACCGGGGTCGAGGGCAAGTTCGCCGCCGAGTCGGGCGCCACGCTGCTGGCCGAGGCCGAGGGCGTCGTGACCAAGGTCGATGCCCGGACCGTGACGGTCCGCAGCGAGAGCGGCCTGACCGAGTACAAGCTGCGCAAGTACAAGAAGTCGAACCAGTACACCTGCCTGTCGCAGCGGCCGGTCGTCCGGTCGGGCGACTCGGTGAAGAAGGGCGCGCTCCTGGCCGACGCCCAGGGCACGCAGGACGGCCAGCTCGCGCTCGGGCGCAACATCCTCGTGGCGTTCACGCCCTGGCGCGGCTACAACTACGAGGACGCGATCATCATCTCCGAGGAGCTGCTGCGGGACGACGCGTTCACCTCGATCCAGATCCTGGAGTTCGAGATCCAGGCCCGCGAGACGAAGCTGGGACCGGAGGAGATAACCCGCGACATCCCCGGCGCGACCGAGGAAGAGCTGCGCAACCTCGACGAGTTCGGGGTGATCCGGCTCGGCGCCGAGGTCGGGCCGGGCGACATCCTCGTCGGCCGCATCACGCCCAAGGGCGAGACCGAGTTCACGCCCGAGGAGCGGCTGCTGCGGGCGATCTTCGGCGAGAAGGCGGCCAACGTCCGCGACACGTCGATGCGGGTCGAGCCGGGCGTGTTCGGTGTCATCGTCGACCGCCGCGTGCTGTCGCGCAAGCTGACCGACGCGATGAACCGCCGGCTGGAGAAGGAGCGGGTCGCCGAGGCGACGCACCGCTACGAGCTGAAAAAGGAGTTCAACCAGGAGCGGCGCGACGAGAAGCTGCGCTCGATCCTGCGCGGCCAGAAGGCGGCGGCCAACGCCAAGGATTCCCGCGGCCGCATCCTGCACAAGGCCGGCCTGCCGATGACCGACGAGTTCCTAAACTCGGAGGAGTTCAGCCACGTCCACAACCACGAGCAGCTCGTCTCGAGCCCGCGCCTCCAGATGGAGGTCCGCGCCACGCTCGTCGAGTACGACGAGGCGCTCACCGATGCGGACAAGGACAAGCGGGCCGAGGTCGACCGCGTGTCGCGCGGCGACGAACTGCCGCACGGCGTGCTGAAGTGGATCACCATCTTCATCGCCCAGAAGCGCCGCCTGGCGGTGGGCGACAAGATGGCCGGACGCCACGGCAACAAGGGCGTCGTGTCCAAGGTGCTGCCGGTCGAGGACATGCCCTACATGTCGGGTGAGGCCGAGTCGGCCGAGGCAACCGAGACGATCCGCGGGATGCGCGGCCTGCCGGTCCAGATGGTCCTCAACCCGCTGGGCGTGCCGTCGCGCATGAACCTGGGCCAGGTGCTGGAACTGCACCTGGGCTGGGCGGCCAAGGTGCTCGGGTACCAGGCGGTCTGCCCGGTGTTCCAGAGCGCGTCGCCCGAGGAGATCAAGGTAGAGCTCAAGAAGGCCGGCCTGCCCGAGGACGGCAAGGTCAAGCTCTACGACGGCCGGAGCGGCGAGACGTTCGACGCCAAGATCGCGGTCGGGATGATGTACATGATGAAGCTCATCCACATGGTGGATGACAAGATCCACGCCCGGTCGACCGGCCGCTACTCGCTCATCACCCAGCAGCCGCTGGGCGGCAAGGCCCAGTTCGGCGGCCAGCGGTTCGGCGAAATGGAAGTCTGGGCGCTGGAGGCCTACGGCGCGGCGCACGCGCTGCAGGAGATGCTGACCATCAAGTCCGACGACGTCGAAGGCCGCAGCGCGCTGTACGAGTCGCTCATCCGGGGCAAGAACCCGCCGCGGCCGAAGGCGCCGGCGTCGTTCTCGGTGCTCGTCAAAGAACTGCAGGGCCTGGGGCTCGAGCTCATCCCGGAGCGGGGAAAGGAGACGGCGTGATATCGGATCGGGATTTCTTCGATTTCGATTCACTGCGCCTGCGCATCGCGGCGCCGGAAACCATCCGTTCCTGGTCGAGCGGCGAGGTGATCAAGCCTGAGACCATCAACTACCGCACCCAGAAACCGGAGCGCGACGGACTGTTCTGCGAGCGGATCTTCGGCCCGGTCAAGGACTACGAGTGCAACTGCGGCAAGTACAAGAAGATCCGCTACAAGGGCATCGTCTGCGACCGCTGCGGCGTCGAGGTGACGACCTCGGCGGTGCGGCGACAGCGGATGGGCCACGTCGAGCTCGTCGTGCCGGTGGCGCACACGCTGTTCTACCAGGTGCCGCCGTCCAAGGTCGGGCTGATGCTGGCGCTGTCGATCAACCAGGTCGAGACCGTGCTCAACTACGAGGCCTACGTCGTCATCGAGCCGGGTTCCTCGACCTACAAGAAGATGGAGCTCATCTCCGAGGAGGAGTACCGCGACAACGTCAGCCGGTTCGAAGGGTTGGAGGTGGCGACCGGCGCGCCGTCCCTGAAGACGCTGCTGTCGCGCATCGAGCTCGACGACCTCGCGGCCGAACTGCGCGCGCGCATCAAGCACGAGACGTCGCGGCGGTTCAACCTGCTGCGCCGGCTGCGCGTGGTCGAGGCGTTCCGGTCCTCCGGCGCGCGGCCCGAGTGGATGATACTGGACGTGCTGCCGGTCATCCCGCCCGACCTGCGGCCGCTGGTGCCGCTCGAGGGCGGCCGCTACGCCACGTCCGACCTCAATGACCTTTACAAGCGGGTGATCGTCCGCAACAACCGGCTGAAGCACCTGATGTCGATCCGGACGCCGGAGATCATCCTCAAGAACGAGAAGCGGATGCTGCAGGACGCGGTCGACACGCTCTTTTCGAACGAGACCCGGCCCCGGCCGGTGCGCGGCCGCGGCAACCGGCCGCTGAAGTCGCTGTGCGAGGCGCTGCGCGGCAAGCAGGGCCGGTTCCGCCGCAACCTGCTGGGCAAGCGCGTCGACTACTCGGGTCGTTCGGTCATCGTCGTCGACCCGGCGCTGAAGCTGCACCAGTGCTCGCTGCCCAAGGAAATGGCGCTCGAGCTGTTCAAGCCGATGATCCTCCGGCAGCTCGAGGAGCGGCGGCTGGCCGAGAGCGAGCGCGGCGCCAAGAGCATGTACCGGCGCGAGGCGCCCGAGGTCTGGGAAGTCCTCGAGGACGTCACCCGCGACCACCCGGTGATGCTGAACCGCGCCCCGACGCTGCACCGCGTGTCGATCGAGGCGTTCTTCCCGCTGCTGTCCGAGAACCGCGCGATCGGCATCCACCCGCTCGTCTGCCCGCCGTTCAACGCCGACTTCGACGGCGACACGATGTCGGTCCACGTGCCGCTGACGCCCGAGGCGATACTCGAGACGTCGGTGCTGATGCTGTCGTCCAACAACGTCCTGTCGCCGGCCCACGGCCGGCCGCTGATGACGCCGTCCCAGGACATCGTCGCCGGCGTCTACTACATGACCAAGGTCCGGCCGAGCAAGGCCAAGCCGGTCGGCACGTTCGACGACTTCTCGACCGTCCGCTCGGCGCTCGACATGGGCGAGCTGGCGGTCCACGATGGTCTCCGGTTCCGCTACAAGGGCAAGTTCCTCGAGACGACCGTCGGCCGGGTGCTGTTCAACGAGGTGCTGCCCGAGTCGCTGCGCTTCGTCAACGAGGCCTGTCCGAAGGACAAGCTCGTCGGGCTGATCAGCCGCTGCAGCCGGACGCTGGGCATCGAGGCGACCGCCAAGCTGCTCGACGCGGTCAAGGACCTCGGCTTCGAGATGGCGACCCGCTCGGGCCTGTCGATCGGCATCGACGACATCGTCGTGCCCAAGGAGAAGTACGAGATCCTCGCCCGCAGCGACCGCGAACTGCGCAAGGTGCAGCGTGCCTACGAGCGCGGGCTGATGACCGACTCCGAGAAGTACAACCTCGTCGTCAACACCTGGACACTGGCAACGGCCGAGGTCGAGGCGGCGCTGTTCGAGCGGCTGTCGACCGACCAGGAGGGCTTCAACCCGGTGTACATCCTCATCGACTCCGGCGCCCGCGGTTCGCGGACCCAGGCGGCCCAGATCGGCGGCATGCGCGGCCTGATGGCCAAGCCGCAGCGCCGTTCGGTCGGCGAGGAAGTCATCGAGACGCCGATCAAGAGCTCGTTCCGCGAGGGGCTGTCGGTGTGGGAGTACTTCATCTCGACCCACGGCGCGCGCAAGGGCCTGACCGACACCGCGCTGAAGACCGCCGAGGCCGGCTACCTCACCCGCCGGCTGGTCGACGTCGCCCAGGACGTCGTCGTATCGATGGAAGACTGCGGCACCATCCTCGGCGAGGAGATCAGCGCCCTGCGAGAGGGCGGCGACATCGTCGAGCCGCTGGCCGAGCGCATCGTCGGCCGGTTCTCGCTCGACGACATAGTCAACCCGGTCTCGGGCGAGGTCATCGTCCACGCCGGCGACGAGATCACCGACGAGGCGGCGGCCGAGATCGAGGACTACGGCATCGAGATGGTCCGGGTCCGGTCGGTGCTGACCTGCGAGGCGCCGGCCGGCCTGTGCGTCAAGTGCTACGGCCGCAACATGGCGACCGGCGGCATCGTCGAGATCGGCGAGGCGGTCGGCATCGTCGCGGCCCAGTCGATCGGCGAACCGGGCACGCAGCTGACGCTGAAGACGTTCCACGTCGGCGGCGTCGCGGCGCGCGTCGCGGAGCAGACCAAGGCGACGGCGAAGTTCGCCAGCAAGGTGAAGTACGAGGGCCTGGTCACGGTCCAGCGCACCGACGGCGATTACATTGCGCTCGACCAGGGCCGGCTCGTGCTTGCCGCAACCGACCGCGTCGTGCCCTTCAGCGTCCCGGCCGGCGCGACCGTGCGCGTCCAGGACGGGCAGGAGATCAAGGAAGGCGACACGCTGTTCGAGTGGGAGCCCTACTCGATTCCCATCGTCGCGCGGGCCAAGGGCCAGGTCGTGTACCACGACGTCGAGGTCGGCCTGACACTGCGCGAGGACATCGACGAGCGGACCGAACGCATGCAGCGCATCGTCACCGAGGACCGTGAGAAGCGGCTGCACCCGCGCATCGTCATCGTCAACGCCAAGGGCAAGGCGCTCGAGACCCACGCCCTGCCGGCGGGCGCGTACCTCGTGGTCGACGACAAGACCGCAGTCGTGCCCGGCGACACACTCGCCCGGTTGCTGCGCGAGATGAGCCGGTCACGCGACATCACCGGCGGCCTGCCCAAGGTGGCCGAGCTGTTCGAGGCCAAGCGGGTCAAGGACCCGGCCGTCATCTCCGAAATCGACGGCTCGGTCGAGGTTGGCGAACCGCGCGAGGGCGTGCGCCAGGTCCGGGTCGCCTCCGAGGGCGGCACGGTCAAGGAGTACGACATCCCGTACAGCAAGTACCTGCTCGTGCAGTCGGGCGACCACGTCCACGCGGGCGACAAGTTGTGCGAGGGCTCGGTCGACCCGCACGAAGTGCTGCGCGTGCGCGGCTGGATGTCGGTGCAGGAGTTCCTCACCAACCAGATCCAGGCCGTGTACCGCCTCCAGAAGGTCAAGATCAACGACAAGCACATCTCGGTCATCGTCCGGCAGATGCTGCGCAAGACGAAGATCGAGGACGCCGGCGACTCGAGTTACATCGAGGGCGAGATCGTCGAACGCCGCCGGCTGCTGGACGAGAACCAGAAGCTCATCGGCGAGAACATGCGGCCGGCGAGTTACCAGCCGATCCTGCTGGGCATCACGCGCGCGGCGCTGCTGACCGAAAGCTACCTCTCGGCCGCCTCGTTCCAGGAAACGACGCGGGTGCTGTCGGAGGCGGCCATCCAGGGCCGCGTGGACCACCTGCGGGGCCTCAAAGAGAACGTCATTGTCGGACGGCTGGTGCCGGCGGGCACCGGCTTCCGCGAATTCAGCCGCATCAAGATAGTCAAGGAAGAACCGCAAGAGCCGCAAACCGAACCAACAACGGAGCAGGAGGCAGTCTAGCAATGCCCACGATCAACCAACTCGTCCGTCGGCGCCGGACGGTGATCCACGGTCGGTCGAAGACGCCCGCGCTGAAGGGTAATCCCCAGAAGCGCGGGGTGTGCACGCGCGTGTACACGACGACCCCGAAGAAACCGAACTCGGCGCTGCGCAAGGTCTGCAAGGTCCGACTGTCGCACGGCATCGAGATAACCGCGTACATCCCGGGCGAAGGCCATAACCTGCAGGAGCACTCGATCGTGCTCGTGCGTGGCGGCCGTGTCAAGGACCTGCCCGGCGTGCGCTACCACGTCGTCCGCGGCGTGCTGGACACGACCGGCGTCGAGGGCCGGCGCCAGGCGCGCAGCCAGTACGGCGTGAAGCGGCCGAAGCCGACCGCGGCCTAGGGAGCAGGCGATGTCGAGAAGGCACAGAGCAGACTCCCGGGTTCTGGCCCCGGACCCGCGCTACAATTCCACGCTCGTCACCAAGTTCATGAACTACATCATGTGGGCGGGCAAGAAGACGACCGCGCAGCGGATATTCTACGGCGCGATGGACCTCATCGAGGAGAAGACCAAAGAGGATGGCTACGCGGTCTTCCAGAAGGCGATGAACACCGTCAAGCCGGTGCTCGAGGTGCGGCCGCGCCGCGTCGGCGGTGCGACCTACCAGATACCGATGGAAGTCCGTCCGCGCCGCCGCGACGCGCTGGCGCTGAAGTGGACCATCACGTCGGCGCGCAACCGCAGCGAGCACACTATGATCGAGAAGCTCGCCAACGAGCTGATCGACGCCAGCCGTGGCCAGGGCGCGGCGGTGAAGAAGAAGGAAGATACGCACAAGATGGCAGAGGCGAACCGTGCCTTTGCCCATTACCGCTGGTAGACTGACGGCGGCTCTTGCGCCAGCGGCCCGGTGCGCCGAACCGGGCCGCTGGTTCTCTTATTGTCCGCGTTCGAGCGCGGCCACGGCGAGGTTGCGGCCGGTGAGCCTGTCCCGCCGCACCGAGTAGCAGCGGTCGCCGGATTCCAGCGAGCACAACTCAAGACCGGGGAACTCGGCGAGGCCGAGATTTGCTAGTTGCGCACGGTTGAGGATGCGCAGGTCAAGCCGGTGCCGGTCGGTCCCGGGGCCGGGAGAAAACGCCTCGGCCGCGCCGGGCAGTGCGGACAGCTGCGCGCGGACATCGTCACCCACGACATAGCAGCGGCCGCAGATGCAGGGGCCGAGGCTGAAGCCGATGCGCTCGACCGGGCAGCGTGCGACGCGGGCCAGCGCCAGCGCGGCCTTCTCTGCGAGCCGGGCCGCGGTGCCGCGCCAGCCGCAATGGGCGAGCGCGACCGCGCCGCCGTCCACGCCGAAGAGATAGACCGGCAGGCAGTCGGCGACCTTGACGCCGAGCGCTGCGGGTTGAATCGCGACGAGCGCATCACCTTCGAGCGTTTCTGCGTCCTGCGGCACGGCCTCGGCCGGGATGATTCGGTCGGAATGGACCTGGCGTATCGTGAGCAGGTTCGGCAGGCCGAGCGCGCGGACGACTCGCGCTCGGTTGCCGGCCACGGTCGTCGCGCCGTCGCCGACATCGAATGAGCAGTTGAGCGATGCGAAGTCTGCGACTGATTCGCCGGAGTGCCGGCCGACGAAGTGCAGCCTGACCCCCGGCACGGGCTGCAGTCGGTGGTGCTCAATGCCAGCCGCGGTCAGTGCCTGCCAGCGGTTCAACTGGTCTGGCGGCTCGCGTCCGCCGTGCGCAGGTCGCGGACCTCGAGCTGGATTGCGGTGCGGCCGTTCCACGTCCGGCGAGTCGGCGTGAAGCAGATGTCGAGGTGGCCGGGCTCGCCTGCGTGGATGCCGAGCAGGTCGGCACTGCGGTTCCATGCAATCGCCTCGCGCACGGCGCCGCTGTCGCGCACGTTCAGGCGCAGGTGCTTGCCGCCGACGACGCGAGGGTTGCCGACGACCTCCAGCCCGAAGGCCGCGAGCACGGGCCGCGGGTTGCCCTCGCCAAACGGCTCGAATCGGCCCAGCGCATCGAGCAAGCCGTCGTCAATCTCCTCGATCTGCGCCACGGCGTCGACGGCCAGCGAAGGTTCAAACGCATCGGGCGGTAGCGCGGCGGCCTGCGCCTCGAACAGCTCGCGGAATTCGGCCAGCCGCCCGGCCGCGACCGTTAGCCCGGCCGCAGCCCGGTGTCCCCCGAACCGCTCGAGCGTGCCGGCGCAGGCCTCAAGCGCCGTATGCAGGTCGAAACCCGGAATCGACCGACCTGAGCCGCGGCCCACGCCTTCGCGCATCGACACGACGATTGTCGGCCGCCAGAACCGGTCGACGAGGCGGGATGCGACGATGCCGATGATACCCTCGGGCCAGTCCGGGCCGGCGACGACCACGGTCCGGCCGGCAGCAAGTTTCTCGCGCTCGATGGCGGCCAGCGCGTCGCCCAGGACGCACTCCTCGACCGATTGCCGGCCGCGGTTGTGGCGCTCAAGCTCATCGGCGATGGCGCGCGCCTCGGCCGGGTCGTCGGTGAGCAGCAGTTCGAGGGCGCGGCCCGCGTGGCTGAGGCGGCCGGCGGCGTTGATGCGCGGCGCGAGCCCGAACCCGACGTCGCGGGCAGAGAGCGGCCGGTCGCCGATGCGGGCGGCGGCGAGCAGGGCGCGGACGCCGGGCCGTGCGCTGTGCCGGATGGCGGGCAGGCCGAGCCGGGCTATGATGCGGTTCTCGTCGACCAGGGGTACGACGTCGGCAATGGTGCCGATGGTGACGAGGTCCAGCAGGTCGGTCAGTTCTTCGCGCGGCCGGCCGAGCCGCGACAGCACGCTCCAGACCACCTTGAACGCGACGCCGACGCCGGCGAGGTGGCGGAACGCGGGCGCGGCGTCGGGGCGATGCGGGTTGACCACGGCGATCGCCTCGGGCAGGGGCGCATCGAGCGTGCGCAGTTCGTGGTGGTCGGTGATGACGAGGTCGATGCCCGCGGCGCGGGCTGCGGCCGCGGCCGCGTGGTCGGACGTGCCGCAGTCCACCGTGACGATGAGACCGGCACCGAAGGCACGGGCGTGCTCGACACCCGCGGTCGAGAAGCCGTAACCCTCGGCCGCGCGGTGGGGCAGGTACCAGCCCGCGTCCACGCCGAGCCGGCGCAGGGTGATGACGAGCACGGCGGTGGCGGTCACGCCGTCGGCGTCGTAGTCGCCGCAGACGACCACGCGCTCCTTGTTGCGGACGGCCCGCACGATTCGTTCGGTGGCCGGCTCGATGTCGGGCAGGCAGTCGGGTCGGGCGAGGCGGGCGGCCGAGGGCTCGAGGAAGGCGGCGACCGCGCCGGCGGTGTCGTAGCCGCGTCGCAGGAGCAGCTCGGCCGCAAGCCGCGGCAGGCCGCTCGGCGCGTCCTGCCCGACCGGGCCGGGCATCTGCCAGCGGTGGGTCGCGCGGACGGAAGGTTCGCCGGTCGTCATCTAGCGCAGGCGGGCCTCGACCGCGGCGAGCGTCGTGCGCGCCTCGGTGTGATGGGGGTCGATGGATACGGCGCGGGCGAGGAACTCGCGCGCGGCAGGGAGGCTGTCCACGCTGACGTAGACGAGCCCGAGCAGGTAGCTGGTTTCGGCGTCGCCCGGGTTCTCGGCCAGCGACTCGCGGTAGAGCCGCGCCGCGGTCGCGAAGTCGCGGCGGGCGATGGCCAGCCGCGCCGCACCGAGCCGGGCAAGCGGCCGGGCGACGGGACTGGCCGCGGCAGCTTCCTGCAGGTGCCGGTAATGCCGTTCGGCCTCGCCGACCCGGCCCGCGGTCGCGAGGCTGACCAGCAGGCTGTAACGGGCCGAGATGTTGCCCGGGTCGGCTGCCAGGGCCAGTTCGAGCTCGGCGATGGCCGGCCGCAGTTCGCGCCCGGCAAGCAGGATGTTGGCGGCCTGCGCGTGCGCCTGTGACGAGTACGCGTCTCGGCGGACCGGGATGAGCAGCGAGATTGCCAGCACCGCGGCGGCCGTCGCGACGCCGGTCCAGGCGCGGCCGGGCCGGCGCGCCCGGAACGCGTCGATGAGCCGGTGCAGACCGTACCCGGCGAAAACGAGCAGGAACGGGATGACCGGGGCGCGCAGGCGCGACAGCACGTAGAACATGAGCGCGGAGAGCAGGTAGGCGGCGACGTAGAGGTACGCGGGCAGAACGGTCCGGCGTTCGCGCCAGGCCCAGGCCAACCCGGGTATGGCCAGCGCCAGGATCATGCCGAATGACAGGAACGCGACACGCAGGGCGGTCGACCGGGCGCGGGCCGTCTCCAGGTAGTAGTTGCTGGGCACCTCGTAGTCGGAGAGGAAGAGCAGCAGCTTGCGGAGTTCGAGGCGGAGCCACGCGCCGGGCTGCTCGACGATGAACCGCAACCCGCGGCCCAGCCAGTAGTTCGACGCGGCCGACCAGGACAGCTGCCGGCCGTCGACCGTGCGGGACGTCCGTTTCAGCATCTCGTGCGAGAAGCCGGCGGCCGGGTGGAGTTCGGGCGCGGGCTGCCACGCGCCGTCGGAGGACGGGTTGTTGCCGTAGTAGAAATTGACCCCGGAGTGGGCCGTGAAGACCACCGGGTCGCGCGCGACGATGTAGTTGCGCAACGGCACGGCGCCGACGACTGCGAATGCGCCGGCCGCGGCGATGAGCGCGTTGCGCCGGCCGACGCGGCGCAGGGCGAACCATAGCGCAAGGGCGGGTGCCAGCACGAGCAGTTCGGGCCGGCAGATGACCGATAGACCGAAGGCGAGGCCGGACAGGAGCCAGGCCCACCAGCGCCGGCCGGCGGCGAGCAGGAGCCAGACGGTGAGCAGCGTGAAGAGGACGGTAAGCTCGACGTACATCAGCGTGCCGGTGTAGAACACGAGCACGCCGCAGATCGCGTACCCGAACGCGGCGAAGGCCGCAGGGCGCGGGCCGAACAACCGGCGGGCGATATCGTAGAGCAACCAGCAGGAAACGCCGGCGAGGGCGGCCTGGACGAGCTGCACGGGCAGCACGTGCCGGCCGAACACGGCGTAGACCCCGGCGAGGAAATAGGGATAGAGCGGCCGGAGGAAGAACACGTCGCTGCCCCAGAAGCTGCCGCCGAGAATCTCGAGCGCCCAGCGGTGGTAGTACCAGGCGTCGACCATCTGGGCCGATACGGTGGAGAAGGGCGTGCCGCGCACTTCGAGGATGAACCAGAGCCGAAGCAGCAGGGTCAGCCCGATGGCCAGCGCGGGGACGAGCCGGCGGCTGCGTTGCGGCGGGGAAGGTGCGCGTTTCACTTTGCGGCCGAGTATAGGCCGCGGGCGCGGCGACTGCAAGCCGCGCCGGCCGCGTGCGGGCCGAGCTTGACAGTCGGTCGAAAGTTAGTCTAATATAACAGAGTTAGATATGTCTAATAAAGTCGCCGCCAGGCTCGGGCAGAGCGCCGAGGACTACCTCGAGGCGATACTTGCGGTGGAGGCATTGGGCCGGCCCGTGCGGGTGAAGGACCTTGCCGGTCGGCTGGGCGTGAGCCGGCCGTCGGTCGTGTCGGCCCTGGCCGCGCTCGCGGGCAAGGGCATGGTCGTGCACGAGCGCTACGGCGGGGTCGAGCTGACCGCGGCGGGCCGCAGGGCGGCGGGCGAGGTCAGCCGGCGGCACCGGCTGGTGAGCAGCTTCCTGCGCGAGGTACTGGGCGTGAGCGAACGGGTCGCGGACACCGACGCCTGCCGCATCGAGCATGCGCTCTCGGCCGAGACGGTCAACCGGCTTGTGGACCTGATGGCGCGCCGCAGGCGGCGGGCCGGGAACGGTCGGTGACGGCGAGGCGGCGCCCGCCGGCCGGCGAGGTGCTTCGGTCGCTGGGCAGGCGCCTGCGGTCGACGCTGGCCCGGCCGAAGCACGAGCAGGCGGACCGCTGTTCGCGCAAGGGCTGCCGCGGCTGCCCACGCCTCGGCCGCTGCGACAGGGATGGACCGTCCGGAAAGGAAAGCAATGCACGCTGATTTCGTGTTCGCGATAGTGCTGTCAGCGCTGGCGTCGCTCGCGACCGTGGCCGGCGGGATGATATCGCTGGTGGTGCGCCGGCCCGGCCCAAAGGTGATGGCGGTGAGCCTCGGGTTCTCGGCCGGGGTGATGGTGTTCGTGTCGTTTGCCGAGTTGCTGCCCTCCGGCATCGCCGAGGTAGGTTTCCTGCCCGCGGTGGGCGCATTTTTCGGCGGGCTGGTGCTGATGTTCCTCATCGACGCGGCCGTGCCCCACGTGTTCGTCACCGAGGGCCACGAACTCAAAATCCACCCGGACTGCCTGCCGGCGAAGCCGGAGGCGGGACAGCCGGCCGACAAGCTGATGCGCGCCAGCCTGCTCATCGCCATCGGCATCGGCATCCACAACCTGCCTGAGGGGATGGCGACGTTCGCGGGCGCGCTCAAGAACCGCGGGCTGGGCCTGGCCATCGGTTCGGCCGTGGCCCTGCATAACATACCCGAGGGCCTGGCCGTGGCGGTGCCGGTGTTCTGCGCGACCGGGTCGCGGCGGCGGTCGATACTGTGGGCGTTCCTGTCGGGCGTGTCCGAGCTGGTTGGCGCGCTGCTGGCCGCGGCGGTGCTGATGCCTTTCCTGACCCCGCAACTGCTGGCCATCACGCTGGCCGCCGTCGCGGGCCTGATGGTCTTCATCTCGTTCGATGAACTCATCCCCGGCTCATATTCCTACGGACACGAGCACTCGAGCGTCATCGGGCTGGTCGCCGGGATGGCGCTGATGGCGTTCGGCATCTGGATACTGCAGTAGCGATGGCAGGGTTGATTCAGCGGCCGGACAGGCTAAACTCTCGCCCGTGCAGCGACCCGGCTTGGCATCATTCCGTTCCCTGAAAGGAACCTGAACATGCGGCTCATCGTTGTCGCGCTCAGCCTGCTCGCCGCAGCGCAGGGCGCGAAGGTCGTGCTGGTCTACGACGGCGACACTTTCCTGACTTCGGACAGCCAGGCGGTGCGGCTGCTGGGCATCGACGCGCCCGAGAGTTACCAGCCCGGCGGCGACATCGCCCGGGACATGCTCGAGAAGCTGGCGCTAGGCAGGACCGTGCGGCTGGAGCCGGACCGGCGCGACAAGGACGACTTCGGCCGGCTGTTGCGCTACGCCTTTGTCGGTGATACCTGCATCAACCTCGAACTCGCGCGGCGCGGCTACGCCACGGTCCGGTTCTACGAGGACAGCCTGCGCCTGCGCGACACGCTCGAACGCGTCGAGGAGACCGCGGCGCGCATCGGCAAGGGCCTCTGGGCGTTCAACGTCTTCACGCCGCCGACCGTGAAACTGCTCAAGGAGCGCATCGCGGCCGAGTCGACGCGGGCGGACTCGGGCGACGGCTGGATCAAGGTCATTACCTTCGACGAGGCCGGCAAGTACCTCAACCGGCTGGTCACGGTGACGGGCAAGGTGGTCGGGACATACCGCTCGGACAAGGTGCTGCTTCTGAACTTCCACCAGGACTACCGCAACTACTTCAAGGTCGCCGTGTTCGCGACCGACCTCGGCAAGTTCCCGCCCATCCCCGAGGACTACTACAAGATGAGGACCGTGCGCGTCACCGGCGTGGTCAAGGAGTACAAGGGCGCGCCCGAGATAATCGTCAAGGACCCGGGGCAGATCGAGGTCGTGGAGTAGATGGGCGAGCCCGAAGCGCCGCTGCCGCCGCCGCCGGGCTCGCCGCTGCCGTCGAGGCGCAAGCTTCCGGCAGCGTTCGTGCCGGCGATAGCGGTCGCGGTCCTCGTCGCGCTGGCGCTGCTGTTCGTGCCACGCCGGCCGCGGGTGCCCTGCGGCCCGGCGATTCCATCGGCCGAGTCGAGCTTCGCCGGCGGCACGAGGCTGGCCCGGGGCGAGGTGCTGGCCCGCGCGCTTGAGCGCCACGGCCTGGGCCAGGACTGCGTCAACCGGGTCCACGCGGCGCTGGCCAAGACCGACTTCAACTTCCGGGGAATGACGCCGGGCGACTCGGTCACGTTCGAATACCGGGGGCTGAGCCTGGTCGGGGTTACCTATCACAAGAATCTCGCGGTTGGCTACCGGGTAACGTTCGACTCGTCGGGCGCGGTCGCGAGCAAGGAGACCAAGCCGGTAGACACGATGCGCGCGGTCATCCGCGGCACCATCAAGGGTTCGCTCTGGAGCTCGCTGACCGGGATGGGCGAGTCGCCCGGACTGGTCGTAGAGTTCGCCAACATCCTCAGCTACGAGGTCGACTTCCTGACCGAGTGCACCGAGGGCGACACTTTCGAGATACTGCTCGACCGCCACTACGTCGAGTCGCAACCCTTCGGCGACGGCCGGGTCCTCGCCGTGCACTACCGCGGCCCGGTGGGCGACTTCCACGGCTACTACTTCCGCAGCCCGAAGGGCCACTGGGACTACTACAACGGCAGGGGCCAGTCCCTGCGCAAGACCGTCCTGCGCTCGCCGCTGCAGTTCGCGCGGGTCACGTCGCACTTCGGGATGAGGCGGCACCCGATAACCCGGCGGATGCGCTCGCACACCGGGGTCGACTACGGTGCGCCGACCGGCACGCCGGTCAGCGCGATTGCCGACGGCACTGTTACGATGGCGCGCTACAACGGCGGCTACGGCAATTTCGTCGAGGTCCGCCACGCGGGCGGGCTCAAGTCGCGTTACGGCCACCTGTCGAGCTACGGCGCGGGCATCAGGGCCGGGCGCAGCGTGCGGCAGGGCCAGGTCGTCGGCCGGGTCGGCACGACCGGGTTCTCGACCGGGCCGCACCTGCACTTCGAGGTCCTGCAGGGCGGCAGGGCGGTCAACCCGCTCAAGGTCATCCCGCCGCGCGCCGAGCCGGTGCCCAAGAGCCTGATGGCCGAGTTCGAGCGGGTCAAGGCGGCCTGCCTCGAGGACCTCAAGCGGCCGGCCGGGCCGATTCGTCCGCCGGAAAGCATCCCGGACAGCGCCGCGGCCCGCTAGATCCCGAGAGTCAATTCCGCGTAGAAACTGCGCCCCGGCGAGGGGTAGCCGCGCGTCGTCTCGTAGCGCGCGTCGAGCAGGTTGCGCAGGCCGGCTTCGACGTTGGCCGACACCGGGCCGACGCGGGGACTGAGCCGCAGGCCCGCGTCCAGCAGGACGTGGCCGGGCAGGGTGTCGGTGTTGGCCGGGTCGGCGAAGCGGGCGCCGGTGTACTCGGCCGCCATCGACAGGCGCGGCGCCAGCGCAGGCAGCGGCAACGTGTAGCCGGCAGTTGCTGAAGCGGCCAGCGCCGGGCGGTAGATGAGCGTGGACGAATCGGCCCGCGCGCGGTTCCACGTTGCGGACAATTCGAACCCGACCGGGCCGAGCTCGGCGCGGCCTTCCATCTCTACCCCGATGATGCGCGCGGACTGGACGTTCACCGGGTGATACCGAAACGCGCTGTCCGGCTGCCACTGGATGAGGTCGGCCAGGCGCGAGTAGTGGCCGTTCAGGGTCAGCCGCACGCCTGGGGCGGGCCGGGCCGCGAGGCCGAGCTCATACGTGCCGCCGGTCTCGGGCCTCAGTCTCGGGTTGCCGTATGTGAACGCGTCGGCCGGCCAGTAGAGGTCGTTGAACGAGGGCGCGCGGAACGACTGGCCGACCGCGGAGTACAGCTCGACCGGGTGCAGGCCCGAGTAGGTGGCCATCACCTTGGGACTGAGCGCGGTAAGGGTCGAGCGTCGCTCAACCGAATCGGCCAGGACTGCGCGGCTGGCGATGCGGTCGTAGCGCAGGATGTGGGTGACGTCAAAACCGTGGACCTGGACGCGGAACTGAAATGTCCCGGCCAGCACGCCGCGGCTCGGCGAACCGACCGCGGTGCTCGCCAGCCGCTCGCCCGAGTACTCGAGCGCGCCGAGCACACCGGTGTTGCGGGTCACCTGCCAGAACTGCTCGACCGCAGCGCCTCCGGTCGACAGCCGGTGCGTGTCGTTCGTGCCCCACTGTGGGTCACGGTAGTTCTGCCAGTTGCGCGCGGCGTGCGCTTTCAGGTTCGTGCGCAGGGCGCCGGTCGGCTGGACCGTGTAGCGGGCGATGACCTGGCCCCGGTAATCGTTTCGCCGGGCGCTGTCCGAGGGATACTGCGTTGTCCCGGGCACGCCGCGTTGGGTCGAACTCAGCTCGGCCAGCAGGCTGGCGTGGTGCGGGCCGGACTGGAACCGGCCCTTGGCCAGCACCGCCTCGCGCTCGATGTCGGCGTTCCGCAGCCGGCGCGTGCTGTCGGCGCTGTCGCTATACGCGAAGTCGTTGCGGGCCGAGTAGAGCTCGCCTGAGAGCAGGTACCCGACCGGCGCGGCCCAGTTGGTGTGGCGGAAGTCCAGTCGCCGCCGGCCGAACGAACCCGCGCCGGCCGACACCTGCGCGGCGAGGGTCTCGGGTTCGGGTGTCACGATGTTGATCACTCCGCCGACCGCGTTGGACCCGAACACCGCCGATGCGGCGCCGCGCGCGACCTCGACCCGGTCGGCGAGCGCCAGCGCGATGGTGGACAGGTCGAACGTGCCGCTCTGCGACGAGTTTTGCCGCACGCCGTCCAGCGCGACCAGCGTGTGCTCGGCGTTGGCCCCGCGCAGGCCGACCGAGGAGTAGTTGGCGTAATCGCGCACGGCCGCGCCCGCGCCGGAGCGCACCGCCTCGGCCACGTCGAGCCGGCCGCCCGAGCGCAATTCATCAGCGGTGTACACGCGCACCGCGCCGGCGCGGTCGAGGGGCAAGGGCGTGCGGCTCGCGCTGACCGTGACGCCTTCGAGACGCAGGGCTTCGGGGCGCAGGGCGACGATCACTTCCCGGGCGCCGAACCTGCCGTGCCATT
Organism: bacterium; assembly: GCA_046485245.1. Lineage (GTDB taxonomy): Bacteria > Hydrothermota > Tepidihabitantia > Tepidihabitantales > Tepidihabitantaceae > CBFGJX01. The sequence goes on from JAWOHG010000175.1 coordinate 25,119, forward strand.
CGGCCGAGTAGTACCCGATGCGCGACGCGACCAGCGCTACCGAGTCGCCGGGCACGACGGCCGAGAAACGCCCGGCGCTGTCCGCGACCACGTGCGAGTCGGATGTCAGGACGTGGATGTCGGCATAGGGGACGGGCAGGCGGGTCCAGGCGTCGACGACCTGGCCGTGAAGACCGGCGGCCGCGGCCGGACCGACAAGAGCCAGTGCGAGCAGGATGCAGAATTGCTTCACTTCTTGCTCCTTTCGCGCAAGTTTGAGGCTTCTGCGGCAGACAGGTCTCCTGGCTCGCGGCTCATCCTGCCGCCTTCCCGGCATTGCCAGTGGCGTGTAGCAGGAGTCCTTGCCGCTCACAGTGGGCGAGACCGCAGCCGATTCGCACGGCTTTCCCTGTGCCGGCCCGGTGCCGGCAACCGTTTGCGCTCAGGTGGCGCGCCGGTCGTCCGCCGCAGCGCTGAAATCGGACAACTGAGGTTAGCGGTGCCGGGCCGCAGGTCAACAGCGCCAAGCCAGTGCCGGCTCGGGCCCGGATGAGGCGCCGCGTCGCGCGGGCCTTCGGCGGACACATCGCATAAACTGCTTGACACAGAACGGGCGCGGACTATCTTGTTCTTGTCCTGTCAGGGTTCAGACCGGGTGTAAGGACAGGCACCTAGTCGGTGCACGGGGGTTATCCGCGCGCACTTCAAACAATTGGCTTCCAGGCCAGACGCTACAAAGACTGTCCGGGGTGGTCCTTGGCTTTTTCGCGACCGCGCGAGAAAGGGGGTGGTACGTTAGATACCCGCTCGATACCCGAAAATGGTCCGAAGGCAGTGTTCGTACAAGGGCTTGTGCCCTAAGACCTAACGTCAAGGAGGACGCATGAGGTTAGCAGCAATAGCGCTGTGCCTGTTCATCGGCGCCGGCGCGGTCATGGCGAGCGAATCGCCGGACTGCCACTGGCTGCAGAAACAGGGATGGCAGTACGTGGACGGGAACTGGGTGCAGATGCCGATGAACAACACCGGCGCCCGCGCCCGCGCCTGGTCCTACGTCATCGACTACCGGGATTCCTGCAACAAAGAAGTCTGGAACCTGACCCTCAAGCACGAGGCGAGCGTGGCGCAGTGGATGATCATCTGGATGAACGCCGATGGTTTCCACTGGGCGGTGCGCAAGCCGGGTGAGTATATCACCGACTGCGTGCAGTTCGGGTTCCGCAGCAACTACGACGTCGCCGTGACCTTCAACGGCTTCGAGAACTTGCAGCCGCTCGACCCGAACAAGACGATCGACCAGGAAATCGAAGTGCAGTACGCGTTGACCGACGACGGCGACGTGCCGCCGGCCCCGACCGACCCGGCGTGGACCACGGCCGAGGATCTCAACGACCTGCGCATCCTCGTCGAGGACAGCTACGACCTGCACTACACCGGCTGGAACAAGCACATCTGGGCGCGGATCAACGTCAGCCCGTGCAACGGCCCGACCGACTACGTCGACCCGAACTGGGCGACCATCACCTGCACGCTCCAGTGCATCCGCTCGTGGATTGACCCGGCGACGGGCTTCTACAGCGGGATGCCGGCTTTCCCGTTCCAGTGATCCCCTGACATGGCCGGACGCGAGAGAGCAACTGGAGCCACTTAGTTGCGTCTGACCTGGAGAACGATGCTGGCCGCGGCGTTGGCGACTGCGCCCGCCGCGGCCAGCTTCTCGGTGTCGCCGCAGTCCGTCGTGATGGACCTGGCGCCCGGCGCGCGCAAGCGGGTGCAGGTGACCGTCGTGAACGAACTGCCGGTCGCGCGGCCGCTGCGCTACTTCCCGGCGCCGTTCCGGCAGAAGCTTGACGGGACCTACGAGATAGTGGCCGAGGCCGACACGCTGCTCTCCTGCCACGGCTGGTTCCCCCAAGACACGGTGTCATCCGTACTGGGCGCAAGCGAGGCGCGAGTCGTGTCGATCGACATTGTCGTCCCCCGCAACGTGACCGGCACGCGCTTCGGGGCGGTCGTGTTCGACCTGCTGCCGGCGGACTCGGCCGTGCCCGGCGAGCCCGAGGCCGCGGTCGGGCTGGTGATGCGGATGCCGGCATACTTCGAGTTGACGGTCGGTGGCAGGCTGCAGCGCAGTCGGGCCGAGCTGACCGACGTCAAGGTGCTCACTCCGGCCGAACTCGGCGGCGTCTATGCCCAGCGGTTGCCGCCGGACGCGCTCGGGGTGAAGGCGCTGGTCCGCAATAGCGGGCCGGTCCGGTTCGAGGTCGGCGGCCACGCGGTGGTGCGCGACTCGTCGGCGAGGCGGGTGAAGTCGTTCCCGCTGGCCAGCGGTTCGGTCCTGCCCGGGGCCGAGGTCGAGCTGCTGTCGGTGCTCGCGCCGCTGCGCCGCGGGCGCTACGCGCTCGACGTGGCGGTCGACTTCGGTGCGGCCAGCCCGGTGAAGGGCAGCGTCGAGTTCCACGCCGGCCGGGAGGCGGGAGTGTCCGGGCCGGCGACAACCGTGCCGCAGCTCGACGTCACGGTGAACCCGGAACGGCTGGAGATGAACCTGCCGCCGCGCTCGACGCGCGTGCGGCCGGTGACCGTGCGTAACGAGAGCGACCGGGCAGTACGGCTCAAGGCGAGCCTGGTCGGGCTGGAGGGATTCGCCGACGGCACGCTCGACCAGACCGAGGCGCCGGACGCCTCAAGCGACTGCCGGGCGTGGACGACACTGGAGCCGGCCGAGGCGGTGCTGCCGCCGCGGTCGAGCCGCAACCTGAAATTGACATTTACGCCGCCGGCCGACGCGGTCGGCGGGCGGTACGGCTGCCTGTACCTGGAAGAGGCCGATGCGAGCGCGGCGAGCGGTTCGGCGACCACGCCGTCGCTGGCGGTGCCGCTGTTGCTGACAGTGGAAGGGACCCACGCGCGCAGCGCCGAGCTGGTTCGCGTCGCGGGCGACCCGCACTCCGGCATGGCGGTGATCCTGGCCAACACCGGCGCGGTTCACCTCTCGCCGGTCGCGCGGGCCGCCATCCTGCGCCAGACCCAGCCCGGCTCGACGGCCGAGTTCGATTACCAGCCCGTGGGGACGCTGGATTTGGGTTCCGGCGTCACGATGTTGCCCGGCGACACCATCGCCGTGAGCGGCAAGTACGAGCAACAACTGCCCGAGGGGGAGTACAAGATGGACATTGTCGTGGATTGCGGGAAGGGCCTGCGGCTGGCCTCGTCCGGCCAGTTCAAGGTGGGCAAGCGGTGAGCGCCCGGCTGTGGGGAGCGGTGGCGCTGGCCTGCGTGCTGGCGGGCTCGGCCCGCGCCGATTCCATACCGTTCGTGCCGGCCGAGCCGCTGGTCAGCAACGTCTTTTTCGAAACCGACCTGCGCCAGGCGCTGTCCGACATCAGCGCCCAGACCGGCGTGCAGATTATCACCGACGGAGCGGTTGCCGGGATGGTGTCGGTGGAATTGAGCGCCACGCCGCTGGGCGAAGCGCTCGGCCGCATCCTCTACCCGCTGGGCTACTCCTGCCGCCGCATCGACGACTACTACGTGGTCGGCGCGGCCAAGCCGGACGGCTCGGCGTTCCCGCTGCTGGCGCACAGCGAGGTGCTGAAGCTGAACTACACCCGGGCCGGCGACGCGGCCAAGCTGCTGGCCGACTGCTACACGCCCTACATCAAGGTCATCCCCGAGACCAACACGCTGGTCGCCACGGCGCCCCCGGAAATCCTCGCCAGCATCCGGCGCGACCTCGCGGGCATCGACATCCAGAAGCGGCAGGTGACCATCGAGGCGACGGTGATGGAGGTGTCGAGCGACGCCGGCCGCAGCCTCGGCGTCGACTGGAGCGGCAGCCTGTTCAAGGGCGCGGACACGCTCCTGCGCGCCATCACCGGCATCGGCCAGGTCGCGGACAGCACCCTGTCGCTCATCGTCCGCAAGATCTCCGGCAACCTCGGGGCGTGGAGCTTCTCGCTGCTGCCCGCGGTCCAGGCGATGGTGCAGGACGGCAAGGTGCAAATCAAGGCCAACCCGCGCATCGTGACCGCGGACGGCCAGCCGGCCGAGATAACGGTCGGCAAGGAGCAGTACTACCAGATGCTCACCGGGGTCGGCGCCTACCCGGTGTACCGGCTGGAGAAAATCGAGGTCGGCGTCTCGCTGACGATAACGCCCTACGTCGCCAGCAACGGCGACATCACGGTCTACGCCGAGCCCCGGGTCAGCGACGTCGTCGGCATCGACGCCTCGGAACTGCCCATCGTCAGCAAGCGTACGGCCAAGACCCGCGTCGTCGTGAAGGACGGCGAGAGCATCGTCATCGGCGGCCTGGTGATGCGCCAGGAGCAGCTCATCCAGCGGCGCATCCCGATACTGGGCAGCATCCCGATACTGGGCTTCTTCTTCAGCAACACGCGCAAGCAGGTCGTGGAGAGCGAGGTGATGATCATCATCACCCCGCGCCTGTCGTGATATGAGGACGTCAATGATTCACTCCCGCCGCGCCGCGGCGCTCTGCCTGCTGGCGCTGGCCTTCTCCGCCGCACCGGCGGCCCGGATCGGCCGGTCAGTGTTCGAGCGGGTCGAAGCGCGCAGCGCGACCTTCTTCCGTTTCGGCGTGTGGTCGCCGGGCGGGCAGGAACTGGCCGAGCAGTTCGGTTCCCGCCTCGCGCTCGGCGTCGAGGCGCGGGCGGTTTCGCGCTACGGCGTCGGCGCCGGCGTCGGGATCGACGGCTGGTGGGCGAGCCAGGAACAGGGGTTCTCCTACTACCTGCCGGTCAGCGTCAGCGCGTTCTACGCCTACCCGCTGCTCGACAGCGCGGTGACGCCCTTTGCCGGGCTTTTCGCAACGGTCGCCTACGGCAGCTTCTGCCTGCCCCACGCGCACCCGGACTCGGTCAACCGGGTCGAGGGCGTGGGCGGCGGCGGCGGCGCGATGCTCGGCGTCGAAGTGCCGCTGTTGCGCAACCTCGCGACGCGGCTCGACGTGCGCCTGGGCGGCGGCAGCATCTCGGCCGCGCCCCGCGCCGAGTCCTGGGTCGACCAGGTCGAACGGCGCCGCGTCAAGACGGGCAGCTTCTCGGCCACGCTCGGCCTGACGATGGGCTACAACGACCTTTTCTTCTGGTAAAGGTGCCGGCGGCCGGGCGGCCGCCGGTTGACAGAGCAACAGACAATCGAGGCGGGCCTGTAAGCCGAGTTCTGTACCGGCTTGCGCCGGTGACGGTCATTTATCTGGGCCGGCGGTTGCCCGCCGGTCTCGAGCGACGTACCCGGGAATCGTAACGGACCGGGCCGGTCCTGTTCCCATATTCGTCTTGCACCGGCAGGGTTTGCCGGTCCCCGGCGTCGCCGTCGGGGACAGTGCGCTCTTACCGCACTATTTCACCCTTACCCTTGCGGGCGGTATGTTTTCTGTGGCACTTTCCGTCCACGGGCCGTCTCCGACCCGCAGCCTCGCTCTTAACGAGTGCCTTGCCCTTTGGTGCTCGGACTTTCCTCCCGTTGCCGGGCGACCGTCCGACCCGCCTCAGTCACAGTGTAGCGCGCGGCCGAGGCCGAGGCAAGAGCCGGGCCCGAATCGAACCGGCGACTGGTCTTGGCGCTGAACGCTGTTCTGAACGGGGTACTGAGAACTGAGTTGAAGCTGCGATTGGGCCGCGCGCTGGCCGCGGCGCTGATGAGCGGGCTCAAGTTCGCGTTTGATGGATACTTGACGGCGTGACTCGAACGGAAGCTGAGGTTGAAGCTGTAACCGGCGTTCAGACGGCAGCTTGTCCTTGTGCTGGCCGATTCGGTCGCCTTCGCGTTCGCTGTCATACTGATTGCCTGAGCCAACGGGGGATTCACCCCCTCCACAACCTGTTGTATGACGCGCCGTTCACCGCTACTACTAATAGTGGCGGTCGGCATCGCGGAAGCCGTGAGTTTGGAGTCCGTCGGCAGAATG
>JAWOHG010000212.1:0-5371 GCA_046485245.1 bacterium
AGTGAGCCGCTCGTGGGCAGTATCTGTGAGCGACCGACCGGCGGCTATGTTGTGGCAGGGAGCACGGGAGGACCGGAACCAGACGTCCGGTTGTTTGTGATGGGATGCAGTGCCGATGGCGAGTCGCTCTGGACGCGATTCTATGACGGCGACGACCCCGCACTCCCGGATTGGGCAAACGACATCGTGCCGGCAGCCGACGGCGGCTACTTCATCACCGGCCTGGCCGACTTCACGTCCGTCTACCTGATACGTACGGATTCGACAGGGCAGGTGGCTTCGGGCATCGCCGACCTGCCGCTAACGACGTGGGCATCGCGCAGGGTGGCGTCACGTGTGGTCCGGGGCGTCGCGTGTTGGCCGGCAGAGCGTCGAGTCAGGCTCGTGGATTCGTCGGGCAGGACCGCTGACGCAGGGGGACGTCCGACTGGCCGGCCGCTCCCGGCTGGTGTCTATTTCATCCGGGACGAGTTGCTCGGGGTCGTTCAGCGGCTCGTAGTTGTGCGGTAGCTCGGGGGAGTCCAGCAGCCGCTTCGGCAGTCCATCATAAGCGCCCGCTTAGCTTGGCCGGAAGCCGTCAGCGGCGGTGACGCGATGTCAGATGTGAGACGACACGGAGTGTCGCCCTGGGGCTTGGCAAGGGGTCGCCGGCTTGGACGAATGCAGAAGTCAGAAAGCAGAATGGCGAATGCAGAGTGCAGTTGCGGCCGATGTCATTCCGAGCGAGCGCAGCGAGTCGAGGAATCGTCGGGGCTAGACGGTGAGACTCCTCCAATCGCGCCTGCGGCGCTCCGTCGGAATGACAGGCCGGCCGGCCGTTAGTCGTGAGCCGTGAGCTGTAAGCTGTGAGCCGTTGGCCGTAAGCTGACTAGCGCTGGCGGAAGCGGCCGGGGCGGGCGCCGAGCTGGGGCATCTTGCCCGAGCCCATCGCGCGGGCCATCTGGCGGGCCTGGGCGAATTCCTTCAGCAGCCGGTTGACGTCGGCGACGGCGTTGCCCGAGCCGGCCGCGATGCGGCGGCGGCGCGAGCCGTCGATGATGTCGGGGTCGTGGCGCTCCTCGCGGGTCATCGACTGGATCATCGCCTCGACCTTGACGAATTCGCCCTCGTCGACGTCGAGGTTCTGGGCGCCGGGCACCATCGCGAGCAGCTTGGACAGGTTGCCCATCTTCTTGATGCTGCGGAGCTGGCCCAGGAAGTCCTCGAAGTCGAACTTGCCCTTGAGGAATTTCTTGGCGGTCTCGGCCTGCTCCTGCGGGCTGGTCGCGGCCTGGACTTTCTCGGCGAGGCTCTTCATATCGCCCATGCCGAGGATGCGCGAGGCGATGCGGTCGGGGTGGAACTCCTCGACGTCGGTGAGGTGCTCGCCGGTGCCGATGAAGACGACGGGCAGGCCGGATACGTGGCGCACCGAGATGACCGCGCCGCCGCGGGCGTCGCCGTCGAGCTTGGTGAAGCAGCAGCCGGTTATCTTGAGGCGGGAGTGGAACTGCTCGGCCTGGGCGACCGCGTCCTGCCCGACCATGCCGTCGAGCACGAGCAGGGTGGCGGTCGGTTTGGCGACTTCCTGCACCGCCTCGAGCTCGTTCATCAACTCGTCGTCGATGTGGAGGCGGCCGGCCGTGTCGATGATGACCAGCCCGTTGCCGCGGTCGCGCGCCTGGCGCAGGGCTGAGCGCGTGGTCGCGACGACGTCGTCGGACACTGGGAAGAAGTCGACCCCGGCGCGCTCGGCGACCGAGCGGAGCTGTTCGGACGCGGCCGGGCGCTTGGGGTCGCAGGCGACCAGCAGGGGCCGGCGGCCCTTGTACCGGTGGGCGAGCTTGCCGGCGAAGGTGGTCTTGCCCGTGCCCTGCAGGCCGACGAGGCTGACAATCGACGGGTTGGCCGAGAGGTCGAGCTTCTGGACCCTGCCGCCGAGCAGCTTGACCATCTCGTGGTAGAGCGTGACGTTGATGAGCTCGCCGGGCTTGAGGCTTGACTCGATCTTCTGTTCCTTGACCGCGGTCTCGACCGACCGGATGAAGTGGCCGACGACCTTGAAGTTGACGTCGGCGTCCAGGAGCACGGCGCGGACGTCGCGCAGGGCCGTGGACACCTCGCCGCCGGAGAGCCGGCCATAGCCCATCAGCTTCCGCTGGAGCTGGGTGAACTTGTCGGTCAGAAGACCAAACATCAGGATAATGACGAATGACGAATGACGAATGACGAAACGTCGGCAGCGGCAGGCGTTATGCTTGGGTGCTTTCGACAATCGACAATCGTCATTCGACAGTTCCCTTGAGCGCGCGGATGGCGGCGGCGTAGTCCGGGCTCTTGAAGATGGCCGAGCCGGCGATGAGCCAGTCGGCGCCGGCCTTGATGACGGCCGGGGCGTTTTGCGGGTTGATGCCGCCGTCGACCGCGATGGCGCAGGCGAGTTTCTCACGGTCGATGCGCTCTCGCAGGCGGCTGATGCGCTCGAGCGACTCGGGCATGAAGGACTGGCCGCCGAAGCCCGGGTAGACGCTCATCACCAGTACCTCGTCGACCCGGGGCAGGAGGTCGAAGACCTGCTCGAGCATCGAGTTGGGGTTGAGGGAGATGCCGAGCTTGCGGCCGGCGCCGCGCACGGTCTCAGAGCAGGAGTCGAACATCTCGGTCGCCTCGAGGTGAACCGTGATGAGGTCGGCAAAGGGCGTGAACTTTTCGACGAGCCATTCCGGTTCGAGGGTCATCAGGTGGGCGTGGACCGGGACCTTGACCGCGGCACGCACGGCCCGGGCGACCGGTACGCCGAACGAGAGGTTGGGCACGAAGTGGCTGTCCATCACGTCGAGGTGTATCGCGTCGGCCCCGGCCCGGACCACCGCGTCGAGCTCATCGCCCAGCCGTAGCCAGTCGCAGTCGAGGATGGAGGCGGAGACGCGCGCGCTCATTGCCGGGGCTGGGCCACGATGAGCCCGACCGTGTCGCCGGTCTTGACCGACGAGCCTTCCTCCGGGTACTGGATGAGGATCATCCCGGGCGGCTCGTCGCTGAGGGCATTGCGCACTTCCTCGAGCACCAACCCCTGCGAGATGACGAGGCCCTGGGCGGTCTCGATGTTCATCCCGACGAGGTTGGGCATCGGGAAACGGCCGACGCGCGATGAGACCTGGAGGATGACCGTCTCGCCCTCGCCCAGCTCGGTGCCGCCGGGCGGGACCGTGGCGATGACCTGCCCAGCCGGCAGGTTCTGGGTGCGCAGGGACTCGACCCCGCCGAACACGAGCCCGGCGTCCTCGATGACCCCGGTCGCCTTGTCCAGCGGCAGGCCGGCGACAAACGGCACGCGGGTGCGGCCGGCGCCGCGGCTGACGTCGAGCCGCAGGCCCCGGCCCGGTTTGACCTTGGCGCCAGGCAACAGCGACTGGGCGACCACGCGGTCGGTCTTCACCGCGGAGTTGGGCACGGTCCGGACTTCGATGACGCGCAGGCCGCGGCCGTTGAGCGTCTCCTCGGCCGCGAACCGGTCCATTCCCACGACGTCGGGCACGACCGTGACGCGGCCGTGGCCGACGACCAGCGGCATTATCACCCAGTTGACGAGCGCGGCGAGGCCGACAAGGGCCGCGATGACGAGCAGTATCACGCCGAGCGGCGAGGCGCGGCGGCGGGCTTTGTGCTTCATGGACGGGCCATCCTTTCACCGGGCTGGGGCCGGTAGCCGTGGCAGAAGTCGACCCCGGAAATGGTCTTGCCGCCTTCGGGCCGGAGTTCGAGGAGTTCGAGGCGGCGGTCGGCGCAGGCGACCGACAGAGCGCAGGGCTCGACCGAGAGCGCGCCCGGCTCGGCCCCGGCCGGTGCAGGCAGGGTCCGCGAGCGCAGCAGGACCACGCGCCGGTCGCGGAACGCGGTCACCGCGCCCGGTTCGGGCGACAGCGCGCGGATGCGATTGTGGACGCAGAGCGCGGTGGCGCTCCAGTCCACGATGCGGTCCGACTTGTCGATCTTGGGGGCCGGGCTGGCGCAGCAGGGGTCCTGGGGTTCGGGTTCCAGCCCGCCCGCGGCGAGCCGGTCGATTGCGGTCACGAGCAGCCGGGCGCCGACCTGGCTCAGGCGTGCCGACAGTTCGCCTGTGGTCTCGTCGGGGCCGATTGCGGCGCGCTCGAGCGCGACGACGTCACCCGAGTCGACCGCGCGGCTCATCCGGATGACCGCGACCCCGGTCTCCTGTGCGCCGTCCATCAGGCAGCGCTGGATCGGGGCGGCGCCGCGGTAGCGCGGCAGCAGCGACGGGTGGACGTTCAGCAGCCCGTGCCGGGGCAGTTCGAGCAGGCGACGGCGCAGGATGTAGCCGTAGGCCACGAGCACGCCCAGGTCCGGCGAGAGTGCGCGCAGTTGGCCGACGAACTCGCGGTCGTTCGGGTCGGCGGGCTGGAGCACCGGCAGGCCGAGCCGGCGCGCGGCGTCGTCGATGGGGCTGGCCTGGAGCCGCTGGCCGCGGCCCGCAGGCCGGGGCGGCGCGGTGACGACGGCCGCGATGACGTGGCCGGCCGCGTGCAGGGCGCGCAGGGCCGGCACCGCGAAGTCAGACGTCCCGAGGAATATCAGCCGCACTCCGCCTTCTCGCGCTGCTGTAGTTCGGCCAGCTTGGCGGCCAGCATCCGGCGCCGGGTCGGTCCGATGTGGTCGATGAAGAGCACGCCGTTGATGTGGTCGATTTCGTGGCAGAAGGCGCGGGCGAGCAGGCCGGTGGCCTCGTACCGGGCCGGCTTGCCGCTCTCGTCGAGGCCGCGGACGACCACGCGCGCCGGCCGCAGGACCACGTCGAACAGGCCGGGCAGGGACAGGCAGCCTTCCTCGTGCTCGACCTCGCCCTCGCGCTCGACGATTTCCGGGTTGACCACGCAGATGGGCCGGGGCCGTTCGTCGTCGCCGCGCGGGTTCACGGCGATGATGGCCACCGGCTCGCCGACCTGGTTGGCGGCGAGCCCGACGCCGTCCTGCTCGACCATCGTGGTCTTCAGGTCCTCGAAGAAGCGCCGCGTTTCGGCGTCGATGCGCTCGACCCGGCGCGCCTTCGTGCGCAGGGCCGGGTTGCCGTAGAGGACGACGCGGCGGTTCTTGCCGGCCATCGGGTCCGGGGCGGTTACTGCGGGGTGCCGATCTTGTAGGCGACCGACGCCTTGTCGATTTCCAGTTCGGTGGTCTCGGCAACCTTGACGAGGAAGGTGTGTTCCTTGACGTTGCTGACGATGCCGTGGATGCCGGAGGACAGCACGACCCGGTCGCCGCGCTTGATCGCTTCGAGCATCTGCTGTTGCTTCTTCTGGCGGCGCTGCTGGGGCAGGATCATCAGGAAGTAGAGCACGGCGAAGATGAGGATGATGGGCAGGAACCCCAGGAT
>JAWOHG010000232.1:0-7254 GCA_046485245.1 bacterium
TCGAGGGTGCGGGGTTGTGCCTTACTCCGGAGGATGCGTTCCACGGCCTTGCAATCGTAGGCGTGATAGCGGCAGGCATGCCCAAGGGCGCGGTCGATGTCTTCGCAGTGATAGCGCTCTTTTTGGAGGAGGATATGGCGGGCGTGAAAGCCGGCGTTTTTCCTGCCCCCGTTTTGCAGCCCCAGAAGGAACTCTTCCGCAGAGCCGCCCAAGGCGAGAAATTGATCGCGAACCGGATCCAACCCGTAGCGGATGGTCCTGGTTCCGTGGATGGCACTGTTGTCCAGCCGAATGCCGGCGCCGGCTGGCAACCGTTCATGGCGGACGACGAGGCTGAGTTCAGGGGAGTAGACGATGATTTCATGTTCCGACGTCGCCTGGGACGCGATGGCCAACGGCTCGGTGTTCACCATCAGCCGCAAGCGCTGGGAACTGTAGGGCGAAAGCCAGACGCCAGACGCCTAACGCCCAAAGCCCAACGCGAGGGCGAAGGCAGAGGTGGACGCCGGACCAAGTCAAAAGCCAAAGGCCAAAAGCCAAAAGTCAAAACGACCGCGAAGGCGGTCGTCCTGAGCGAAGCGAAGGACCTCACGCGGACCAGCCGACCGAAGGTGATCGACAATCGAAAATCGACAATCGGAGATCGAAGATTGGCCGGGGGCCAGGGCGCAAAGCCCAACGCCCAAACCCTCGCCCCTGGTCCCTGACCCCCGAAAAGAAAAACGGCCCGAAGGCCGTTGGTCGTGAGCTGTCAGTTGGCTATTTGCGGAAGCCGCCGGAGAACTGGGAGCCTTTTTTCTCCTGCTGTGCGGCTTTGGCGCCAAATTCGATGAGGTCGCGGAAGCCTTTGGGGTCGAAGGCCGAGGCGATGGCGGTCTCGTAGGTCACCTTGCCGTTGCGGTACAGCTCGGCGAGGTAGGCGTCGTAGGATACGCTGCCTTCGGCGGTGCCGGTCTGGATGGCGGAGGGAAGGTGTTCGACCTTCTGTTCGCGGATGAGGTTGCGCACGGCCGGCGTCGCCACCATCACCTCGTAGCAGCCGACCCGGCCCTTGCCGCCGGCCTTCACCAGCAGGCGCTGGGAGAAGACGGCGAGCAGCGAGATGGAGAACTGGATGCGGATCTGGTCGCGGATTTCCGGCGGGAAGATGTCGATGAACCGGGTGACCGTTTCCGCGGCGTTGGTCGTGTGCAGGGTGCCGATGACCAGGTGGCCCGACTCGGCGGCCCAGATGGTCGCTTCGGCGGTGGCGAGGTCGCGGATTTCGGCGACGAGGATGACGTTGGGGTTGGACCGGAGGCCCTTCATGATGGCCTCGCGGAATGACGACACGTCGATGCCGACCTCGCGCTGGGTGATAAGGCCGCTCTTGTGGTCGTGCGGGAACTCGATGGGGTCTTCGATGGTCAGCACGTGGCGCGGGCTGTCGAGGATGTAGTCGACAAAGGTCGCCTGGGTCGTGGTCTTGCCCTGGCCGGTCGGCCCGGTGACCAGGACCAGGCCGTGGGGCCGGTCGAGCAGGTTCTTGATGCGCGGGATGAGGTGCGAGGAGAAGAACAGCTCCTCGAACGGGATGATGCGGCGCGGGATGAGACGCAGGGCCATGCCGAAATAGCCCTTCTGCTTGTACACCGCGACGCGGAACCGGGCCATGTTCTTGTAGTTGAGGGCGAAGTCGCCGCCGCCGCCGTTGTCGATCTGGGCGCGCAGGTGCTTGAGGTCCTTGGTGGCGATGTTTTTGAAGCTCTCGGTCATGTCCGGCGTGAGCACCGGGCACTGCTCCACCGCGTGGAGGTAACCATCAAGTCGAAGCGTGGGGGGCCGGCCGACAGTCAGGTGAAGGTCCGACGCGTTCCGCTTGATACACTCGGCGAGGAGTGAATCGAAGAATTCTTCGTCGGTCATCCGGCTAAATTATAGGGGTCGGCCCCGCACTGTCAACACATATCCCGCTGACGGCTGACAGCTTACGGCCGACGGCTCACAGCCGATTAATGCCGGTCCAGACCACTGACCCCCGCCCCCCCCGTCCCTCGCCCCACGACCCGACCTAGAACTCGCCCCCGCCGCCGTTGTCGTCCATCTCGCCCTCGCCGTCGTCCTGGCGCTGCCGGCGGTCGGGCCGGAAGTTGTTGAAGTTCCAGGTCAGGCTGAGCGAGGCCGAGGGCCAGGCCCGCTCGAACGCGTCGCGGCTGTAGAAGCCCGGGCCCTCCGAGGTGAACTCGTGCCGGGATGAGCCGAGCAGGTCGCGCACCGACAGCGCGACCGACAGCCGCCGGCCGAAGAACTGCTGGCGGATGCCCACGTCGGTGCGGATGAACCCCTCGGTGCGGCCCTGGGCGGTCACGCTCGGGCTGCGGTACCCGGCGTTGAACTGGAGCCGGGTGCCCCAGGGCAGGCGGAATTCGTTGCCCAGCCGGCCGCCCCAGTTGAAGCTCGAGCGCGTCTCGTCCGGGGTCTGCAGCCGGTAGTCGTAGGTGTTCGCGGTCAGGTTGACGGTCCACCACTTGAGCGGGACCAGCTCGGAGGAGAGCTCGACACCGAGCGAGCGGTCGGAGCCGACGTTGGAGTCGGAGTGCAGGATGACGCCGGGAGAGTAGCTCGTGTTGTAGCGCCGGATGAGGTCGGTGCTCGTGCGCAGGTAGGCCTCGAGCGACACCCGGTTCGCCCCGAAGGGCACGGTCGCGCCGCCCTCGATGGAGTTGATGCGCTCGGGCAGCAGCCGCGGGTTGCCGCGCCGGACATTGTAGGCGTCCTCCCAGACCTCGAACGGGAAGAGCTGCCAGCCGTGGGGCCGGCGGATGCGCCGGGCATAGCTGGCCATCAGCTCGACTTCGCCGGGCAGGCGGTAGGACAGGTGGGCGGTCGGGAACAGGTCGAACTGCCGGACCGTGAAGGTGTCGGCCCCGGCCTCGGTGACGCGGTCGGTGTACTCGCCGCGCAGGCCGGCCTTGTACCCGAGCCCGCGCCAGTGGCCGGAGAACGTCGAGTAGAGCGCGTGAACGTCGTTGGCCAGCTTCATCCGGCTGGAGTCGCGCTCGACCCAGCCCGAGTCGGGCACGAAGGCCTCGGCCGAGCTGGTGAGCCGGGGCCCGCCCAGGCCGGCCTGGTACCCGGCCTCGAACTTGTCGCCGTTGTCGCTGCCCCGGCCCAGGGGCAGGGTGTAGTCGACGTTGACCGCGATGCGGTCGCCCGGGCCGGAGCTCCGGCTGTGCCAGCCCTCGGTCGTGTCGAGCAGCGCGTCGGTCAGCAGGGTCGTCGCGTCGGCGTCGTGGCCGCGGCGGCTGTACTCGACCCGGGCCGTCACTTCGTGGGCGTCGCCGTTGTCGCGCGGCGCCGCGCCGAACCGGTGGTTGTGCTCGATGTTGAGCGAGAGGTGGTTGCCGCCGTTGGTCGAATTGTCGGCGCTGGTGTAGCGCAGGGTGTCGCGGGCGGTGTCCCAGCGGGCGAAGTCGGTCGAACCGCCGCGCTCCATCCCCCTCAGCCCGAGCCGGCTGCCCACGACGGTCCGGTCCCCCTCGGTCCACTGCAGTTCCACGCCGGCGCGGCCGCCGCCGAACTGGCCGTTCCAGTTCGAGGTCCCGCGCGACTGAAGCCAGGTCGTGTCGCCGGTCGAGTCGGTGGTCCAGCGGTCGGACTCGCGCGTGCCGGGCGAGGCGCGCCGGTTGTAGTCGGCGCCGAACAGGAAGCTGGCGATGCCGGTGCGCCAGTTCAGGAGCAGGTCGCCGCCGTACCGGCCGTGAAGGCCGGCGGTGGCGCTGGCCTGGCCCGAGAGCCCGGACCGGCGCTGCTTCTTGAGGATAAGGTTGATGATGCCGGAGGTGCCCTCGGGGTCGTACTTGGCCGACGGGTTGGTGATGAGCTCGATGCGTTCGATGGAGCTGGCCGGGGTCTGCTGGAGCGCCTCGTCGGATTCGAGCAGGGTCGGCCGGCCGTCGATGAGCACGGTGAAGTTCTCGCTGCCGCGCAGGGTGACGTTGCCTTCGACGTCGACGTTCACCGAGGGCGCGTTCTCCAGCACGTCGACCGCCGTGCCCGAAACCGCGGCGGCCTGGCGGCCGACCTCGATGACCTTCTTGTCGATGCGGTAGGACAGGGTCGGCCGGTCGGCGGTCGCCTCGACGCCCTCTACCGCCACGGCAACCTGGCGCAGGTCCACCCGGCCGATGTCCACGCGCGCGCCCGGGGCGAGCTGGACATTGGTCACGGTCCGCGGCTTGTACCCGATGAACGACACCTCGATCGTGTACCGGCCGGGCGGCACGCCGGTCAGCGCGAACCGGCCGTCGGCGCTCGAAACCGTGCCGGTGACCTGCGACGAGTCGCGCTGGCGATGGAGCACGATGTTGGCGTACTCGACCGGCTCGCGCAGTTCATTATCGTACACCTGGCCGGTTATGACGCCCTGGGCCGCGCCCGGGCCGGGCTGGGCCGGGGCTGGTGTGACAAGTGCCGACAGCAGAACGAGCAGTCCAAGAGCGAGTTGTTTCATAGATGTATCTTTGACACGCTAGCCGGCGGCCGGCCTGCGGGCAAGAACGGCGGCGGGCAGGGGCGAGGGACGGGGGACGAGGGGCGAGGGAGCGGTCAGCCGGCGGGCTGGAGTGCCAGGACTTCCCCTGCCAGCTTGTCCAGCAGCCTGGCGTTCTCGACCTGCCTCAGCCAGTCGGCCGGGATGGCGTTCACCCCGAGCAGCGTGCCGAGCAGCGCGCCGGTGATGGCGCCGACCGAGTCCGAGTCGCCGGTGCGGTTCACCGCGCAGAGCACGCCCGCGGTCCAGTCGGCCGAGTGGCGCAGGATGCAGTACAGCGATATCGCCAGCGCCGATTCGCCGGTCCAACCCTCGCCCAGCTTGCGTTCGACCTCAATCCCGGCCCGGCCGGCAAAGGCGTATCGCTCGGCGGTCTCGATGGCGGCCAGGGTCTCGCGGTTCCCGGCAACGACATCCAGCCGCGCACGCGCTTCGCCCAGCGCGTCGGGCACGGTGCCGCCGGCCGCGAAGACCGACGTCATCGCCGCGACCACGGCGGCGGGCAGGTAGCCGGATGGGTGGCCGTGGGTGAGCGCGGCGCACTCGCCACCGACCGCAAACGCCTGGTCGGGCGGGAACAGCAACCCGACCGGCGCGGTGCGCATCACGCCGCCGCAGCCCTTGCTGCTGTTCACCGGTTCGCTGACCGAACCGGGCCGGCCGTTCTGCAGTGCGCCGGTGCAGGTCACGCCCGGGGCACGGCGCTGGCGCGGGTCATTCTGCGTCACCAGCCAGTCGATGTAATCGCGCCAGACAAAGCGCGGTGCCTCGCGCCACGCTTCTTCCTTCCTCTCCGCCAGGGCGCGCAGGCAGCCCTTGAGGGTCGCGATTGCCATCTGGGTGTCGTCGGTGTACGTGCCGGGCGGGCCGAACATGCTCGGTTCGAGCTGGGTGATGCCCTTCGGGCCGTAGCGGGTGTAGATGTCGGCGAGCTTCGCGAACTCCACCGGCGCGCCCAGCGCATCGCCGACCGCTAGGCCGAAGATGCAGCCTCTTACCCGGTCAGCACGCGAAACGCTCACCCGATATTATACCGCAAGGCCGGTGCCGAGTCACGGGGGAGAAGGCCCCGCCGGCTTCTCTGCCGCTCTGTCATTTCGACCGAAGTGGAGAAATCTCCCGCTGCAGATTCGCGGCCTTCCCTCCGCCGCCCTCCTGCTCTCTGCTTCCCTGCTGTCAGCCGCAAGCTGTAAGCCGTGAGCCGTTGTGGCCTTTGGCTTTTGACTTCGCCCGCTCTCCTGCTCTTCTGCTGTAAGCCGTCAGCTGTAAGCCGTAAGCCGTTCTGACCTCTCGCCTCTGACATCTCACATCTGACCTCGCGACCGCAGGCCAGCCCTTTGACTGGACTAGTCTCGTCTGCTATGCTGGACGCGTGAGCAGCAGTTACCTGACCGCAGACGACGTGCGTGCGCGGCGCGAGGAGATACTCGCCATCGCGGCCCGCCACGGGGCGACAAGCGTCCGCGTCTTCGGCTCGGTCGCGCGCGGTGACGCCGGACACGGCAGCGACGTCGACGTGCTGGTCGAGTTCGAGCCGGGCCGGTCGCTCCTGGACCACGCGGCCCTGCTGCTCGAACTGCAGGCATTGCTGGGCTGCGCGGTCGACGTCGTGACCGTGCGTGGCCTGCGGCCGCGACTCCGCGAGCAGGTACTCGCCGAGGCGGTGGCGCTTTGAGGCGCGACCGCGAGCGCCTCGCCGATATGGTCGAGGCGATCGAGCGCATCGAGAAGTACGCGGCAAAGGGACGGGCGGTCTTCGAACGCGACGAGCTCGTCCAAGTTTGGGTCGTCCACCATATCCAGGTTATCGGGGAGGCGGCGGCGAAAGTCTCCTCGGAGTTGCAGTCACGGCACCCTGATGTCGCCTGGCCCCAGATTGTCGCGATGCGCAACATACTCGTTCACGAATACTTCGGCATCGACGTCGAGGAGGTCTGGACCACGGTCGAGCACGACCTTCCCCGGCTGAAACAGCGGCTGGTTGCAGTCCTGCGCGAGCTCGACCCGACAGCCTGACCGTCGAGCCGTTCCTCAAGCACCTCTAGCCCGCCGTCGTTCCCCACCGCTTTGTCATTTCGACCGAAGTGGAGAAATCCCTTGCTGCCGGTCGGCCGCGCTCAGTCGGCTGCGGCGCCGGCCACCCACTTCTGCGCGAGCCGTCGCCGGTGCGCGACGCAGTCACGCAGGTAGAGGTTGATGAGGCTCTGGTACGGCAGGCCGGTCTGGTCGGCCATCGCCTTGAAGTACTCCACCGATGCGCGGTCCAGGCGAATCGTGATTGACTCCCTGAGCCGCCGCGCGTGCGGGTTCTTTCGTCCCTTCATCGCCGCGAAGTCGTAATTCTCTCTCATATGCTGCTCCAATAGGTTTCTGCTTCCGCCTTGTTTGCCCGCCGTGCCGCTGTGTGTGTTACGATCCCGATACATACATCGTAACTACGGGAGCGACACTGTCAAACCGCCCGCCGTCGTTCTCCGCCGCCCTGTCATTTCGACCGAAGTGGAGGAATCCCTCTCTGCAAGTCGGCCGCGCTCAGTCGGGCACGTGGCAACTCAAACAACTGCAGGGTTGAGCAGCGCGCCCTGCAGAACTTGACAGGGCGCGGGCACGGCTGATAATCCCGCGATGTTGAGGAAGCGAAGTCCCGACCCGCGCCGCTCTCCCCAACCGCGTAGTCGACGGTGCCGGAACCGTTCCCCGAAGCGTTGCCGATGGTCATCCAG
>JAWOHG010000260.1:0-7376 GCA_046485245.1 bacterium
GCTGAAGGAAGCGAGTTAAACAGGGGAATGGCAGCGCACAGTACCTACCAGACGGTACTCGTTCCACACTGTTCGCTGTCGCGTTCATTATGGCTGATTGGGTGGGCAATCACGCCACCGCCCGCACGGGGTCGGCGGCTGTCGGAGAATCATATGCCTCCAAACCGTCGGCTTGCCGACCCCACTTATAATTCTTGAAAATCACAGAGGCGGAGCAGTCGGCGCACCCCCATTGGACGGCAGGATTCCGGCCCGGACGGCAGGCGCGTGTCGCCGTGAAGATACCAACGGGCCCGCCAGGTCGGCGGTTTGGGAGCCGCCGACGACAAGTTCCAGGGGCGCGCAGTGCCGGCGAGGTGAGATTCGCCGTGGGGCATTCGCTGGCACGCAACGTGCAGATATACGATTGGTTGAAGGAAGCGAGTTAAACAGGGGAATGGCAGCGCACAGTACCTACCAGACGGTACTCGTTCCACACTGTCCGCTGTCGCGTTCATTATGGCTGATTGGGTGGGCAATCACGCCACCGCCCGCACGGGGTCGGCGGCTGTCGGAGAATCATATGCCTCCAAACCGTCGGCTTGCCGACCCCACAATATTGTGCCTGAAAACGAGATGACGACCAGAGGCCCGGCGCGAGGACACATTCCTTGGCGGATGTGACGACCAGGGCCGATGAGTCATACGCAGCTATGCTCGAAAGGACTAGGAAAGGACTAGGAGGAGAAGTAATGAACCACAAGATAGTCGCCCGGTTGCTGGTGGTGGCGGGACTGATCGGCCTGCTCACCGGTTGCGATGAAGGTGTCCTGAACCACAACCCGATCATCAACTCCCTGACCGCCACACCCGACACAACGGTGCGGCCCGGGGAGACCGTCGCGCTCGCCGTGAGCGCCACGGACGAGGATAACGACTCCCTGGCCTTTGTGTGGAGCGTTACGGCCGGGGCTTTGTCGGCCAACATCGGCGAGAACGTCGTCTGGACCGCGCCCCTCGGCTCAACGTCCGCCACCGTCAGCGTGGCCTGCAGTGACGGCCAGGGCGGTACGGACACGGCCTACAAGGCACTCAACGCCCGGGCCTGGGAACACTTCGACCTGGACGGCTTCACCCCTGACTCGAGCGGCCTGCTCAATCCCGGCACAACCGAAATGGTGTTCCTGTTTGAGTTTAAGACCGACGGTCCTTTCCCGGCTAACGCCCTGGTCGACTCAATCTTCGTCACGACCGATTTCATGCCGCTCGACTCACTGGAGCGCGAGCAGTTCAACGTGTGGGTCGTCTCGCCGTCCGGAACACTGGTGCTCATCTACGACGGGTTCAACCTGACGCACCTGAACGTGGATGACCTCATACTCCCCGAGTTCGTCAACGAGCCGGCGGACGGAGTCTGGAAGCTTCGCGTCACGAGACAGAACATGGGCGCCGAGGGCTTCACTCACGACTGCGGGCTGACAATCCACTATCGTTTCTAGTCCGCGTTCCGTCCATAGCGCGCGGGGCGGCGGGGTGGCCGCCCCGCGCGTTTGCAGTCCAATTCCGGCATTCAACCGCCCGCCTGCCCGTCCCCGTCACACGCTTATGTATCCGCAGGGAGAATGGCTGACTCTTTACAGAGACAGTTCGTGTTTCCTCGCAAGTTCGGGGAAGGGCGGGTCGATTCGCCTCCCTGCCCCGCACGAGCCGGTAACCTCGCCCCGCAGCGTTCCCTGGCCTCACGGCACGGAAGGTGCTTATGATGAGTTGAGGCGTCCCGGCAATCGGTGCGGGGTCTTGCCGGCCGGGTGCGCCCAGGGCGGACTGCTGGAGGCGATGAAATTCCGCAAAGACAGGCGGCGCAACCGCAGGACGAGAGGAGACTACCATGCCTAACTCTGCAGGAATTGAAGCGAGGACGGACGGCGGAGGCGACGGCCGGCGGGCTATGCCCGCGGCCGACTCGGGCCCGGCCGCCGCAGCAATGGGGCAGGCACAGACATCGACGAACCAGCAACCAGAGGACGGAACCAGCAGGGCAGCCACGGCCGGTGCGCGGCACTACTGGCTGGCCCCGCTTGACCGTGACTCGGTGCGGTAGCGGCGCGCGGTCGGCGGCGATGAAACTCCGCAAAGACAGGCGGCGTAGCCGCAGGACGAGAGGAGATGAACATGCGGGACCTTGCAGGAACAAGAGAGTGGATGGACCGCGTCGACGGCAAAGGTGAAGGTCGGCGGGCAACGGCCGCGGACGACTCAAGCCCGGCCGCCGCGGTGGTGGAGCAGGCATTCAGACTGTCGAATCAGCAACCAGAGGACGGGACCAGCAGGGCAGCCGCGACCGGTGCGCGGCACTACCGGCTGGCCCCGATTGACCGTGACTCGGTCCGGTAGCGGCGCGCGGTCGGCGGCGAGAGGAACCCCGGCCGTGGAGCGCGCCCCGCCGGACCAGGCCGATGATGCCCAGCCGGTCGAGAGCACGCTCGACGATGACGTCAAGCGCTCCAAGCGCGAGTCCATCGAGCGGGTGATGGCGCAGACCGGCGGCAACGTCGCCCAGGCGGCGGCCAAGCTGGGCATCCTGCGAACCAGCCTGTACCGCATCCTCAAGCGTTACGGCATCGATGCCGCGTCCCGCTCGGAGACGGCATCGGGGTACCAACCGACAAATCAGCAGATTGAGAGATAACTGGAGGATTGACGTGAAATCAAGCGCACACGATAAAAGAGAAGGCAAGCTCCACGAGGTGAAGGGCAGTGTCAAGGAAGCAGTGGGCAAGGTTGCCGGGAATCGCAAGCTGGAGCGTAAGGGCAAGGCCGAGAAGCGGGCCGGCAAGGTGCAGGAGAAGGTCGGCCAGGTGAAGAAAGTCCTGGGGAAGTAGGCAGAAGATGCGGTACTGCGCTGTAGCCCGACCGCGGTCGATGGTCAGCACGGCACGGCAGGTGACGCCGGCCGGCGGTACGGCCGGCCCTGTTGCGGCCGGTCCGGGGCTAGTTCGATGACGGCGACGCTGCAACTCGTCGCGGTCGTGCTGACGGTCTACTGGCTGGCGCTGGCCGGCTGGCTCCTCAACCGCGCGCTGCGCGCCCGGCTCGGCGTGGCGGGCAAAATCCTGCTGGGCCTCCTGCCGCTCGCCCCGGGCTTCACCGCAGTCTACGTGCTCATCCTGCTCAACCCCGCCGCCCCGCTGCGGATCGTGATGTGGATACTGCTGGTCGGCGGCACCATTTTGGCCGCCTACCTCACGGTCAGGTTGTTTCCGTCGGCTACGCCGCCGTGGCTGGCGGCTGTGCTTGGCGGCCCGCTCCGCCGTCGCGTGACGCCGCCGCGCACTATCATCAGCCGCATGGGCATCAGTCCCGGGATGACGGTCGTGGAGGTCGGGGCCGGCTTCGGCCATCTCTCGTTCGACCTGGCAAAGCTGCTCCAGCCCGGCGGCAGGCTGATATGCATCGACGCCAAGCCCGAGATGATACGGGAAATACGGACGAGGGCCGCCGCGAGCGGCGTCGACAACATCGAAGCCCACGTCGCGCTCGCCGGGCGACTCCCGGCAGAGATTTCCGACGTCGACCTGGTGCTGTTCGTGGCGGTGGTCGGCGCGGTGAAGGACAAGCCCGCAGCAATGTCCGAGGCGCTGCGCGTGCTCAGGCCCGGCGGCGCGCTGTCCATCGCCGAGTTCACCAGGGACCGGCACCACTGCACGCCGCAGGAAGTGAAGCACCTGGCGATGCAGGCGGGATTCGGAGAGTCGACGACCGAGGGCGACGCGCTCGGCTACACCATCAGGTTCCACAAGCCGCAAGCCGCGGCGCACCAGCCATTGCCGACATCCCGGCCCGAGGGCCAGGCGGAGCAGTCGGCTTACCCCACTGAACGGCAGGATTCCGGCCCGGGCGGCAAGTCCGTGTCTCCTTGAAGATACAAACGGGCCCGTCACGCCGGCGGTTTGGGAGCCGCCGGCGGCAGTTTTCAGGGGCGCGCAGTGCCGGCGAGGCGACATTCACTGCGGGACCATCGCTGGCACGCAACGTGCACTTGTACGGTTGGTTGAAGGAAGCGAGTTGAACACGGGGAACGGCAGCGCACAGTACCTACCAGACGGTACTCGTTCCACACTGTCTGCTGTCGCGTTCGTGGCTGATTGGGTGGGCAATTGTGCCACTGCTCGTACGGTACGGGGTCGGCGGCTGTCGGAGAATCATATGCCTCCAAACCGTCGGCTTGCCGACCCCACTCATTGTGCTTGAAAGTGACAAAGAAGAAGGAGAGAAGAACATGAACCGCACTATACTGACCGCGATTGCCATTGCAGGCATCTGCATTGGTGTCGCATCCGCCCAGCCCTCGGGCTTCGGCCTGGGCCTGATGGGCGGCAACCCTTCCGGGCTCAGCGCCAAGGTCTGGACCAGCCCCCGCGTCGCGATCGACGCCGGGTTGGGATACTCCCTGTGGTATGGCCGGGCACTCCACTTCCACGGCGACGTGCTCTGGCACACGAACAGCCTGATGCAGTCGTCGGCGGACGGGTATCTACCGCTCTACATCGGCGTCGGCGCCCGCGTCGTGATGGCTGACGATAACGACTACCCGGACATGAGAATCGGGCTGCGGGTTCCGTTCGGGCTCGAGTACGTGTTTAACAGCGTTCCCATCGGCCTGTTCGTGGAAGTGGTCCCCACGTTTGATGTGTCCGGTGTACCGGCCAGCCGCGGGTTCTTCGGCCCGAGCGGGTCAGCCGGCTTCCGCTACTACTTCAGCGGCTCAGCGAACTGATGGTCGCGAAAGAGAATAAGGCGGGTGGAAAGATGTTCTGGGCAATAGCGATTGTCCTGCTGGTGTTGTGGCTGGCGGGCCTGCTGGCGCACATCGGTGGTCCGCTGGTTCATATACTGCTGGTCATCGGCCTGGGTCTGATAATCTACCGGCTGGTGAAGGGCAAGAAGATTCCGTGACCGATGAAAGTCTGACTAAGGAAAGGCGGGTAAACCAATGTTCTGGACAATAGCCCTGATACTGCTGGTGCTGTGGGCGCTGGGCTTCTTCGCGTTCAACATCAGCACGCCGTTCATTCACCTGTTGATAGTGATCGCGCTCATTGTGGTCGTCGTTCGGCTGGTGACTCGGCGGAGAGTCTAGCCTCTGTGCAGAGAGAGCTGACCATCGACAAGGCGGCCGAACGGTCGGCAACGAACAAGAGAAGTGAAGGAGAAACTATGACGCACGCGACAGTCACTACCGAGAAGCTCGACGAGGCCCTGTCCCACCTGAACGAAGCCGCGAAGGAGCGGCGGGTGGACCTGCAGAAGCTGCTTTCGGAGAAGTACACCGACCTCGGGTCGGCGTTCGGCGGAGCGGCCAACGCGTCGGCCAACTGGGTCAAGGAGCAGGGCCGGGAAGTCGGCGAAGTGTCGCACCTGGCCGCCACGACCGTCAACCATTCGGTGCGCAAGCACCCGTGGTACTACGTCGGCGGCGCGGCGGTGGGCGGCCTGCTCATCGGGCTGATGCTTGGCCACCGGCGGTAGACGGACCACGCGATGAAGTTCATCCTGCGCATCATATCGGCGCTGTTCGGACGCTGGATAGACGACGCTCTGGACTTCCTGAAGACCGAGGCGGCCGCGCTCTACGTCGCCGGCGTCAGGAAAGTGCGCCGGGCGTTCGTCGCCGTGCTCGGGCTGGCGCTTGCCATGCTGCTGGCGCTGGGCGGGTTCGTGTTCATCCACGTCGCGATCTTTGCCTGGTTGCCCTGGAGCCTGCCGGCCAAGGCGCTGGTGCTGCTGGCGCTCGGCGTGGTCTATCTCGGCGCCGGGCTCGCGGTTGTTATCGTGATAAGCTCCGACCGGAGCTGGCTGAGGTTCGCAAAGGTGGACAGCATCATTGCCGGCCTGCCGCCCCGGAGATAGCGCAAGATGTTTGAGTCGGAAAGAAGTCTGTCTAACTCAGGAGGAAAGATGAAGAGAACCGTGTCATTGGTGGCGCTGCTCCTCGTGGCGCTGCCTGCGGTCATGCTCGCTTACCCGGGCATCGGCGGCGGGCGGGGATTGCTGCGCGTTCAGAACGCGCTCGTGGAAGATGAGGCCGGGCTGACCATATCGGTGCACGCGCTCGGGCGCAACCCGAAGTTCCCGGTGGCCGGCCCGAAAACCAGGGGCTGGGTCGCGGACGTGATCGCGCCCGAGCTGAGCTACGCGCCACTGGTCACAAAGTACGTCGCCCTGGAGCTGTTCAGCTCGTGGGGCGGGGTGTTCCAGACCCCGAAGACTGAGCAAGGCGGCGGCTTCACGATGTCGACGCACGACCTCAAGGCCGGCGGCAAGCTGTCGGTGCCGGTCCTGCCGGTCTTGAAGCTGGGCTTTACCGGCAACTACACGTTCACGTCGGGCCGGGCCGCCCGGGAAGGCACGACCTGGCTCGACCAGTACGCGCTGCCGCAGGCGGGCACCGGCAACAACTCGCCGTTCGCGTGGGCCGCCCTCGCGACCGTGCAACTCCAGGACGTGCTGCCGACCATGCCCAACCTGATGTTCAACTACGGCAAGATAAACGACGAGACCCGCTACGGACTGGGCATCGAACTGGCCGGCCGCGGCTTCGCGCTGTTCGGTGAGATACTCTCACGGCAGACGGCGATTTCCTCGGGCATCTTCGACACCGACTCCGGCAACGTCTACCTGACGCCCGGCGTCGTGTTCGGCAACGTCAGCGCCGTCTCGTTCAAGGCGGCCTACAGCTTCGCGCTCGGCGAGAAGGCCAACAACGAGCTGATTGCCGGCTTCTCCCTCGCGACGCCGTTCGGCGCGCGGGCCAAGCCGCAGTACGGCACGATTACCGGCAGGGTGACCGACGAGAAGACCGGCGCCATGCTCAGGGCGAACGTCGAGTTCCCGGAGGACGACGAGATGCCCGGGTTCACCACCGACGCTTCCGGCGTCTTCGAGGTCAAGAAGGTTCTGACCGGCGTGACGGTGGTCAAGGTCGGCGCCCGTGGATACCAGTCGCAGTCGGTTCCGCTTGACGTGCGCAAGGGCGCCGTCACGATGCACGAGTTCAAGCTTCGGCCGCTGGCCGCCTACGGTGTGATTGCCGGCGGCGTCATCGACGCCACGACCAAAAAGCCGCTGGCGGCGCGCATCTCAATCCCCGGCACCGAAGTCCCGGAGGTCGACGACGACCCGGCGACCGGTACCTTCAAGGTCGAGAACGTGCCGGTCGGCGTGTACACCGTTTCGGCCTCTGCCGACGGCTACTACCCCGGTTCGCAGACGGTCGCGGTCGAGGAAGACAAGGTCGCCAGCGCCAGGTTCGAGCTGGTGTCCACCGCCACCAAGAGGACCGCGCTCAGCGGCAAGGTGTCCGACAAGGCCACGGGCAAGGCGCTCGCTGGGACAGT
>JAWOHG010000064.1:0-13597 GCA_046485245.1 bacterium
GGGACCCCGACGGTCGCCGACCTCGACTGCGACGGCCGGCTCGAGGTGCTGGGGCAGGTGTCCTACACGGCCGGGTCGGGCATCAACGGCTGGCAGTGCGCTTCGGCCGCGGTCGCGGACCTGGACGGCGACGACTCGCTCGAGGTCGTGGGCGCCGCGAACTACTGGGGCGTGTTCTGCGTCGACCACCGCGGCGCCGAGCAGTGGATTCGCCGCATCACCGAGCACGCCGCGTCGTACCCGGCAATCGCCGACGTCGACAACGACGACACGCTGGACGTGGTCGTGGCGCTCGGGCCGGCGATGCGCTGCTTCAACGGCGCCACGGGACGGGACCAGTGGTCGTATGCCGTGGCGAGCGGTTACTACATCGTTTCGTCGCCCGGCATCTGCGATTTCGACGGCGACGGGCTGCTGGAAACGGTGTTTGCCGAGGTGAAGCAGAACAACCCCAACGACTCGCTGCGGCCGATGTGGGTGCTGGACTGCGCAGGCCGGCCGCTCTTCGACGACACGGTCGGCACGACGATGTCGGATGCGACCTGCGGCGATGTCGACGGCGACGGCCGGGTCGAGTTCTGCATCGGGCCGACCTACCGCTGGTCACAGTGGTGGCTCTTCGAGGCGGACACGGCCGCGGTCGAGCCGGGGCGGCTGGACTGGCCGACCCTGCAGCACGACATCTGGCGCACCGGCCTGTACGGTTACGAGGGCCCGAACACGGCGGTGAACGAGCGGCGTGCGGCGGAGGCGCCGCGGGCAGGCCTGCGGGCGTGGCCCAACCCGGCGCGGAGCCGCGTGCAGTTCTCGCTCGACGGACAGCGTGGGGCCGCGGTCCGCGTGTTTGACGCAAGCGGGCGGCTGGTGCGAGTCCTAGCATTGGACAGCCGCGGCACGGCCGCCTGGACCGGCACGGACGAGCAGGGACGGCGTGTCGCACCGGGCGTGTACGTCTGCCGTGCCGCCGGGTCGGGTGCCGCGGTTCTGCTGGTGCTGGCCGAGTAGCGGCCGAGAGAGATTCAGAAGAGCCGGCCCGCCGAGAGGCGGGCCGGTTGACTTTCGGGCAGGCCGCTAGTCGGCCTTGACGAAGCGGGCGGTGCGCGTGCCGTCCGGGCCGGCGAGGCGCACGAAGTAAGTGCCGGCGGCCAGTTCGCGTGCGTCGACGCGCCAGGATGCGGGCGCGGCGGTCAGGGTGCGGGTGCCGAGTTCGAGCACGCAGCGGCCCGAGTGGTCATACACCGCGGCCGTGACCGGGCCGGTGACGCGCGGCGCGAACTCGATGACGCCTTCACCGCGGAGCGGGTTGGGCGAGACCGAGATGGACTTGCGACTGACGATTGTCGAAGGTCGATTGCCGGGTTCGGCGAGTGCGGTCGGGACGCCGGTGCGGAACACCGAGCCACCCTCGGTGCCGGCCATCAGCGTGCCGTCCTCGCGGCGCAGCGCGAGCGAGAGTACCTTGTTGTTCGCAAGGCCGGTGGAGAACTCGGTCCAGGTGACTCCGCCGTCGGTCGAGCGGTGCACGCCGTAGCCGTAGGTGCCGGCGTAGACAGTGCCGCCGTTGTCCGCGGCTATCGACCGGGTGTTGCGCACGAGCGGGGTGGCCGACCAGGTCGCGCCGCGGTCGGTGGAACGGAACGCGCCGGTCGAGGTGCCGGCGTACAGCCGGTCCGGGTCGTCCGGGTCGACCGCGAGAGTGTAGACCACGCCGGTCAGGCCGGTGCGGCTCTGGGTCCAGGTTTCGCCGAGGTCGGTCGTGACCAGGAGCGACGAGTAGGTGGTCGATGCCGAGTCGCCGCCGATGTAGACGCGTGCCGAATCGACCGGGTCGAAGGCGATGCAGTAGCCGTGCGAACCGAGCGCGATGGTGTCGCGCTGCCAGGTCGTGCCGGCGTCGGTGGTGTGCATCACGCCGATGCGGTAGGCGGCGCTGTAGGTGTGGCCGACGCCGAAGACGACGTCGGGGTCGTGGGGCGATACGGCGACCGAACCCCCGTCAGCGAGTGAGGTCGTGACTGTTTGCCAGACGGCTCCGCCGTCGGTGCTCTTGAAGAGCTCGGCGTTGCCTCAGCCCGAGCCTTCGAGCATCCAGACGCGTTGCGGGTCGGCCGGGGCAAAGGCGATGGCGCAGACGTTGCCGCAGGAGAGCGGCGTGGTCGCAGTCTGCCAGGTCGCGCCATTGTCGGTCGTCATGAAGTTGTCGTAGTCGATGAACTCGGCGCGGGTCGCGCCGGGCACCCCGGGCACGTGGGCGACGACCGGTATCTTGCCCATGATGATGCCGGTGTTGGCGTCGGCCCAGGTGACGCCGTAGTCGGTGGAACGGAACATCCCGCCGGTGGAGCCGCAGAGCACGGTGCCGTTGGCGCCGGGCAGGGTGAGCGCGACACGGATGGTCGTGCCGCGGATGCCCGCGGAGGAGTTGGCCCAGGTCGCGCCGCGGTCGGTCGAGCGCCAGAACCCGGTGTAGGCCGCCGAGTAGATGATGTCCGGGTTGTCCGGGGCGCAGGCGAGCGCGTAGTTGTAGTTGTTGGTGCTCTGGCGGGTCCAGGTGGCGCCGGCGTCGGTCGAGCGGTACACGCCGTAGAGCGTGCCGGCGAGGATTGTGTTGTGGTCAACCGGGTGGACGAGCATCGAGTAGATGTAGTAGGCGTTGGCCGGGAAGTCGGTGCGGGCCCAGGTGGCGCCGCAGTCGGTCGACTTGTAGACGCGGGTGATGCTGTTGCTGTACGCGCCGACGTAGACCACGCAGGTGTCGACCGGGTCGATGGCGCCCGAGTAGACGGTCGAACCGGTGCTGGTGTCGAGCTGGGTCGCGGCCCACGTGGCGCCGCCGTCGGTGCTCTTGGTGCAGGCGAACTTCCAGGCGCTGCCGTCGTACTTGTAGGTCGGCACGTAGATGGTCTGGGGATTGAGCGGGTTGACCGCAATCCAGGAGCCGTTGTTGTTGGAGCCGAGCGAGGAGGTCAGCCAGTTCGTGCCGCCGTTGGTCGTGCGGTAGAAGCTGGAGCTGACCACGCCATAGAGGATGTTGGGGTCGGTCGGGTGGGCGGCAAGGTAGCGCGGGTAGTTGGTGAGCGCCGCGCCCGCGGTTGCCCAGCTGGCGCCGGCGTCGGTGGATTTCAGCAGCGGGTAGCTGGTGTTGGTCGAGGCGACGTACAGGGCCGGTGAGGTGCCGGCCGCGGTCGCGCCCGAGTAGACCGGGCCGCCGTTCGGTCCCGTACTCACCCAGTCGGCGAGTCCGATTGAGCCGAGCGCGAGCAGCGCGGCGATGCAGGCAACTGACCTTCTCATAATCGAAGCTCCTTTCGCCCCAGGCGGGGCGCGGATAAGCGGTTGCCGTCGAAGAATCGACAGGGGCAAGACCCCTGCGCGGTGATTGTAGGTGTTCGCACCGCGCCCGTCAATGCCCAATGAGCCGCAAGCCGCGGCCCGGCCGGGCAGACAAAACAGAGCCGGCCCGCCAGGTGGCGGGCCGGTTGACTGCTGAGTGGGCCGCTAGTCGGCCTTGACGAAACGGGCAGTACGCGTGCCGTCCGGGCCGGCAAGGCGCACGAAGTAGGTGCCGGCGGCCAGCTCGCGCGCATCAACGCGCCAGGACGCAGGCGCGGCGGTCAGGGTGCGGGTGCCGAGTTCGAGCACGCAGCGGCCCGAGTGGTCATACACCGCGGCCGTGACCGGGCCGGCGACTCGCGGCGCGAACTCGATGACGCCTTCACCGCGGAGCGGGTTGGGCGAGAACGTGAGCTCGCGGCGCGGGACAGGAGCCTGCCTCGGCTGGGCGATTGCGGTCGGGACGCCGGTGCGGAACACCGAGCCGCCCTCGGTGCCGGCCATCAGGGTGCCGTCGCTGGAACGCAGGGCGAGCGAGAGCACTTTGTTGTTGGTCAGGCCGGTCGAGAAGTCGGTCCAGGTGGTCCCGCCGTCGGTCGAGCGCTGCACGCCGTGGCCGTAGGTGCCGGCGTAGAGTATGGCGGTGTTGCCCTCGTCGATGACTATCGACTTCGTGTTGCGGGTCAGCGTGGTCAGGGTCCAGGTCGCGCCGCGGTCGGTCGAGCGGAACACGCCCGTGCTGTTGCCCGAGTACAGGCGGTTCGGGTCAGCCGGGTCCGCGACGAGTGCGTTCACGGCCCCGGTCATACCGGTGCGGCTCTGGGTCCAGGTCGCGCCGAGGTCGGTGGTGACCACCAGGGCCGGGTAGGAGTAGGCCGAGTCGCCGCCGACGTAGATGCGGTTGGGGTCGGCCGCGTCGAAGGCGACGGCCCAGGCGCGCGTGCCGAGCGACAGGGTGTCGCGCTGCCAGGTCGCGCCGTTGTCGGTGGTGATGTCGATGCCGACGAAGTACGCCGCGTTGTAGACGTTGCCGACGCAGGCGACGATGTTCGAGCTGTGGGGAGAAACGGCGACATAGCCGCCGTCGTTAAGCCAGCCGGTGATTGTTGTCCAGACGGCTCCGCCGTCGGTGCTCTTGAAGAGCTCGGCGGTGCCTCAGCCCGAGCCTTCGAGCATCCAGACGCGTTGACCGTCGGACGGGGCGAAGGCGATATTGCAGACGTTGCCGCAGGAGAGCGGCGTGGCCGCGGACTGCCACGTCGCGCCGTTGTCGGTGGTCTTGAAGTTGTCGTAATCGACAAACTCGATGCGGGTCGCGCCGGGCACGCCGGGCACGTGGGCGACGACCGGTATCCGACCGATGACGATGCCGGAGTTGACCGCGTTCCAGGTCAGGCCGGCGTCGGTCGAGCGGTGCATCCCGGCGGTCGAGCCGGCGAGCAGGGTGGAACTGGAGCCGGGCAGGGCGACAACGGTGCGGATGGTCGTGCCGGCGATGCCGGTGCCGTATGCGTTCCAGGTCAGGCCGGCGTCGGTCGAGCGGTAGATGCGCGAGTAGGCCGCCGAGTACAGAACGTTGGGGTTGACCGGGTCGCGGACGATGCGGTAGTTGTAGTTGTTGGTGCTCTGGCGGACCCAGGTCAGGCCGGCGTCAGTCGAGCGGTATACGCCGTAGAGCGTGCCGGCGAGCACGGTGTTGTGGCTGGCCGGGTCGATGTAGAAGGAGTAGATGTAGTAGGCGTTGGCCGGGAAGTCGTGGCGGGACCAGGTGGCGCCGCAGTCGGTCGACTTGTAGACGATGGTGACGCTGTTGTAGTACGCGCCGAAATAGAGCACGCAGGTGTCGGCCGGGTCGATGACGGCCGCGTACACCGTGGTGGTGGTGATGGTGTCGACCTGGGTCCAGGCCCAGGTCGCGCCGCCGTCGGTGCTCTTGGCCATGCTCGGCTTCCAGGCCGTGCCGTTGTACTTGTACCCGGGCAGGTAGATGACCTGCGGGTTGGCGGGATTGATGACGATGTCGTTGCCGTAGGTGTTCGTGCCCAGGTAGACCTGGTTCCAGGTGGCGGCGCGGTCGGCCGAGTGGTAGAAGTAGGAGTAGGACACCGCGTAGACCTTGTTCGGGTCGGTCGGGTGAACCGCGAGTTGCTCGGGCCGGTTGGACAGGGCCGCGCCGGACGCGTCCCAGGTCGAGCCGTTGTCGGTGGACCGCATCACCGGCGTGCCGGCCGTGGACGCGCCGACGTACAGCGTCGGCGGCGTGGTCGGGGCGACCGCCGCCGAGTATACCGGGCCGCCCTCGGGCCCGACGTTCACCCAGTCGGCAAGGCCGACCGAAGAGAACGCGAGCAGGACGGCAAACAGCACAGCGGACTGCTTCATATCTAAAGGCTCCTTTCGCCCGCAATGGGGCGCGGATTCGTTGTTGCCTCAGAAACGCCCGCAGGGGCCGGGCCCCTGCAAAGAGATTGTAGAAGCGCCCGTGAGGCGGGTCAACCATTGATTGCCGGGTCTGCGTCCGCGCCGGCGTTGCGGTCGGCGCGAACGCCGACAAGTCGGCAGGCGTCTCCGTTTGCACAGCGGTCGTGGTGGTCGCTGAACACAGGTTCGGCTGGAAGCTTGGCGGTTGAGCCGGAACCAGCGCTCGGCCGCAACCTGCGCCCTTCACTCACCTGAGTCGAGGGCTGCAGGTCTGTCGCTTTCCTGGCAGTCAGGAAGAGATACAGGCCGACAGGTTGGCTCGCGCTACGACCCTGCCCGTCAGTCGATTGGGGATTGGCCCCGGTGACATCGGGCTGTGCGCCTATCACCTTGTAATGTAATCAGTTAGAGTCTGCAGCTTCGCTATTGATTTACAACAAATATGATGTATCATCGCCAGATGGCAGACACTGCCGGACGGGCGATTGAGCGCGAGATGTTCCTTCTGCTGCTCGGGCAGAAGCTGCGCGAATTGCGGGAGAGGGCCGGGCTCAGCCAGAAGGACGCGGCGCGAGCGATTAAGGGCGGCAGGGGAGTGCGCCAGCAGGTCGTGAGTCGGCTTGAGCAGGGACTCGGCGGCGCGCCGAGCATCATCGCGGTTCTGGACTACCTGCGGTCGTGCGGGGCAGGCATAGATGACCTGGGGGACCTGCTGTACGCCTACACGGCGCGGGCGAGTACGGCGACCGAGCGGCTGCGTCAGGCGGTCGTGGCGAACGATGCGAACCTGCCGCCGGACGCGCTCGAAGCGGCGACGCGCTACGCGGCCGGGCTGGTGCGTAGCCGGGGTTCGGCGGCGCCTTCGGGGCGGGAGCTGGGCCGGCTCGCGGCGCAGGCCGCGCGGCGGGGCCGGGCCACGCGCGAGGATGCGGGACTGCGCGTCGTGCTGGAGCGGGAGCTGGCCGCGGCCGGGATAGAGCGCGGTTCGGCGCAATTCCTGCCGCTGGTCACGCTGGGGCGGATGACGCTGGCCGCGCTCAAGCGCACTCGCAAGAGC
Organism: bacterium; assembly: GCA_046485245.1. Classification (GTDB taxonomy): domain Bacteria; phylum Hydrothermota; class Tepidihabitantia; order Tepidihabitantales; family Tepidihabitantaceae; genus CBFGJX01. The sequence goes on from JAWOHG010000064.1 coordinate 6,812, forward strand.
CGGTACTGGCGGGCGCGGGCGGTTGAACGGCTGGACCGCTGGCAGGCAGAGAAGAACCTGCTGCCGGACGCGGCGGCGCGGGTCCGGGCCGCGGTCGAGGCCTGGTTCGCGGGGCGGGGCTAGAGGTTGAACTGGCCGCAGTGGTGGCAGCGGTTGTCGTCGGCAGAGGCGGCGATGGGCTTGCCGCAGTGCTGGCACCGCCAGCGCTTGTCCATCTCCTGGACGAATGCGTCGGGGCCCTGCCGGCTCACCGCAATGAGGTTGGCCTTCAGGTCGATGCCCTTGGCGTAGCATTCGCCGTGCAGCGCGAGCCAGCGGTCGCAGGAGAGGATGCTCGTGCAGTCGTGGCAGGTCTCGATGCCGCGCCGTTTGAGGCAGTTGAGGATGGCGCAGTTGCGGCCCCAGTCCTCGGACCGGGACCAGCCAATGACGTGGACCGCGCGGCAGCCCTTGCACCGGACGTCGGCCGGCAGGCAGTTGTGCTTTTTGGCTACGTCGATGCGCACCTTGCCGCCGTCGGCATAGGCGCGATGAATCTCGCAGGCGCCGCAGTACATCCCGCAGCGGCCGGCGAGGTCTTTGCAGGCTCGCGGTTCCACTAACAGTAATTATAGACTATGACAGGAACGGTGTCAACGGCCGGGGCGCGGCCCTCAGGCCGTGACCCAGACGATGCGGTCCCAGGCCGACCGCTTGAGCGTGGCCGCGGCGGCGTCGGCGATGGCCAGCCGCTCGTGCAGGAGCAGGTCGTCGGAGATGGCGTTGCGGTGGTTGGCCGGGTCGACGACGCGCGAGTTGGCGAACCGGTCGCGCAGGTACTCGAGCACCGCGAGGAAGCTCTCGGCCGTCGAGCCGGCGGGGCGGGTCGCGAGCGCCGCCATCACGGTCAGCTCGAGGTAGAACGAGGGGAAGCGCAGATTGTGGTTCTGGGCCCAGATCTTTGTCGCGCGGATTTCGTCGAGCCGGTGCGAGTGGCGGATTCGGTCGACGTGAATCTCGAGGTCGGTGATGATGGGCTTCTCGCGCTCGGTCCGGAATATCTCGTGGTTGGCCGCGGCGCCCCACTGGCGGCGGCCCGGGATGATGTCGAACTTCACGCCGTGGACCGTGACGTCGACCGACACGCCGCCCTCGATCGGGTTCAAGCCCGCCTTCTTGAGCGCGGCGAACAGCCGGCCGTACAGCTCTTTCATCGTGCAGGGGGTCTTGGGCCCGAGCGAAACGAGCAGGTCGGCGTCGGTGACGCCGCGGATGCGCGTGCCCTTGCAGTACGAGCCGGTGAAGGCGATGTCGAGCAGGAACCGGCCGGCCCATGCCCGCAGGACCGGTTCGATGGCGGTGCGCGCATCGGGCACGGGCGAGTGGGGCACGACAGGCAGGTTGTAGTGGTCGAGCACGGTCTTGAGGTAATCGTCGGGCGTCACGTTCCCTCCCCGCCGCGCGAACACCGGCTGGAGCAGGACGTTAGTACGTTCCAGTTTGGCGTCAGGCATTGGCATGTCTCCCAATGCATCATAGGACAGGGCAGGGCGGGTTGTCAAGTGACGGCGTGGGGGAGGGATTGTAGAGAGAAGAGAGAAGAGAGAAGAGAAAAGAGAGAGAAGAGAAAAGAGAGAAGAGAGAAGACAGAGAACAGAGAGGAGAGAAGAGAGAGAAGAGAGAGGAGAGAGAGAATGCAGATTGCAGACTGCAAATCGCAAATCGGAGGCCGCGGCCGGGGCGGGCTAGCGGAACAGGCGGGGGAGCTGGGGCAGGGTGCAGCGGCCGGTGAGCAGCAGCCAGGTGACCAGGGCCGAACCGAGGACAACGGCGAGGGCGCCGAGGATGCCGCCCCACGTGGCCTGGAGCCGCCGCGCGTGCATCGCCGCGATGCGGCGTTCCTCGTCGAGCAGGGCCGCGTTCTCGCGCTGGAGGCGGAGCTGTTCGCGCTCGGGTCCGGCGCAGGCGTGGCACTTGCGCAGGTTGCGGTCGAAGCAATCGACGCAGACCTGCTTACCGCAGGCCGGGCACCGGTACATCGACTCTTTCCACACGAGCACGCCGCGCGAGCAGACGTCGCAGAAGACCTGGATGGGGCGCTGTTCCACGGCTAGTCCTCGGGCAGGTGCGGCGGGACGTCGACGACGACCGGCCACTGCCGGCGCATCTCGTCGATGGCCTCGGCCGTGTCGCCGACCAGCGCGAAGTCGTCGGCCAGGAGGAAGAGCGCGCCGGGCTGGTCGGTGCGCAGGGTGTTGGCCGGGCCGCATTGCAGCAGGTTGTGGGGGCCGAATGAGAGCACGCGGCAGTCGTCTGCCCACCGGGCAGGCTCGGGCGGCTGCGGCTTCGGGGTTTGGTCAGTCATCACACCACGACACGTTCGCGCGTCAGAGCATCGTATGAGCCCGTGGGCCGATGTCAAGGAGAGGAGGGGGAAGCGGGGTCGCTAGACGAGCGTGGCCTCGGTGGCGCCGTCGAAGAAGTGGACCCGGTCGAGGTTGAAGGCGATGTCGATGCCCTCGCCGGGCCGGGATTGGTAATCCGGCGGGACCCGGGCGACCAGGGTCTCGTTGCCGAGCTTGAGGTAGAGGATGTTCTCGTTGCCCATCTGTTCGGCGACTTCGATGCCGGCGCGCCATCCGACGCCGGCGCCGATGCGGATGTCCTCGGGTCTCACGCCGAGCGTGACCGGCTTGCCCGCGTGACCGGCCAGCGCCGATGCGAGCGCCGGGGGCAGGTCGAAGGAGAGCGCGCCGCAGACGAACCGGGGCGGGCTGCCCGCTTCGACGCGGCCGGAAAGGAAGTTCATCGGCGGCGACCCGATGAAGCCGGCCACGAACCGGTTGACCGGCCGGTTGTACAAGCTCATCGAGTCGGCGAGCTGGAGCAGCTTGCCGTCCTTCATCACGCCGATGCGCTGGCCGAGGGTCATCGCCTCGACCTGGTCGTGGGTGACGTAGAAGGCGGTGGTCTCGAGCTTGCGGTGGATGCGGGCGAGCTCGGCCCGCATCCCGACGCGCAGCTTGGCGTCGAGGTTGGAGAGCGGCTCGTCGAACAGGAAGACCTTGGGGTTGCGGACGATGGCGCGGCCGAGCGCGACGCGCTGGCGCTGGCCGCCGGAGAGCGCGGCCGGCTTGCGCTCGAGCAGCTCGCTGATGCCGAGGATGCGCGCGGTCTCGTCGACCCGGCGGCGGATTTCCTCGCGCGGGGTCTTGCGCAGCTTGAGCGCGAAGGCGAGGTTTCCGGCCACGGTCATGTGCGGGTAGAGCGCGTAGTTCTGGAACACCATCGCGATGTCGCGGTCGCGCGGCTCGACGTCGGTGACCGCCCGGTCGCCGATCCATATCTCGCCCGAGGTGGCTTCCTCCAGCCCGGCGACCAGGCGCAGGGTGGTCGACTTGCCGCAGCCGGACGGGCCGACCAGCACGAAGAACTCCTTGTCCGCGACCTCGAAGGAAACGTGGTCGACCGCGACCACGCCCTTGTCGAAGACCTTGGTCAGGTCCTTGAAGAGTACGCGGCTCACGCGGGCTTGGTCCAGATGATGGACAGGATGCGGATGATGGTGTCGCGCAGGTCGCGCCGGGGCACGACCGCGTCGAGCTGGCCGTGCTTCAGGACGAACTCGGCGGTCTGGAAACCCTCGGGCAGCTTTTCGCCGATGGTGCCCTCGATGGTGCGCCGGCCGGCGAACCCGATGAGCGCGCCCGGCTCGGAGATGTTCACGTCGCCGAGCATCGCGAAGGAAGCGGTGATGCCGCCGGTGCAGGGGTCGACGGGCAGGGCGATGTAGGGCACGCGCTCCGCACGCAGCAGGCCGAGCTCGGCCGAGGTCTTGGCCATTTGCATCAGCGAGTAGATGCCCTCCTGCATCCGGGCGCCGCCGCTGGTGGCGATGATGAGCAGGGGCCGGCGCTCGATGCGGGCGATGCGGATGGCGCGGGCGACCTTTTCGCCCACGACCGAGCCCATCGAGCCGCCGATGAACCGGAAGTCCATCCCGGCCAGCACGACCGGGATGCCGCCCATCTTGCCGCGGCCGCAGATGACGGCGTCGGCGTGCCCGGTCTTGGCCGCATCTTCCTTGAGCTTCTCGCTGTACTTGGGGAAGTCGAGCGGGTTGGTGCTGTGCAGGTCGGCGTCGAATTCCTCGAGCTTGCCTTCGTCGAGAAGGTAACTGATGTATTGCTCGGGAGTTATGCGGAAGTGCCGGCCGCAGCGCGTGCAGACGAAGGAGTTGGTTTCAAGGGTCTTGCGGTAGAGGATTTCGCTGCAGCCCTCGCACCGGAACCATAGGCCGTCCGGGGTCTGGGTTCGGCTCAGGGGTCGGGGCGGGCCGGGCATCCCGGTAGTATAGAAGTGGGGATAGGGGAGTCAAGAACAGGGAGGACTGGCCAAGGATAAGCCAAAGTGCAAAGGTCAAATCGGGGAGCGCAAAACGGCGGAGACGGGCAGGGACGAGGGCGAATGGCGGATTGCAGTCAGCAGTGAACAGTCAACAGTGAACAGCAAACAGTTGGCGCGGCCCGGGTGTGCCCCCGCGGGGACGCAGTGCGGACTGACGGGTCGGCCGCAAGCCGTCAGCTGTAAGCCGCAGGCTGGAGACAGTGAGCAGTGAGCACGCCGGGCATTCGACATTCGACAATCGACATTCGACAATGGACGATGGTCTTGACCCATACACCCGCGGGGCTATAGTCAGCCGATGCGCGTCCGTTCCGGCCGTTTCAAGGGGCGCGAGTTGGCCTACCCCCGCGCGGGCCTGCGGCCGACCAAGGACATCACCCGGCAGGCGATATTCAACATCCTGGCCGACCGAATCGCCGGGGCTTTGGTGCTGGACCTTTTCGCCGGGGGCGGGTCGCTCGGGCTCGAGGCGCTGTCGCGGGGCGCGGCCCGGGCGGTGTTTGTCGAGCGCGACGCGGCGACACTGCGCTGCCTGCGGGCCAACCTCGCGGGCATCGCGGAGGCCGAGACAGTGCGCGGCACGCTGCCCGGCGCGCTCGGGCGGCTTGCGGGGCAGGAGTTCGACATCGTGATTGCCGACCCGCCCTATCGCAAGGGTCTGGTCGGCGAGTGCGTGGCCGCGGTGGCGGCGCACGGCCTTGTCGCGCCGGGCGGAGTCCTGGTCGTGGAGCACGCCGCGGCCGAGCCGCCGGCCGCGCCCGAGGGCTGGAGCGTTCTCAAGCAGGCGAAGTACGGAGACACACTGGTGACGATAATCAGGAGGCCGGAATGAAGACGGCGGTTTACCCGGGCAGTTTCGACCCGATCACCCTCGGCCACCTCGACGTGGCGCGCCGGGCGGCCCGGCTGTTCGACCGGGTCGTGGTGGCGGTGGCGCGGCGCGAGGAGAAGCACCCGCTGTTCACGTGGCGGGAGCGCGTGCGGCTGGCCAGGCAGGCGACTGAAGGGCTGGCGAACGTTGAGGTGCAGGGCTTCGACACGCTGCTCGTCGACCTCGTGCGCGAGACCGGCGCGACCGCGGTTGTGCGCGGGATGCGGGCGGTGATGGACTTCGACTACGAGTTCCAGATGGCGCTGACCAACCGCAAGCTGGCGCCGGAGTTCGAGACGGTGTTTTTCCTGCCCTCGGAGAAGTACTTCTACCTCAGCTCGTCGCTGGTGCGCGAGTTGGCGAGCCGGCGCGGCGAGGTGGGCTGCTTCGTGCCCGAGCCGGTCGCGCGCGCCCTGCGGGCCAAGTTTCAGCCCCGGAAGCGGAAGTAACCCGGTGCGTTTCGTCGACCAGTGCGTCATCCTCGTGCGGGCCGGCCGCGGCGGCGACGGCGCCATCTCGTTCCGGCGCGAGAAGTACGTGCCCAAGGGCGGGCCGGACGGCGGCGACGGCGGCGACGGCGGGTCGGTGATTCTCTTCGGCAGCGCCAACCTGCAGTCGCTGGCCGACCTCGAGTACCGCCGTACCTACCGGGCGACGCGCGGCCAGCACGGGATGGGCTCGAACCGGCACGGCCACAACGGCGAGGACGTGCGGGTGCCGGTGCCGCTGGGCACCGACGTGTTCGACGAGGCGAGCGGCGTGAAGCTGGGCGAGCTGGTCCGGCCGGACGCCGAATTCGTCGCGGCGCGCGGCGGCCAGGGCGGCCGGGGCAACGCCCGGTTCGCCACCTCGACGCGGCAGTCGCCGCGGATACGCGAGGAAGGCAAGCCGGCCGAGGAACGCCGGGTGCGGCTGGTGTTGCGCCTGCTGGCCGACATCGGCTTTGTCGGCCTGCCCAACGCCGGCAAGTCGACCCTGCTCTCGGCGCTGACGCGCGCCCATCCCAAAGTCGCAAGCTACCCTTTCACCACGCTCACCCCGAACCTCGGCGTGATGCAGACGCGCGACTTCCGGTTCACGGTCGCGGACATGCCGGGCATCATCGAGGGCGCGCACGAGGGCAAGGGGCTCGGGCTGTGGTTCCTGCGCCACATCGAGCGCACCCGGATGCTGGTGTTTGTCGTCGACGGTTCGAGCGGCACCGCGGCCGAGGATTACCGGGTGCTCTGCGACGAACTGCGAAGCTACAACCCGAAGATGCTCGACCGGCCACGCGTGGTCGCCCTGAACAAGGCCGACATCGCTCCGGCCGAGCTTGAGGCCGACGCGCCGGTCGTGCACGTCTCGGCGCTCGAGGGCACCGGCATCACCGAACTCCGGGCCGAAATCGAGAAGCACATCCCCAAGCCGGCCAAGCCCGGCCCCGCGTAGTGCCCGGTACGTTCCGCGAAGAGTACGTCGACCTGTACGCGGTGCCGCGGATGAACGGGCCTTTACCGTGCCCACCGGCAAACCGCAACCCTGTGTCA
>JAWOHG010000166.1:0-5689 GCA_046485245.1 bacterium
TCCATCGGGTGCGGGAGGTTTGGCGCGACGGCGAACTGATCTGGCAGCGTCATCCGCTTGGCGACAACGTGCGCAGCCGCATCTACCCCGAGCTCGGGTCGCTGTACGAGGACCGCGAGATGAAGTTCCTCGTCCCCGGGCATTTCATCTTCGAGGTGAAGTTCTACATGAAGCTGCCGTTCTGGGTGCGCGACGTCATCCGGCGGTTCGACCTCGTGGGGCTGGCGTTCTCCAAGTACGCGACCGGCATCGAGGTGCACCGGCGCGAGAAGAAACTCTGGCTCGGGGTCGGCCACACGGTGGAGTTCCCCGGGACCGTGTCGTGACCCGCTCGGGCCTGCAGGATTGCCGATTTGACGGCGCGGCGCCGGTTCGCCGCGGGAGAGGATGAGAATGGAAGCGCTGAGAACGCTGGTGAGCGAACTGCAACTGCTGCCGGTCAGCGGCCCGTTCGTGCTGGTCAAGGTCGGCGTGGCCTTTGTCTGCGGCGCGGCCGTGGCCTGGCTGTACCGGCGCACCTACCGCGGGCCGGGGTACTCGGTCGCCTACACGAACACGCTGATACTGCTTTCGATGGCGACCGCGGTCGTGATAATGGTCATCGGCAACAACCTCGCGCGGGCGTTCGGGCTGGTCGGTGCGCTGTCGGTCGTGCGGTTCCGCCACGCGGTGAAGAACACGCAGGACGTGGTCTACGTGTTCCTTGCGCTGGGCGTCGGGATGGCCGCCGGCGTCGGGTTCTACTCGGTCGCCATCGTCGGCACGCTGGCCATCGGGCTGGCCATCCTGCTGCTGTACAAGACGCGCTTCGGCACGCCGCGCCGCGACGACTACCTGCTGCAGTTCAACTTCCGGACGGGCCCGGCCCAGCCGCCGCCGTACCAGTCCGTACTCGACCGCCACTGCGCCAAGCTGACGCCGGTCAACGTCCGCACGCTCGGGGACACCGACCTCGTCGAGCTCACCTTCTACGTCCGGCTCAAGCACAAGGACAAGGCACAGGAGCTGATCAGCGAACTGAACCGCACGTCCGGCGTCGAGTACGTCAACCTGTTCTTCGACGAAGAGCAGATATAGCGCCGGGACGGCAAATGAGCGCGGGGCAGGGCCAAAGCCCTGCCCCGCACCGTTGCGGACCGTATTCAAGGCAGCTCGAGGAACCCGTTGCTGATGATGCCGTCAACGAAGTTCTCGTTGATGCTCGACACCGCGGCGTTGACCTGCGACGGGTCGCCGGGGCCGCCGCCGAGTATCGAGTTGGCCGCGGCCAGCACCTGCTGGACCGTCCAGCCGTAGTACGGGCTGAGCGGGTCGGCCACGACGAGGTCCTCGAGGTTGACCGGCGAGGCCCCGAAGTTGGGGTCGTACAGGTCGAACCCGACGCTCAGGCTGAGCGCGACGACCTGGCCGGCCAGCACGGATATCATCTGGCTGCCCGGGTCGACCCAGTTCTGGGCCAGCGCGACCGGCGTGCCGCCGTCCGGCAGGTAGTCGGTCACGGCCTGGGCCGAGGTCAGGCTCAACGTGAACCCGCCGCCGACCGTCAGCCCGGCCGGGAAAGCGCCCGCGAAGTTCGAGTGCAGGTACGCGCCGGGATTGTTGCCCTGCGGCACCGAGCCCCAGCCGCCCTGGGTCTGGGTGCGGAACTGGCCGATGAGCGGGTCAGGGTTCGGGTCGCAGTCCTGCACGGTGTACCTCAGGTACATCGCCCAGTTGCGGCCGGGGAACCCGGGACCCTCGCCCCAGCCGGTTTCGCTCTGCAGCACGTTGCCGTACTCGTCCACGCGGTTGACCACTGCGTGGGCCGCGACGTACAGCTCCATCCCGGGCGTCCAGCCGTTCAGGGGTATGGTGTAGCTGTAAGTCATCACCATCGGGTCGTGGCTCATGCCGTAGTCAAACTGGCCGGGAATCGGGTTGCCGTTCTTCTGGGGAATCTCGGCAAGCGAGCCGGCGACGTGAACGTGGGTTTCAGAGAGCATCCAGTCGCCCGTGGTGGCAAACGTCACGTAGAGGTTGGTCGCATCGTTACTCACGGTCACCGAGCCCACGTCGATGTTCTGGCCGGCGATCAGGTTCACTTCCTGCGCCACGCCGCAGTAGGGCTGGCTTGACGCGTCGAGCCCAGACTCGGCCGGGCTTAAGAATCGGTCGCAGCCGACAACGAGCATCGCGGCGGCGGCGACCATCAAAACAGGCTTTGCCAGGTGAGGGCGATTCATTGCATTCCTCCGTCTTATTGCCCGGCCCCGTTCGGGACCGGGCGCTTCTCTGTCTATCCGAGTTGTTGGCGGGTCGCGCTCGGGCTGTCCCGGCTTCCCGCATCCGTGCAAGGGCGTATAGACTCGGAATGGCCGGCCCGGATTCGCGGTACTTTGGGGTTGACGCGGGGGCTTGGCAGACGGGCCGGGTTCGGCTAGGATTGGGCAGCGGGCGACACGCTCCGCGCAAACTGCACCAGACAGCGGGAGGAAATCAATGCACCGCAACATCAAGTGGCTGGCAGTAGTGCTGGCCGCGGCCGCGCTGGGCGGCTGCTACAAGCGGGTCCTCTTGGGCCCGGAAGTGGACCTGCAGACGGTCGAGGTCGTCGGCATCGTCGAGTTCGCGATGGACGAGCAGGGCAGCCTTGCGCCCTATGCGACCCGGGTTTTCCTCGAGGCCATCACCCGGGACCAGCCGGGCATCGAAATCGTCGAACTGGGCCGGGAGGCCGACGTGCTGCGCGCGGTCGGCGAGCCGGCGATGACGCCTGAAGCCATCATGGCAATCGGCGAGAAGTACGGCCTGCGCACGGTGGTCACCGGCACCATTGACATCTCCGAGGTGACGCCGCGGGTCCAGTTCGGTTTCGGGTTCCCGCGCCTGTCGGCCTCGGCCGACGTCGAGGCGACGCTAACGGCCCGGCTCGTGCAGACGTCCAACGCCGCGACCATCTGGACCGGCGCCGGCACCGACGAGAAGACCGTGGGCCAGGTCACGATAATGGAGGGCTTCTTCAGCTTCGACGCCGAGAACCCGGAGCGCGCCTACGGCGAACTGGTCAAGGACCTAGTGTACAAGTCCACGCGCGACTTCCGGCGCTACTGGAAGTGCGTGCGGACCAGATAGGAGAGGGGCAAGGGGTCAGGGGCCAGGGGCCGGGGTCAGGACCGGAGCGCGGCCGGAGGGGCGAGCGTGAGGGCGAGACAGCGAGCGGCCGGGCACGCGGCCTTCGGGGCGAGATTGCGGGCGGACTGCATGGCGGCCGGCCAGGCGGCCTTACGCGCGGCCGGGAGTGCGGGACTACCAGCGGCGCGGAAAGCGGGGAGTCAAGCGGCTGGACAAGCGGATTGCCCGACGGCCGGACTTGCTGGCCCGCAGGCGTCCTGACCAGCGGCCCGGCAAGCGGCCCGCGTCGCGGCACGGCGCGCAGCCCGCAGGGCGGCCCAGGGGATAGGGGAGGGTTTTGACGGGTATTCGTCTAACCGGCTGTGCCCAATGGGCTTGAGCCACCGAACTTCGAAGTCGTTTCCTGTAACATATCTTACAGGAGGCGGTCGGGCAGGACAGGCCTGCCTTGACTCACAGGCTGCAACGGCTAACTTGTCCTGATGGCAAGGTACGTTCGCCTCAAGCCCAACGAGCAGGCAGCAGTCAACCGGCTCAAGGAAGTCCTGACGCGGGACTTCGGCCTGGCCAGGCTGGTGCTGTTCGGCTCCAAGGCGCGCGGCGATTCTCACCGGGAATCGGACATCGACGTCATCATCGTCCTGCGCGACGAGTTCGACTGGCGCGTCAAACACGCCATCTTCGACATCTGCTTCGACATCAGCCTGGAACACGACGTGCTGCTGCAGCCGGTCGTCTTCTCGCTTGCCGACTACGACAAGCCGGTCACGCGTGCCACACCGCTGTTGCTCGCGGTCGAGGAAGAGGGGGTGCCGGTATGAAGGACGAGGTCCGGCGCGTCATCGAGTACCGGCTGACTCGCGCCCGCCGCACGCTCGACGCGGCGGAACTGCTACTGCAACGGGGTTTCCTGGAAGAGGCATCGAGCCGCATCTACTATGGTGCGTTCTACGCAGTGGTTGCACTCCTCGGGACACGTGGGTTGAGGTCATCGCGCCACTCCGGTGTCATCGCGCTCTTTCACCAGGAGTTCGTGAAGCCCGGCGCATTTCCGCGCGAACTCGCCAAGGCGCTCGACCGCGCCTTCGATTCACGGCTGGGCGGCGACTACGCCGACTTTGTCCGATTCGAGCCCGAAGAACTGGCTGAGTTGCTGGCGCAGGCCCGGGCCTTCGTCGCCAAGGTCGAGGAACTGGTCAGCAAAGCCGGCTGAGCCGGCACCCTGCGACAATCTGCCCGACCTTCTGCGCGAGCGAATGACTCGCGCCCGCATTACAGGGCGCGGCCGGCGCTTGACCAATCGCGCGGCCGGGCATAGACTGGCCCCGTGAAGATCGTTCGCGAGCCGATGCCGCTTGCCGAGCTGTCGGCGATGGCCGAGGCGACGTTCGGCGACTTCGTGAAGGCGGTCGTCGATGTCGGGCGGGGCGTGATGGCGGTCGATGCCGGCCTGCACTCGGACGAGGAGCAGGCGCTGCTCGAGGACGGCGCGAAGCAGGACGACCTCTGGGGCGTGAACCTGTACCCGGGAGTCGCGGGCGACGACTGGGTCGAGTTCGACTCGATGATCAACGTGCGGCCGTGGCAGGGCAACCGCGGCCGGGGCGTGAGCCTCCCCGAGGCGCGCGCCGCCATCCTCGCGGCGCTGGCGCGACTGGTCAGTCGATGAGCTACGTCCACAAGGAGCTGGCAGCCGGGCGGTGGTTCGAGCTGACCTTCTTCGAGCAGATGGGCAACGCGGGCAGCGAGGTCGAGCGGGCCATCAACTGGCGCGCACGGGGCGATGAGGCGCGCGCCAATCGGGCGTTCGAGCGGGCGCTGGAACTGGTGCACCTGACCAAGCTCGACCCGCGCAACCGGGGTCGACTGCGCGAACTCTGCCGGGTCAGCGAGGCGCTGGCCGACTATTTCCTGGGCGACAACCAGTTCGGGTCGAGCGACGAGACGTGGCGACGGTACTTCCACGCGTTCGCCTGCGCGGCCCGGCGGCAGCGCCCCGGCGCGGGCGCCTGAACGGCTGACAGGCCGGGCCGTGGAGCGATGAGGGGGCGGCCTGCGCGAGCGGATGACCCGCGCCCGCCTGGCCGAACGCGGACGGCAGAGCAGAGACAGCGACCGGCGGTAGACCCGGGCGGTTTGTCAGTAACGATACAGGGCGGTGGGGTGCCTGGCAGCCCGCTCTGCTCGGGCTCTGAGCCAGGGACTGCCATTGGTGATGCAGGTATTGACCATCTCCTCGATCGTGTACGACTCCGAGTTCAGGGATTCCCACAACTGGAAGTCGAGGTCGGGGTCCTTAATCCCAAGCAGCATCTCCCAGTTCGTGGCGGCATCTGCAGTCCCCGGTTGCGCCTTGGCGCGCATCAACAGGTAGGTGATTGCGTACTCGCCTCCGACAGCGGCCAGGTTCGCAACCGCCAGCCCCTCGCCAGACTGAGGCCCACCGCGGTCGGGTCTGTCCGGGTTGCTCATTTGAATGAGTAGCGGCAGGGCCTCAGGAATCGGGTGCTTGTTGGCGATGTCATGGATTGTCCGGGGCAAGTACGTGCGCCTGGCCAAGTCGTAGCGCATCTCTGCC
>JAWOHG010000013.1:0-5730 GCA_046485245.1 bacterium
GGCGATGTGGGCGGTGGCCACGATGGCGCCGCGGCCGGCGGCCAGCGTGCGGTCGAGCGCAGAGCCGTCGAACTCGACCAGCCCGGTGATGCGCCGGCGCAGGACCGGGACGCGCAGCAGGTCGAAGACGCTCTGCAGCGTGTGAACAAAGGACTGGCGGCTGAGTCGGTCGAGTTCCTCGGCCGTGGCGCGGCTGCCGAGGATGTGGCGCAGGTTGGCGCGCAGCGCCGCGGCCCGCCTGCGGTCGACCCGCCAGAGCAGCGGCCCCAGCGCGCGAGCGAACCGGACGACCAGCCAGCGGGGCAGGAAGAACTGCAGGAGCGTGCCCACTGGCATCAGCCAGGTGACGCTCGAGGCGCGGCCGGTGCTAGCCGGCACCGTGCGCCTGTGCAGCCCGCTCCGAAGCTGCCTGGGCGAGCTTGTCCGCTGCCTTGTTGTGTTCGCGGCGCACGAGTTCGAGCCGGACGTCGGGCAGGCGCGCGGCGAGGCGCGTGGCCTCGGCATTGAGCGGCTTCAGGCCGGCGTCGCGCACGCGGTACTTGCCCTTCATCTGGTAGTAGAGCAGCTCGGAATCGGTTCGGATGACGACCGTGCCCCTCAATGCCGCGCACTCGCGCAGGGCGCAGAGCAGGGCCTCGTACTCGGCCTGGTTGTTCGTGCGGATGCCGATGGAGTGGCTGATTTCCTTCACGACCCGGCCGGCCGAGTCGGCGATCTCGACCCCGATGCCCGCCGGGCCCGGGTTGCGTCGCGATGAGCCGTCGATGTGGATGCGGTAGTCGGCCACGGTCACAGCCCCGGGGCTAGTTGCGGGCGGTGATGATGATGCGGCCGCAGGCCTCGCAGATGTAGAGCCGGTCCTCGCGCTCGATTTCCACGATGCGCTGGGCCGGTATCGGGGAGAGGCAGCCGCTGCAGCGTTCCTTCTGGACCGTGGCGATGGCGATGCCGGCCTTGTTCTGGCGGATGCGCTCGTAGCGCTTGAGGATGTCGGCCGGCAGCTCGGCGATGAGCTTCTCGCGCAGGGTTCGCCGCTCGTCGACCGCGGCCTGGAGCTCGACCTGCTCCGATTCGAGCAGGCCGACCTTGCGCGACGTGTCGACGTCGAGCTCGCCGAACTTCGCCTCGTCGGTCTTGGCCTGGCGGTCGAGCACCTCGGTTTCCTCCATCACGACGATCATCCGGTCCTCGATGCCGCTCTTGAGTTTCTTCTGGGTCTCGATTTCCTTCAGAAACGCCTTGTACTGCTCGTTGGTCTTGGCCGAGTAGAGCTGGACCGAGTAGTTGTTGATTTTCTCTTCGGCCGCCTTGAGTTCGACCTCGGCCAGTTTGTAGAGCTTGCGGTGCTCGACGATGCCGGCGCGGGCCGAGTCCAGGCCGGCCTTCAGGTCGGCGGCGGCTTTCTTGAGCTCGGTGATGCGGGTCGGGATGCTCTCCAGCCGCGTCGTCAGGGTCTTGAGTTCGCCGTCGATTTGCTGCAAGGCCCAGAGCTGCTGGTAGCGTTGTTTCATTTCACCTCACCGCCGTTAGAAAGCGTTGAGGTGTGGGGCGCTTGGCCTCACACCTCCGGGTAATGGGCGATACCTGACTTGAACAGGTGACCTCTTGCATGTCAAGCAAGCGCTCTAACCAAAGCTGAGCTAATCGCCCGGATGTCATTGAACAGAAACACAGGAGTCCAATATAGCCGGGCGGGTCGGGCTGTCAAGAACCGGGGGTCGGCAGGGCGCGGGTTGACCTCGGGGCAGTTTCGGGCTACTCTGACTGTCCATGTCCCAACCCGGCAACCCCACCCTGCCCTCGCCCTGGCTCAACGCCGGCGCCCTGCTCGACTCGATGCGCCGGCTGAACATCTTCTGCGGCGGGTACGGCTCGGGCAAGACCGAGGTGGCGGTGAACTTCGCGCTGGCGCTGGCCGGGCTCGGACAGGCGGTCAGCGTCGCCGACCTCGACATCGTCAACCCCTATTTCCGCTCCCGCGAGGTGCGCGTGCAGCTGCGCGAGCAGGGCATCGAGGTCATCGTGCCCAACGAGGAGCTGGTCAACGCCGACCTGCCGGTCATCCAGCCGGAGATTCGCGGCGCCATCGAGAGCCGGCGGCGGCTGGTCGTTCTGGACCTGGGCGGCGACCCGGTCGGCGCTCGGGTGATGCGCTCGATCGCGGCGCGGATGGAGCCCGGGTCCTACTCCGGCTTCTTCGTGCTGAACTCGCGGCGGCCGTTCACGGCCGACCTCGCCGGCGCGCACCGGATGATGGCGGAGATCGAGCAGGCGTCCGGCCTGGCCATCACCGACATCGTGGTGAACTCGCACCTTATCGACGAGACGACGCCCGAGGTCATCGAGGAGGGCATCGCGCTGGCCCGCTCGGTCGCTCTGGCGACCGGCACCCGGGTCGCGTTCGTCACGGTCGCGCGGGCGCTCGTGGGTCGGTTCGACGCCGAGCACTGCGGCTGCCCGGTGCTGGTGCTGGACCGGCGGATGCTCAAGCCGTGGGAGCCGTCCAACTGGCTGGGCAAGTACCGGATAAGTTCCTGAGGAGAATTATGGCAAAGCAGTTCAGAGTGACTGTCGACCGGAACCGCTGCAAGGGTTGCGAGCTGTGCAACAAGGTCTGCCCCAAGGGCGTGCTGGGCATGTCCAAGGAGATTAACGACAAGGGCTACTTCTTCTCGCACGTCGTGGAGCAGGAGAAGTGCATCGGCTGCCGCTTCTGCGCGATGCAGTGCCCGGAGGTGGCAATAACCGTCGAGCAGCTCGACGAGGGCGACGGGGAGCGCAAAGATGGCTAAAGTACTGATGAAGGGCAACGAGGCCATAGCCGAGTCGGCGATCCGCGCCGGCGGGCTGGTCTACTTCTGCTACCCGCTGACGCCGCAGTCGGAAATCGCCGAGTACCTCGCCCGGCGGATGCCCGAGGCGGGGGGCGCCTACCTGCAGGCAGAGAGCGAGGTCGCGGTGTCGAACATGCTCTACGGCGCGGCCGGGGTCGGGGCGAGGGCCTGGGTGTCGTCGTCCGGGCCGGGGATGAGCCTGATGATGGAGGCGATTTCCTACATCGCCGCGGCCGAGTTGCCCGCGGTCATCGTCAACATCGTGCGCGCCGGCCCGGGCCTGGGCGGCATCCTGCCCTCGCAGGGCGACTACAACCAGGCGACGAAGAGCGGCGGTCACGGCGACTACCACACGCTGGTGCTGGCGCCGGCGTCGGTGCAGGAGGCGGTGGACTTCATGCCGCTGGCGTTCGACCGGGCCGACCGGTACCGCACGCCGGTCATCATCATCGGCGACGGGATGATCGGCCAGATGATGGAGCCGGTCGAGTTCAAGGAGTTCAGCTTCCCGCCCCTGCCGCCCAAGGACTGGGCCGCGACCGGCATCAACGGCCGGGCGAAGTCCAACATCATCAACTCCCTTCACCTCGACCCGAAGGTCGAGGAGGACCTGAACGTCCGCCTGAAGGCGAAGTATGACCAGATGAAGCGCGAGGAACTCCGGTTCGAGGAGTACGGCACGGACAAACCCTACGACGCCCTGCTGGTGGCCTATGGCACGACGGCGCGCATCTGCAAGACCGCCATCGCCCAGCTCAGCTCGGCGGGCATCCGCGCCGCGCTGCTGCGGCCGATAACGCTGTACCCGTTCCCCGAGGCGAAGGTGCGCGAGCTGGCCCGGCCGGCGAGACTGGTGATGTCGGTCGAGATGAGCATGGGTCAGATGCTGGACGACGTGCGGCTGTCGGTCGGGCCGGACAAGCCGGTCGAGTTCTTCGGCCGGACCGGCGGCATCGTGCCCAGCCCCGAGGAAATCGTCGAGCAGGTCAAACGGCACCTCGCGGTCTAGAAGGAGAAGGCAATGGCAACAGTCACTTTCGAGCGCCCGGAATCGCTCTCCGAGACGCGCACCCATTACTGCCCGGGCTGCACCCACGGCGTGGCGCACCGGCTCATCGCCGAGGTCATCGACGAGCTCAAGCTGCGCGAGCGGACCGTGGGCATCGCGCCGGTCGGCTGCTCGGTGCTGGCGTTCAACTACTTCAACATGGACTTCATGCAGGCGGCGCACGGTCGGGCACCGGCCGTGGCGACCGGCATCAAGCGGGCGCGGCCCGACCTCATCGTGTTCACCTACCAGGGCGACGGCGACCTCGCCTCCATCGGGATGGCCGAGATTGTCCACGCGGCCAACCGCGGCGAGAAGTTCACCGTCATCTTCATCAACAACGCGGTGTACGGGATGACCGGCGGCCAGATGGCGCCGACGACGATGCCGGGCCAGGTGACCACGACGTCGCCGGCCGGCCGCGACACGGCCGACGTCGGCTACCCGATGCGGATGTGCGAGCTGCTCGCCAGCCTGCGCACGCCGGCCTTCATCGAGCGCGTCGCGGTCACCCACCCGAAGTACATCGTCAAGGCCCGCCGGGCGTTACTGCAGGCCTTCAAGTACCAGGCCGAGAACCGCTGCTTCACCTTCGTCGAGGTGCTCTCGACGTGCCCGACCAACTGGGGAATGACGCCGTTCGACGCCACCAAGTGGGTGGAGACGAACATGATGCCCTACTACCCGCTGAAGAACTTCAAGACGCCCGAGGACGAGGCGGCGGGCGCGGCCGCCAAGGAGGCGCCCGATGCAGATTGAGTCGGTCTTCGCCGGGTTCGGCGGGCAGGGAATGCTGCTCGCGGGCAAGCTCTGGGCCGAGACCGCGATGGACCTGGGCAAGGAAGTCGTGTGGCTGCCGTCCTACGGGCCGGAGATGCGCGGCGGCACCGCCAACTGCACGGTCATCATCGGCGACGGGCCAATCGCCTCGCCGATCGTGTCCCACCCGCGCGACTGCGTCGTGATGAACCTGCCGTCGATGGAGAAGTTCGCGCCGGTGCTGCGGCCGGGCGGGATCCTCGTCGTCAACACCTCGCTCATCCCGACGCTGCCCGGGCGGACCGACCTTGTCGTGGTCAAGGTGTCGGCCAACCAGATCGCCATCGACGCGGGCACGGGCAAAGCGGCCAACATGGTGATGCTCGGGGCGTACGTCGGCGCGGTCGACCTGATGCCGTTCGAGGCGGTGGTCGAGAAGACCAGGCACGAGCTCGCCCGCAAGCCCAAAATCATCCCGACGAACGTCAAGTGTCTCGAGGAAGGCTTCAAACTGGGCAAGGCCGCCCGGTGCTAGGCCGCTGCCCGCGGGCGGCGCTGGCGCTCGTCGCGGCCGCGACGCTCGTCGGGGCGCAGGAACCGCTGGCCGCGGCGGCGCGCAAGGCGCTGCCGTCGGTCGTGTCGATACTGACCGAGAAGCTTAAGTCGGGCCGGGTGCAGGGCGCGGTGCGCCGTTACTCGGCGCGCGGCTCCGGCTCGGGGTTCGTCATCGACACGCTCGGCCACATCCTCACCTGCAACCACGTCATCGCCGACTACCAGACCATCGCGGTGAAGCTGTCCGACGGCAGGCTGGTCGGCAACGGGCGCGTGCGGGTTATCGGGCGCGACCCGGCCACCGACCTCGCGGTGTTGCGGGTTGACGGCGTGAGTGGACTGGACCCGGTCGAGTGGGGCAGTTCCGACGCGCTGGAGCCGGGCCAGGCCGTGCTGGCAGTGGGCAGCCCGTTCGGCCTTGAAGGGTCGACCTCGGCCGGCGTGGTCAGCGGGCTGTCGCGCTGGGGTTTGCCTAAGAGCTCCGGTCCCGACTTCCAGGACTTCATCCAGACCGATGCGCTCATCAACCCCGGC
>JAWOHG010000036.1:0-5258 GCA_046485245.1 bacterium
GAGCACAAACTGGGCAACATTCGGGAAAAGACCCTGGTCGAAATGGTGACATCGAAGTCCCAGCAGGCGTTCGGACGGGCCAAGCGCGATTCCCTGCCGCGCGCCTGCCGAGTGTGCGAGGTACGCTTTGCCTGCAACGGCGAGTGCCCCAAGAACCGTTTCGGTCTGTCGGACCACCGCCAACCGGGGCGGAACATCCTGTGTGAGGGAACCAAGGCCTTTTTCGCCCACATCGACCCGGGACACCCGGACAAGGTCTGCGACCGCATCTCCGATGCCGTGCTCGACGCGGTCCTGACCGAGGACCCCAAGGGCCGGGTGGCCTGCGAGACTTTCGTCACGGTCGGGATGGTGCTGGTCGGCGGCGAGATAACCACCACCGCGTGGATCGACCTGCCGCGCCTGGTTCGTGCTGCGCTCAGGGACATCGGCTACGTCTCGTCGGCGAGCGGGATGAGCGCGGACGGCTGCTCGATTCTCAACACCATCGGCCGCCAGTCGCCCGACATCGCGCAGGGCGTCGACACGGGCGGGGCCGGCGACCAGGGCGTGATGTTCGGCTACGCCTGCCGCGAAACGCCGGAACTGATGCCCTTGCCCATAGTGCTGGCCCACCGATTGGCGATGAAGCTGGCCGAGGTGCGCAAGTCGGGCGAGGTTGACTGGCTCTACCCGGACGGCAAGTCACAGGTCACGGTCGAGTACGATGGCCGCAAACCGGTCCGCGTCGACTCGGTCGTGCTGGCGGCCCAGCATTCCGAGGCAGTGCTGGACCGGACCGGCAACCACATCACGCGGGACGCCCGCGCCCGGCTTGTCGACGCGGTCATCAAGTCGGTGGTGCCGTCCGAGCTAGTCGACCGCCGCACGAACTTCTACATCAACGAAACCGGCAAGTTCGTGACCGGCGGACCCCAGTCCGACACCGGGATGACCGGGCGCAAGCTGATCGTCGACACCTACGGCGGCCGCTGCCCGCACGGCGGCGGCGCCTTTTCGGGCAAGGACCCGAGCAAGGTCGACCGGTCGGCAACCTACATGGCGCGCTACGTCGCCAAGAACTGCGTCGCCGCCGGGTTGTGCGAGGAGATCCAGGTCCGGCTCGCCTACGTCATCGGCCGGGCCGACCCGACCGATGTCTGGATCGACACGTTCGGCACCGGGAAGATCGACGACGAGCGGCTTGTCGCCATCATCCGTAACGTGTTCCCGCTGACTCCGCGTGGCATGATCGAGCACCTGGACCTGTTGCGCCCGATCTATGTGCCGACCGCGGCCTACGGCCACTTCGGCCGGACGCCGGTGCGCGCCCGCTCCGCCGACGGCAAGGCCCGCCAGCTTTTCACGTGGGAACGGACCGACATGACCGCTGAGCTCAAGCGCGCCGCGCGCTAGGGGACAGGAGACGATTTGAACTACGACATACGCGACATCAAGCAGGCTGCGGCCGGGCGCAAGCGCATCGAGTGGGCCGGGCGGTTCATGCCCGTGCTCGATGCCATCCAGGCCCGATTCCTGAAGAGCAAACCGCTCAGGGGTGTGCGGATGAGCTGCTGCCTGCACGTCACGACCGAGACCGCCAACCTGATACTGACGCTGAAGGCGGGCGGCGCCGACATCCGGCTCTGCGCGTCCAACCCGCTCTCCACGCAGGACGACGTGGCCGCGGCGCTCGTTAAGTTCCACGGCATCCCGGTCTACGCGGTGAAGGGCGAAGACCGGCGCCGCTACTACAGCCACATCGACGCGGCGCTGGGGCACGACCCGCACATCACCACTGATGACGGCGCGGACCTCGTGTCCACGCTGCACCGCGCCGGCGGCAAGCGCCTGGAACGGATCGTCGGCGGCACCGAGGAGACCACGACCGGCGTGGTCCGGCTGCGGTCGATGGAACGCGACGGGGTCCTGCGCTATCCCATTGTCGCGGTCAACGACTCCGAGACCAAGTTCATGTTCGACAACCGCTACGGCACGGGCCAGTCGTCGCTGGACGGCATACTGCGCGCCACGAACTTCCTGTTCGCCGGCTCGACGGTCGTGGTCTGCGGTTACGGCTGGTGCGGCCGGGGGGTCGCGACCCGGGCCAGGGGGCTGGGCGCCGACGTCATCGTGACCGAGGTGAACCCGGTCCGGGCCCTGGAGGCCAAAATGGATGGCCACCGCGTGATGCGGTTGATCGATGCCTGCCGGTCCGGCGACCTGTACATCACGGTCACGGGCGACATCAACGTCATCGATCGAGCACACATCCGGGCGATGAAGGATGGCGCTATCATCTGCAATTCCGGCCACTTCGACGCCGAGATCAACAAGGCCGGCCTGGACGAGATGAGCAAGGCCAAGCGTGAACTGCGCCCGTTCTGCGAGGAATACACGCTCAAGAACGGCCGGCGCATCATCCTGCTGGCGGCAGGCCGGCTGATAAACCTGTCGGCAGCCGAAGGTCACCCGGCAATGGTGATGGACATGTCCTTCGCCAACCAGGCCCTTGCGGCGGAGTACCTGCTGGCGCAGCGAGGCAAGCTCGAGAACCGCGTCTACAAGCTGCCCGATGCTCTCGACCGCAAGATTGCCGAACTGAAGCTGGCGACGATGAAGATTCGCATCGACCGCCTGACCGCGGAACAGGTCGCATACATATCATCTTGGCAGGCAGGCACTTAGCTCCGTAGTCTCGAACCGCAAATAGACGAGCCCGGCAGGTAACCTGTCGGGCTCGTTGACAGAACCGGTGTTTTCTCGTATAATTATCCACTCCGTCGAGACCTGGATCAAGCCCCCAGGTTACACACAGAGTTGACTGGAACGAGGGGACGCTGGAGGAAGCTGGTAAGCTGCTCTTCGGATACGCTAGTGTCCACTTGAGGAGCTCGTCAGTCCACCCCCTGTCGAGAGTACCGGCAAGCCATCAGCGTCCCCGCGCATAACCACCGAGCAGAAAGAGAACGCGCCCCAAGGGGCGCGGTTCTGTTTCTGAAGCGGCCTTCTAGACGGCCTTGTGCGAGTGGCCGAGCGCCCCGATGAGGTCGATGGCATCGACCGGGCAGACCTTGCGGCACATCCCACAGCCGATGCACTTGTCGGCCAGGACCCGGTGCTGTTCGCCGGGCGTGCCCTCGATGGCCTTGAACTTGCACTCGGCCACGCAGGCCGTGCAGCCGGTGCACTTCGGGTTGATGACTGCCTTGGGCCGGCCCGGGGCTCGGTCCACGAACGACTTTGTCGGGCACTTGTGCACGCAGATGCCGCAGTCGATGCACTTGTCCGAATCCATCACCGGCAGGTTGTCGACCAGGGCCAGCGCACCGGTCGGGCAATTCTTCACGCACAAGCCGCAGGCGATGCAGCCGACCTTGCAGACCTCCTTCACGGCCTTGCCCTTGTCGTGGGAGGCACAGGCGAGGTAGACGAGCTTGGGCCGGGGCAGGAGCTTGAGTACGGACTTGGGGCATTCGCGCACGCACGCGCCGCAGCCGGTGCATTTCTTCTCGTCGATGTCGGGAAGGCGGTCCGGGCCCATCGTAATGGCCCTGACCGGGCAGACGCCGGCGCAGTGCCCCATCCCGATGCAGCCCCACGCGCAGCCCTTGGGCCCGCCAAGGAGTAGGGCGGCCTGCCGGCAATTGTAGGCGCCCTCGTAGCGGAACCGGGCCGCGGCCTGTTCGGTGCCGCCGCGGCAGATGATGACCGCGACCCTCTGCTCGACGGCGCCGGCCTCTTTGCCCATTATCCGGCCGACTTCCTGGGCAACCGCGCTGCCGCCGACCGTGCAGGAATTCAGCGGCGCCTTGCCCGCCGCGACCGCGGCGGCGTAGCCGTCGCAGCCGGGGAACCCGCAGGCCCCGCAATTGGCACCGGGCAGGACCGCGCGCACTGCCGATTCGCGCTCATCAACCTTCACGGCCAGCTTTATCGATGCGATGAGCAACACCAGGGCAATGAGCAGGCCGAGCCCGCCCAGTCCGATTGCAGCTTTCAGAGCCAGCGTCCAGTCCATCTAGAGCGATATCCCGAAGAGCGCGGTGAAGCCCATGAACGCGAGCGCCACGAGCGAGGCGGCAACGAACGCGATGGGGTAGCCCCTGAACGCGGGCGATATCGGCGCGTCGTCCAGCCGCTCCCGGATGGCGGCAAACAGCACGATGACCAGACCGAAACCGAGCCCGGTGCCCAGCGCGAAAATCGTGGCGCGCAGCAGGTCGAAGCCGTAGTCGACGTTGAGGAAGGTGACCGCAAGGATGGCGCAGTTCGTTGTTATCAGCGGCAGGTAGATGCCCATCGCCGAGTAGAGGGTCCGGACGTACTTCTTGAGAAACATCTCGACGAACTGGACCAGCCCCGCAATGACGAGGATGAAGACCGCCGTGCGCAGGAAGACCAAATCGAACGGCAGCAGCACGAACCGGAACAGCAGCCAGCATACCCAGGCTGCCAGCATCATCACGAAAATGACCGCCGCGCTCATCCCGGTGGCCGTCGACACCGACGTCGAGACGCCGAAGAACGGGCACAGCCCGATGAACCGCATCAGCAGTATGTTGTTCACCAGGAAGGCGCCGAGAAAGATCTGGGCCGGGCTGAGTTCCATCTAGTTGGCCTTGCGCGGTTGCGACAGCTTGTTGAGCAGGGCTTTGAGGACGCCGATGAGCAGGAAGGCCCCGGGTGAGAAAATCATTATCAGGGCCGGCGATTCACGGAAGCCGGCCGGCATCACGGGCAGCCCGAACCAGGTGCCGGCGGCCAGCAGTTCACGAATGGACCCCATCGTGAACAGGACTAGCGCGAGGCCCAGTGACTTGCCCAGCCCGTCCAGCACCGAGTCGAGTACTCCGTGGTGGTAGGCAAACGCCTCGGCCCGGCCCAGGATGATGCAGTTCACCACGATGAGCGGCACGAAGACGCCGAGCACGCGGTACAGCGACGGCTGGTAGGCCTGGAGCACGTAATCGATGATGGTCACGAAGGTCGAGATGATGATGATGAATATCGGTATGCGAATCGAGTCGGGCACGAGTTTGCGGACAAGCGCGACGACGAAGTTCGAACCCATCAGCACGAATGACGCCGCGGCGGCCATGCCCAGACCGTCGCGCGTCGAGGTCGTGGTCGCCAGCGTGGGGCAGAGGCCGATCATCAGGATGAGAACCGGGTTCTCGTTGATGATGTCGCTGGTCAGGTAGGACAGGCGCGAGGGTTTCTTCTGGGTCATGGTGCGAGGTGAGAAGCGTACTTCTCGATGGTCATCAACGAGAGCC
>JAWOHG010000049.1:0-3618 GCA_046485245.1 bacterium
GGTGACGGCGCTGCCGGGCGGGGCAATGCTATGGGTGTTCGACGGCGAGGGCAGAGCCGCTTTGGCCGGCTTCACGCTGCCCGGCGATTGCGGCCGGCTCTACCCGGCTTGTGACGGCACGCGGCTCGTCAGCGTCGGGCGAGAGAACCTGCACGTCATCGATGTGGACGGGATGCGGTTGGTGAGTTCAGTTCACAGTCAAGGTGCGGTGACGGCGTTCTGCACTGACGCGCGCGGGGCCCGGGGTTTCTTCCTGCAAGAGAATTCGGTGGGCATCAGCGTGCTGGACATCGGGACCGGAGAGGTCCGCGGTCGCATACCATTGCTAGCCGTCGCCAACCAGATGACCTACGACCCGGAGACAGACCGGTTGTACTGCCTGATGGACCTGGATTCCCTGGTCGAGGTGCGTGGTGCGACCGCGACCGGCTACCACGAGTTCATCGAGCTGCCGGTGCGAGCCGTTCGGTCTTTCCTCGCTGCGCCCGGAGTGCTGCTGTTCGCGACGCGGGGCGGCTTCATTCAGTACGACTGTCGGACCGGGGAACTGCGCGACAACATCGAGCTGGACTTCACACCGGTTGAGTGCCTGCCCATGGGTGGTGACAGCGTTCTGCTGGTTGACCTGGGCGACCGCGTGGCGCTGGTGACGCTCGCTCCGCGCAGGTCGGGAGTGCGCGTCGGCAAGGGCGATGACCAGTCGCAGGCGACCATCGTCCGCGGGGTGCTGAGGATGAGCCGACCGCTTACGGCTGACGGCTTGCGGCAGGAACTCATCGACGCCACCGGTCGGAAGGTGCTGGACCTGAAGGCGGGCGACAACGACGTCTCGCGGCTAGCGCCGGGGGTGTACTTCGTGAGGGAGCAGGGGCCAGGGGTCAGGGTCCAGGGGACGGGCGTGAAGGTAATCATCGCGCGGTAGGAGATTGGTCTGATGAGCGAGCCGCCCGGCATTTCGCCGGGCGGCTCGTGCTTCTGGCTTGGGACACGACCCGAAACCGCTTGGCCGGTTTCGGTCACGTTCAGTGCTGCTTAGCGGGTGATGCGGTGTTACCCTGCCGTGGGCAGTGTGACGGTGAAGGTGGAGCCCTTGCCGGGCGTGGATTGCACAGCGACTTCGCCTGAGTGGAGCGAGACGATGTGCTTGACGATGGCCAGGCCGAGCCCGGTGCCGCCGGCAAGTCGGGAGCGGGATTTGTCCGCGACGTAGAAGCGTTCGAAGATGCGCTCGATGTCGCGGCGCTCGATGCCGATGCCGGTGTCGAGTACTTCGAGCGCGGCGCGGCCGGCGTCGCGGCGCAGCCGGACCGTGACCGAGCCCTTGTCGGTGTAGTTGACCGCGTTGTCGAGGAGGTTGACCAGCACCTGTTCGAGCTTGACCCGGTCGCCCGGCACCGGGGGCAGGCCGGGTTCGAGCTCGACGCGTAGCTCGATGCCTTTGTCGCGGCAGCGGCGTTCGAACAGGGCGGCGACCGACTCGACCACCGCGTCGAGCGCGACCGGCTCGAACCGGGGCGGGGGCGCGGCCGCATCCTCGAGCTCGGTGAGCCGGGCGAGGTCTCCGACGATGGCGACGAGCCGGTCGGTGTGGCGGCCGACGATTTCCAGGGGGCGGCGGTTGGCGTCGCTGACGCTCTCTTCCATCGTCTCGACGAAGCCCTTGATGGCGGTGAGGGGGGTGCGGAGTTCGTGGGCGACGTTGCGCACGAAGTCGCGCTTCATCTGCAGGACACGCTGGAGGTCGGTGACGTCGTGGAAGGTGACGAGCACGCTGTCGGTGCGCTCGAGCCGGGCCGCGGCGCAGAGCCAGGTGCGGCCGTCGAGGTCGAGCTGGCGCGGGGCGGCACCGGCGGCCGTCCCGGCCGAGCGGACGGTCTCGGCGAGCCCGGGGTCGCGGATGGCCTCCCAGTGGAACAGGCCGACCGCGTCGCTTCGGCCGCAGAGGTCAGAGAAGGCGGCGTTGGCAAGGGTGATGCGGCCGAGCCGGTCGACCACGAGCACGCCGTCGCGCATCGCGGTGATGGTCGCCTCGAAGGTCTCGCGCTGGGCTTCGAGCCGCCGGACCAGTTCGCCGGTGCGGAACGCGGATTCGTTGAAGACGTGGGCGAGCCGGCGCAGGACCGGGTGCGGGCCGGGGTCGAGGCGCGCCCCGAAGTCGCCCTCACCGAAGCGTTCGAAGGCGCGGGCCGTGTCGGCGAGGCGGCGGTCGACCGAGCGGAACAGCAGCCCGACGAGCAACGCGCCGAGGCCGAACCAGCAGAGCAGGGCGACGGCGAGCCCGCGCGAGGGCGGCAGCAGCAGGGCGCCGAGCGCGCCCAGTACCAGCCAGGCGCAGGCCGTGGCAATGATGAGTAAACGGTTCACTCGACGGCCAGCTTGTACCCGACGCCGCGGACGTTTTTGACCAGCAGGCCGAACCGGCCGAGCTTGCGGCGCAGGTTGGTGATGTGGACGTCGACCGTGCGGTCGATGACCGACTTGTCGTGGCCCCAGAGCCGGTTGAGGATGTCGTCGCGCGAGTGGACCCAGCCCGGGTGCTCGGCCAGGACGCCGAGGATGCGGAACTCGGTGGTGGTCAGGTCGATTGGCGCACCGTCGACCAGGACCCGGAAGCTCCGCGGGTCGATGGCGAGGCCGGGCAGCAGCTCACGGGGCGCCCCGGCGGCGGGCGCCTCGCGGCGGCGCAGGACCGCCTTGACCCGGGCAACCAGTTCGCGCGGGGAGAAGGGCTTGGTGACGTAGTCGTCGGCGCCCAGCTCCAGCCCGAGCACCTTGTCGGTTTCCCCGGCCTTGGCGGTGAGCATCACGACCGGCACCGCGGCGGTGCGGGCGTCGGCGCGGAGCCGCCGGCAGATTTCCAGCCCGTCGGCGTCGGGCAGCATCAGGTCCAGCAGCAGCAGGTCGGGCAGGTTGTCGTCGAGCCAGCGGTGGAACCTCTCGGCGTCGGGGAACTCGACCGTGCGGAACCCGGCCCGCTCGAGCGTGCCCGAGACGAGCTCGAGGATATCGGGCTCGTCGTCGACGATGGCGACCAGGCGGTTAGGCATTGGTCTGGTTGCAGTGGTGCTTGATGTCTTCGCCGGTGGTGATGTAAATGGTGTCTTCGGCGAGGTTGGTGGCGAGGTCGGCTATCCGTTCGAGGTTCAGCGACACCATCATCAGCTTCAGCGCCCGGTTGATGGCCTTGGCGTCCGAGGTCATGTAGGTGACGAGTTCGCGCTTCACCTGGTCGTTGAGCGCGTCGACGATGGAGTCACGGACGCAGACGTCGCGGGCCAGGGCCGGGTCGCCCCGGGTGAAGGCGTCGAGCGAGCCCTTGAGCATCCCGATTGCCTGCTCGGCCATCCGCGGGATGTCGACCAGCGGTTTGAGCTGGGGCACGCCGACCAGGTAGAGCGCCGCCTCGGCGATGTTGACCGCGTGGTCCCCGATGCGCTCGAGGTCGTTGTTTATCTTGATACAGGCGGTGAGGGTGCGCAGGTTGCCGGCCTCGGGCTGGTGCAGGGCCATCAGGTTGATGATTGCGTCTTCGTTGTCGATCTCGAGCCGGTTGACCACGGGTTCCTGTTCCTCGATGACGCGCCGGGCCGCGGCCGCGTCGCGCTCGATGAGCGAGCG
>JAWOHG010000220.1:0-10970 GCA_046485245.1 bacterium
CTTGGTCACGCGCTCATCGTGCAGGACGCGGGCGATTGCCGACGGTTCGCTGACCAGCCGCGCACCCTTGCCGTCCGCCAGCCATAGTCCTTCATCGGGGACGAACTCAAAACCGCAGCCCGCCCGGGCCGTCGCTGCCGGCATCATGGGCAAGGCCACGGTCTGAGCCTCGCTGGCTTGCTCCAAGGCCATCTCGCTCAACAAGGACCGGAAGCCCAGGTCGCTCATCAACGCGGATAACGCGACGCGGTCCATCGCGCCGATACGCAGAACCTCCAGCTGCTGATCCAGCGTGACGTCGGTCTTCACCGTGGCCAGCTCGTAACTCAGCAAGGCAAGGTCGCGATGGGCCTTCACCCGTTCGTCCCGGTCGAGCGCTGCTGCCAGCGAGCCGCACCGGGCCAGGATTTCCACTGCCCGCTTCGGTCCGATGCCGGGCACCCCGGGAATGTTGTCGCTCGAGTCGCCGGCCAGCGCAAGGTAATCGGCGACCTGCCCGGGCGGCACGCCTAATCTCTCGACGACGTCGGCCGGCTCATAGAACTTGGCCTTCCACGGGTCGTACACCCGCACCGGGCCGCCCACGAGCTGAAGCATGTCCTTGTCCGACGTCGCGATGACCACCTCGACCTCGCCGGCATACCGCAGCGCCATGGTCGCCAGCACGTCGTCGGCCTCGACCCCGGCCACCTCAAGCTCGCGGATCCCCCAGGCCTGCAGGAGCTGCTTGACCAGCGGCACCTGCGGCGGCAGTTCCTCCGGCGCGGGCGGCCGCTGGAGCTTGTACTGCGCGAACTTGTCGTGACGGAAGGTGGGACCGGGCGCATCGAACACCACAGCGGCATACTCGGGCTCCAAGTCGGCCAGCAGCTTGCGGAGGGTATTGGCGAACCCGAACACGGCCGAGGTGTTCATCCCCTTGGCGTTACGCAGGGGACGACGGATGAACGCGAAGAAACTGCGATAGACTACCGAGTGGCCGTCGACGAGCAGCAGCCGAGCCATTACCGGCGCCCGGACCGCAGCCGGCGCGCCAGCTCCGATGCCCGGGCATAGGCCTCGAACGAGGAGCCGGCGTCCTGCCACCATCCCTTGAGCCGGTCGAACTGCAGCTCGCCCCGCTTCAGGTACGCGTTGTTGACGTCGGTTATCTCCAACTCACCGCGACCCGACGGCTTCAGCGTTCGAATCACGTCAAAGACCCGGCTGTCGTACATGTAGCAGCCGGTCACAGCCAGCGAACTGCGCGGGCGCTTTGGCTTCTCGATGATGCCAGTCACCCGGCCATGCTCGACGGTCGCGACTCCGAACCGGTGCGGGTCGGGCACGGTCTTCAGCAGGATACGCGCACCGGTCTGCTGCCGGCCGAAGCGCCGAACATACTCCGCGATGCTGTCCTGGAACAGGTTGTCGCCCAGTATCGCCACGACCCGGTCGCCCTCGGCGAAGTCCTCGGCCAGGGCCAGCGCAGCGGCGATGCCGCCCGAGCCTGCCTGGTACGTGTAGTGGATGCGGCGCAGCCCGAACTCGCTGCCGTTCTCGAGCAGCCGCAGGAAGTCACCGGCGCTGTTGCCGCCGGTCACCAGCATCACGTCGGTAATGCCGGCCTCGACGAGCTTCGCAATCGGGTAATACACCATCGGCCGGTCATAGACCGGCAGCAGGTGTTTGTTCGTAATCTTGGTAAGCGGCAGCAGCCTGGTGCCGAGTCCGCCGGCGAGGACCACGCCCTTCACGTCGGCAGTATAGCCGTGTGCCCCGGCAGGTCAAGGCAGCCCGGCCCGGCAAAGGCCGGGAGGGGCCACTGGCCCCTCCCGCAATCCAGCGAACGCCGGTCCTACTCCGCGGTTCTTATGCGGTACGGCAGCAGCCAGCCCCGGAAGTCATAGGGCTGGTCCGGGGAGTAGATGGAGCTTCGTGCCAGCAGGTCGAAGATGGCGAAGCGCACCGACGGGATGATGGGCGCGTTCCAGTTGCCGACGAATACCCCGTCGCCCTGGTGGGTGAACGGCACACGCAGATAGAACGGCCAGAACAGCACGAACGTGTGCAGAAACGCCTGTCCGCCGCTGGCGTTCGTGTACAGCGACACGGTCATCTGCTCGCCGGGCGTGAACATCACCATCGTATCGGCGTTGAAGAACGTGTTCAGCGGGTCGTGGATGACGATGTCCCGCAACGAACTCAGGATGCGCAGGCTGTCGATGGTCACGGTCTGCGTCGACTCGGACGCGCCCGCGGCCAGCGATATGCCTGAAATCTGCCAGCCGCGCGTCGGGTCGGTCGACTCGCCGGTGCGGAAGTACACGGCCCGCAGGCTAACGTTCTCGACCAGCGACTTGGTCCACAGCTGCAGCGTCGTGTCGGGCACCGCCGCCAGGACGTAGAAGTACCCGTAGTTGTGCTGCGACCACTCGACGAACCCCGAGTCCCCGCTCACCCAGACCTCGACGGCCGGGGCGCTGTCGTGGGTCTGGGCGCTGCGCCACCACCAGACGAGCGTATCGCCGTCGGCAAGGAAACCGCCGGTCGAATCGTGACTGGTCGAACCGGCAAAGTGCACGGTGTCCTGTTCCACCAGCGCCCTGATTGCCGCCTTGTCCGCCTCGACATCCTGCTTCTTCTTGCAGGACGGCAGCATCAGGGCGACGGCCGCCAGCAGGACCATAGCTAGCACAGCTTTCTTCATCTTCAACTCCTTTCGGTCAGACTCGGCAGAAATACTACACCGGACAAGGTCTTGCGCAAGTCCCGGTCAGCGCCGGACGACCACACGCAGGGAGGCGCCACTCCCCCGCAGCCGCACGGCATACACCCCGGCGGCGAGTGCCGAGAGGTCAACCCGGCCATCCTGCCCGACGCGGCCCCGGCGCACGCGCCGGCCGACAGCATCGGCTAGTTCGTAGTCAATCGGCCCGGTCAACCCGGTCAGCCTTACCCAGCCTCGGGCCGGGCTCGGCGTGATGCCCGGCTCGCGGCGCACCGAGTCCGGCCGCGGCGCGGCAACCGAGGTGACGGTGTCGCCGATGGCGAACGGCCGCGGAGTCACGGCCTGCGCCTGCCCGGCAGGGCCGGACACCGTGTAACGGAAATGGCAGTCGGGACTGGTCACGCCCGTCGGCGCGACCCACTGGTAACGCCCGTCGTTCCTGAGGCTCTCCTCGACCGGCGTCCACGGCCCGCCCGGCCCCTGCAACGACAAATCGAGGCGTACGCGGGTCGACTCCGCGCCCGGCGCCGCGCTCCACCAGTCGACGAACTGGACCGAGCCGCACGCGAACTTCTCGCCGCCGCGCGGGAACACCGGGAACACCCCGAGACTCTCGGGCGGCGTGGCCTCACGGAACGCGTGGGCCACGTTGATGTCGCTCGGCCAGCTCCCCTCGCGCGCCCAGAGAACGATGTCGGGCCGGCCGTTGTGGTCGAAGTCGGCCCCGGTCCGGAACGCCGAGTAGGTGCCGGCCGGCGGCGTGGTCAGCAAAGCGGCCTGGCTCCAGTTGCCCGCGCCGTCGCCGGTCCACACGCGCAGTTGCCCGTCGCCGAACGCCACCAGGTCGGTCCAGCCGTCGGCATTCATGTCGCACAAGGCAGTCACATCGAACGTGCCCGAGCCGGGCAGCCCGCCCGAGAAACCGCGCCACATCTGCCCCGCCTCGTCCCAGACGAACACCTCCACCCCGCCGCTGGAGTTGGCGAAGGCCACGTCGCAGCCGCCGTCGTTGTCCGCATCGCCGACGGACAGCCCGGAAAGCCCGTAGGACGAACTCGGCAACCCCGTGTTGGCCGGCTCAAACCCGCCGCTGCCGTCACCGAACCACACGCTGCCGAAGCCGTGCGCCGCGATGATGTCGGCGTTGCCGTCCCGGTTCACGTCCCGGAAATGGAACTCCATTCTCGAGTTGCCGCCGGCAAACCCGAACGTGCGGCGCCACGCCCCGTTGCCGAGGTTGAGGTAGACGTGAATGCCGTCGTCCGCCCCGAAGGATATCGAACCCACGTCGAGGTCGCCGTCGTTGTCGATGTCCCCGAAGTCGGTCGCGAACATCCCCCAGTTCTGGCCTTCCTGGGCCAGGCTGTCGTCCCACGCGGTCCAGTTCTGTCCCGTGCCGTCGCCGAGCGCCACCTCGATGAGCTGGTCCCCGAGGTCGCTCGACGAGTAGTCGTGGTGTATCCCGTAGCCGACGTCCTCGAGACCGTCGTTGTTCACGTCGCCGACCGCGATGCCGCCGTACCCGAACTCGCCGAACTGGTACAGGGTCCAGCCGCCGCGCCCGTCGCCGAACCAGACCATCACGCCGTGTTCGTCCGTGTTGATGTAGGGACTGCCGTGGTCGCCGACCGACAGGATGTCGATATGCCCGTCGTCGTTCACGTCGGCCAGCTCCAGCTCGCTCCGGCCGCCGTCCAGTTCCGGGTTGCACTGGAACCCGGTCGACGTCTCGACATAGCTGAGCTGCGCCGCCGCGGACGCCAAGGCCACCGCCAGCAGCAGTCCAAGCCTGGCCATCGGCTAAGCCCGCTTGACCGCCGGCGGCATGCGGAAATCGGCCCACACCGGAGCATGGTCCGAGCGCGGGTAACCCGACCCCGACTCCCAGCGCGACCGCGCCGCCGCCTCGAGCAGCTGGTTCTCCACGCCCGCCGCGGTCATGCACAGCGACAGGCGCTGGCTGACCAGGATATGGTCGATCAGCTCGCGCCGCCCGCGCCGGACGTAGGAGAACGCGCGCTCGGCCGGCAGTTTCCACGACGAGGGCAGCAGCCTGCGCCGCTCGTTGACGGCCGCGTCGCCGCCCTCCTCCTCACCCAGGCCGGTCACGAACACGGTGGTCAGCGAATCCGGCCCGGCGTTGTAGTCGCCCGCGACCGCGAAGTGGTCGGCGAACCCGGCGTCCATCACCTCGTCCATCAGCAGGCGCAGGCCGGCCGCCTCCAGCATCCGCATCGACGCGGACAGGGCTCGCCCGAGCACGTACTGGCGACGCTGGGGCACGTCCATTTTGAAACCCTCAAGCTCTGCCCGGCGCGACTTCAGGTGCACGCCCAAGAGGAACAGCGTCTCGTCATTGGGCAGGCGCACCTTGACCCACGGCATCGGCCGGCGGAAAGCCCGTTGTTCGACCACGCCCGGCTCGTGCGGCAGGACCGTCGGGTATTCCAGCCACTGGTTGGCGGCCAGCACGGGCAGGCGGCTCATGATGCCCACCTGGATTCGGCGCTGCTCGACCGGCGGGTCGGCCAGGTGGTAAGTCGGATAGGCCAGCCGCTCGACCAGCTCCTTGAAGCTGTCCGCCTCGCGCACCTCGTTGACCACGACAAGGTCGCCGTCGATCCGGCGCAGGACGTCGGACAGGTACTCCAGCTTCGACTCGTAGACCCCGGCGTCGGGATTGTCCTCGCGCCCGAGGTTGTGCAGGTTGAAAGAAACCAGGCGTAGATGATGCATTGTCGTCCTGCGGCCCTCTCGGTCTCCTATCGCCTGCCGGTCCGGCCCTTCAGGGCCGGTGTCAGTTCCGGCGGCGCGGGACGAGCACCAGCCCGTCCCGGCCCTTGTCCGGCTTGTATTGCCGGACCGCGGGCAGCAGGTAATCTGAAAACAGCAGCGCCACGCCGACCCCGAGGGCAATGCGCTTGCCCCACTGCAGGCCCGCGCCGGCGTTGTCGAACAGGTGCAGCGGGTCGGCCCACATGAACACGGCGGCGGCCAGGATGACGTAGACGACGATGTTGGCGACCGTGCGCAGGATGTCGAACAGCCGGACGCGCTTGGCCAGGCCCTCGTCCGCCACCACGATTTCCTCGGCCCCCGCCTTCACCGCCGCCTGCAGCTCGGCCATCGTATTCACGTGCGTGCTCATCGGGCCTCCCCGTTCCGCGCGGACTTGCCGGCCGGCTTGCGCGCCGGCCTCGTCGGACGCGGCTTGGGCAATGTCAGTTCGGTCACGGCCGGGGCCCGGCCGAACAGCTCGGTGTACATCCGGCTGTAGTCGTCCTTGCCCCCGGCCAGCAGCAGGGCGAGCGGCATCACGTGCCGCGCCTGCTCGACCATCCGGCCGGCGATGTCGCGGATGTCCCACTGCGCCGACTGGTCCTCGCGCATCCGCGACAGGTGGTACATCTCGCGCGCGTCCAGCGTTACCACCAGCCGCCGCTGGTGCGAATTGGTGAGCACGTACTGGGCCGCCCCGGCGCTCACCGCGGCCAGCTTGTCGTAGACCTCCTCGGTGCGCACCAGCAGGTCCTTGAACGCCTTGTGCTCCTTGATGTCGGCGATGGAATTGGGAATCGTCCAGCCCTGGTTCGGATTGTAGGGTTGGGCCGTGATGGTCATCAGCCGGTGCCGCTTGAGCTGGGCAAAACAGGAGGCGGACACGACCAGTTCGTAAGTCAGCGACAGGTGCTCGAACTCGCGCAGGACCGCGTCGTAGGCCTGCAGGTCCTGGCACGCCAGCTTGAAAATCTCCTTCTTGCGCGCGAGCGTCTGGCGCTCGACCCGGGCCAGGCACTCGGCGTACGACGCGCGCGACACGGTGTGCAGCACCGCGGCCAGCAGCTTGTTGTCGGCGTTCTGGGTGTAGTCGACCAGCTGCACGTCCGAGGCCGAAAGCGCGATGAAGTTCCGCGGCCGCTTGGTGAACGCCGGCATCATGAACGTCGCGGCGTAATCGCGCATGCGCGGGTAGGTGTTGCGCTCGAAGTCGGTCGGCCCGAGGAATACCAGAAGCGACGGCGCCACATCCTCGACCTCGCGGTACAGCTCGTCCCCCAGTGCCCGCGCCTCGCGCAGGTCGGAGGCGGCCAGCCGCCGCAGCAGCAGCTCGAGGTTGCGGGCGTTGACCGTCATCCCGAGCTGGGTCGCGCTCGACAGCCCGACGATGTAGCGGGCGTCCTCCTTGGCCGCGCTGCGGATGCGCGTCTCGTCGCCGGCCAGCTCCGGGTGCCGGGCGCGGAAATACGGGATAAGCTTCTCGTACAGCTCGTGGTAATAGCTGTTCTGCGCCTTGACCACCGACAGAAACTCGTCGCGGTAGTCCGACTCGGCGATCTCTGGGGGCACGACCGTCGTGCCCTCCACGTCGACGTAGCGCTGCGACCGCTCGGTGTAGGAATTCAGCCGGTGGTGCTCCAGCGCCTCGGTCGCCAGCCGCGAGATGCCGCAGACGTCGAAGTTGAACACGGCGTGCTCGGCAATCGAGTGGTGGCCCATCTCGAACACGATGGTCATGTTCGACTTGCGCGCCTGCTCCAGTTCGCGCCGGGCGTCGCGCCGCAGCTCCTCCACCGGCTTCTCGGAACGGCTGATGCGCGCGTACGCCGCCGAAATGGTCTCCGGCGTCGGTACCACGCGCTTGTTCTTGGTGAGCGTCTTGAGCAAATCCTGCTCGACGTTGAACCCGGCCAGCGTTACCTTCATCTCAGCCTAGAATATGGTGGGCTCGCGGGAAGTCAAGCTGGCTGGCCCCTCGCCATCCACCACCGCCTGCTGCACCGGCGTCAGCGACTCGACCAGGCCGAGCATCTGCTTCATCATCAGCGCATTGCGCGCGGCCGCTCCCGCGTGGCAGTTATTGAAGAACACGTACCCGCCGCCCGCACCGGCCGCAAGGCTGTGGACTGCCGGCACGAACCCCGCCAGCTCTTCCTTTGTATAGAGATAGTTGTACCGCTCCTCGCGTCCCGCCGTGAACCAGGCCATGTTCCGGCCGTGCAGCCGGAAGTACGCCACGTCCGATGTCCGGCGCGGCTCGAACGGCAGCAGCCGCGGCAGGGGCGGCTCATCCACCACGCAGTAGCCCAGCCCGGCCGTCTTGAGAAACTCGAACGTCTGCGGCTTCAGCCATGCGCGGTTGCGGAACTCCACGACCAGCCGCACGCCCCCGAGCAACTCCGGCACCCGGCGCACGTACTCCAAGTTGGCCGGCGTCGGCCAGAAGAACGACGGCAACTGCACCAGCACGCAGCCCAGCCGGCCCGACTCCACCAGCGGCGCGATGCCGGCCCGGAACTGCGCAAACGCCGGGGCCGTGTCCTTGAGCACCCGGCGGTCTTCGTCGGCCCAGATGTCGTGGGTCATATCCCTGTGCGACCGCACCACGAACTCAAACCCCGACCCGGTCCGCGCAAGCATCCCGGCCAGCGTGCGCGGCACCGGCATTGAGTAATAAGTGTAGTTCAGCTCGACCGCGTCAAACCCGAGGGTTCCCTCGTAGAACTCCAGCATCTTCGTCTTGGGCAAATCGACCGGGTAAACGCGACCCAGCCAGTCGTCGAACGAGAACCCGCTCGTTCCCACGCGTATCCTGCCAGTCCCGGTCGCTGTCATACCCGAGCATACGGCGACCGGGCGCAACGGTCAATTGCGCCAGCACCAGCACAGCCTGGTTGTCGTGAATCTGCCGGGGAAAGCGGGGCGGGACTCCGACACGCCGTAGGTGAGCGTGCTGGAGGAGTCCCGGCCCCTAGTCAACACTCTCGGTCTCGAACGCAATAATTATACACTAGACCCCCGCATTAGTCAAACCCACTTGACCGCTTGCCGCACGCCCCGGCCCGGCAGCCTACAGCTTACGGCCGACGGCTGACAGCAAGATGCCGGTCATTGCGAGGCCGTGCTGGCGGCCGTGGCGGCCCGGCTGACGGCTGGCAGCTCACAGCTGACGGCTGGCGGCAGGACACGTCTGACATCTCGAATCTGACATCACGTATCTGACTTCGCGCCCGGTACTCCGACTCCGCACTCGCCCGCCCCGCTCGCCCGCTGGACCACTGGACCGCTTGACCACTGGAGCACTAACCCGAAGCCATCGCCATTCGTCACTCGTCCATCGGCAATTGCCGCATCGCGTCCCAAACCAGAGGCAGAACCTCGGCCAAGGCATCACCATCAGCCAACCGGCCCAAGAACATGGGCATCGTGAGGCAGCTCGGGACCGGTCTGCACCGGCAGCTCAAGGCCGCGCTCGTACACACGGTGGAACCAGTGCTGGCCCGCCGACCTGCCTCGCGGCTCGACTTGCAGCTCTCGCCCGGCCTCAAGCCGCGCCTCACGCCGCGCCTCGGCCCGACCCAAAACGCGCAACTCATTGGCTGGCTGACGGATGGGCTTGAAACGCGGCTCGTCGACGGCTTCGGCCCGGACCTTGCACGCGTCCTCAGCCGTTCGGTCACCGGGGGATTCACTCCCCCCTTGCCGACCGTCACCGCCCTGCCAAGGGCCGAACCGGTCCAAACCTATGCCCTGCTGGATGTTACACCAATGCCCGATGCTCGCCGCGACGAACCGGCCTCCGTGGGCCTCAGAACTGCCGTGGGGTGGGGCGGCCTCCCCACGACTCTCGGACTGCTTGGGGGCTGGCCTTGGTCCTCTGAACCGGCCAGAGGACTCGGCACTGGATGTGCCTCTAGATACGCCACTTGACCGGCCAGAAGACTCGCCAGAAGATGCCGCAGACGACAACTCACTGGACACGCCAGAAGACCGCGCATTGCACGCGCCAGAAGACGCCGCATTGGACGGCTCATTGCACGCATGACTGGATGGACCACTGAACCGGGCGCAGACGACCAGCCAGACTCTACCCCAGACTGTGAGTTTGAGAATGAGACAGACTATCGGGTACAGAACTCGGCATCGGTTCAGGCCGACAATTGCGGACAGGACTCGCCACCGGCCGACCCGCGGGCTTGACCCGAAGTCCGGCGACTACCTGCCCTGCCGCCCGCGCTAATGCCGTGCCCCACCGCTGACCTGCGCGACCCTCGCCACAGCCCGCCGTGCGACAGCCCGTCCACCCGCACCCGGCTCTCGCCATCGCGCCAACCTCCGCTCTCCCCATCCATCCCTCCCCCGCCGCGCTTCCGTCATTTCGACCAAGGCGATTCACCACCGCGTGGAGAAATCCCTCGCCGGCAAACCCGGGATTGTCGCAAGCGGACCGGGGCAACGGGACTGTCCCGCGGTTTGCTGCCCTGTCATTCCGATGCCTATGGAGGAATCGCCGCCGGTCCCCCGCCTTGACAGACAGCACACTCACCCTACAATCGCCACGTGGAACGCGAAAGCGTGCAAGGTTCCCCGGCCGGCAGCATCCCGCCCGGCCGCACACTGCACATCAATCCAAAACGCGTAAATCCGGAAGTGTCCCGAGTTTCGAGTGTCTCGAGTTTTCCCAACTTGGTCATCCACGTCACCGGATCACTGGAGGGATAAGTGCACCGCAACCGCCTGACCATCCTGGCCGTTACTGGACTGCTGCTCCTCGCCTGCCCCGGCAAGAACAAGCCCGACACGCCGCTCACACCATGGCTGGACGTGGTCGGCGACTCGCTGGCATTCTTCACCACGTCTGTTGACCCGCAAGGCGGCCAGTTGGCCTACGTCTTCGACTGGGGGTACAGCCACTACGACACCACCGGCTGGTTCGACAGCGGCGACACGGCTTGGGCCTGCCACGAGTTCCACATCGCCCGCGCGTGCAACGTCCGCGCCCGCGCCTTCAACGCCGAGGGCCGGTGGTCTGACTGGTCCGCCCCGATGGAGTATCTGCCCTCTGGCCCGCCGGCACTGGCCGACACGTTCTTCGGTCCCTGGTGGTGGGGCCGCGACCGCTGGGCTCGCTACAGCGCGACGGTAACCGACCCGGACGGCGACAGCGTCTACGTTCGTTTCGACTGGGGCGACGGCCGACGCTCGGCCTGGCTCGGCCCGGTGCCCAGCGGCGGCACTGTGAGTGACTCGGTGCTGTGGCCGGTCGACAGCCTGTACCGCGTGAGCGTGACCCTGCGCGACCAGCGCGGCACCATCACCCCGGCCGCCGGTACGCGGCTGGTCAAAGTCAGCCTGATGGCGGTGCTGTGGTACCACCTCGACGACTACTGCGGAAACGTCTCCCCGACTCTGCGCCTGGACGGGTCCAGTTTCCAGGTGATTGTGAACAACAACGGAGATTCTCTTTGCTGCTTTCGTCCCG
>JAWOHG010000044.1:0-6710 GCA_046485245.1 bacterium
CGTGACCGGCGAGCCGCTCCACGCGCTGGTGCGCCTCGCCGGTCACGGCATTTAGCACCCGGCCATGGATGCCGGTGCCGGCTTTTTCGAGGAAGTAGAGCGTGGCCTCGAAGTTCTGTTGGCAGCGGTGCCGTATGCTCTCGGGCGGCGGGTTGGACTGGTGCAGTTCGGCGCTTGCTTCGATGGTACCGTCGAGGCCGTAGCGGTCGTCCATCGACTGGCCGCGGGTCTGGTACCAGCGATAGCTGCGGATGGTGTCGTAGCCGGTCGCGGAGTGGTAGGCCCAGACCAGCCGCTTGTACAGCCGGTCGTCGGCGGTCGGCACCGGCGTGTACATCCAGGGGTAGATGACGCAGACCGCGCCGGAATGGTAGGTGAACGACAGGCAGTAGTCCCGCGCCGCGCAGTCGGAGCGCAGGGCGCGGGTCTCGGGCTGCGAGCACCAGTCAGGGCTTCCGCCCCAGGCGTCCCACATGTACCCAAAGTCGCGGTTGAGGTCGACGTTGTTCGCGTTGGTGCGGACGTTGGCGACCGCGCCGTCCGGGTTGACCATCGGGATGAGCGTCAGTTCCTGGTTGTCCACCAGCGCGGTCAGGCGCGGTGACAGGCCGTAGGAGTCGCACACCGCGTGGGCGAAGTGCATCACCATCTCACAGCCGATCTTCTCGTTGCCGTGGATGTTGCCGTCGAGCCGGGTGCGCGGTTCGTTCTCGGCCAGGGCGATGTTGCCCGACACGCGCAGGGCGAGCAGGAGCCGGCCCTGCACCGAGTAGCCGATGGTATCGAGCCGGCAGATGTCGGGGTGGCGCCGGGCGAACGCGGCGAGCGTGTCGCGCACCTGCGCGTAGCTATGGTAGAAGCCGAGGGGGCCCGAGTCGTCACACGGGTCGTGCGCCGCGTAGTCGTCGAGTTCGACGGTCACGGCCCAGCCCGCGGCACGGATGCGGCTGAGCGCGTCGGCGGCCGCCAGCCCGCGCACCCCGTCCGGGCCCGCGTCGGTTATCACCAACCCGAGCGACTGCAGCGCGGCCGCGTCGTACGGCCGGGCCGCGATGCTGACCAGCGCCTGCTGCGGCTCCCAGGCGCGCGCCGAGGCGACGGACAGGCATGCGGCGAGCAACAGGACTACGTGTTTCACAGCTTCCTCCCGTAGACGCGCCAGGCCGATTGCCAGCAGCCGTGGTTCTGCCTGACGCCGGGTACTGCGGCGCGGACCCCGGCGCGGAACCGAAGGCGCCACTCGCGCGGATAGTTCACGGTAACGTAACCCTTAGGCGGGATGGCGGCAAGCAGACGCCGCGCGAAACGGGCGAAGTCGGGCGGCTCGTCGTAGAAGTTGACTGTCGCGGCCTGGAACCGCCGTCCCACCCGGCTCTTCTCCCAGAACCGCCTGACGTGCAGGGGGACGCCGTCGAGCGAAAAGCCGTTGCGGTCCAGCGCCGCGCGCCGGCCGGGCAGCAGGCGCGAATAGAGCCAGCCCGGCTTCTGGTGGAAGTACACCGGCACACCCAGCTTGCGCCAGTGGTCGAGGATGCCGGGAAAGCGATGCAACCGAGGTCGCTTTTCGCCGCGGGGCTTGCGCCAGTAGATGTCGGTGGCAGAAGTGCCCTCGACCCGGAACCCGAGTTTCTCCATCACCCGGAACGTCGGGGCGGGCTTGGCACGGTCGAGCGTGTTCAGGCCGGCCCAAGTGCGGCCGGCCTTGCGGATGATCGGGAACATTGCGCGGGTGAAACGCGAAGCGATGCCTCGGTTCTGGAATTCGGGGGCGACGCGCATGCCCCAGAGAAACGCGTCGTCCGGGTTGAGCCAGGCGACGGCCTGGAACGCGGCGATGCGGCCATCCTCGCGCCAGACAAAGCAGTCGCCGGGCAGCAGGCGTTCTGAGTGCCACTGGATGATGTGCCGCACGTACCAGAAGTTGTGCAACTTCCGGGCGAAGCGGGCGACGTCCTTGTAGTGTTCGGGCAGGTAGCGTTCGAGCACGGGTCAGACTAGCTCCCTCGTGGATATTGTCAACCGGTTGACGGACCGCGGCCCGGGCCTATACTGGCGCAAGGTACCAGGAGGGATAGATGAAGCACACCATCTTCCTAATGCTGACCGCGATGCTCTTCGCGGCGGCGCCATCCGTAGAAACCAGTGTTGGACCATACCTGCCGGGCCGGGTGCTGGTGAAGCTCGCGACCGGGGTGCGGCCGGAATGCGCCGGCGGCCGGGTGCGCACCGGGTTCGCCGGGCTCGACCTGCTGCTGGACCGCTACGCCGTGACCGGCGCGCGGCCGCTGGTGCCGGTCGCGGACTCAATTGCCCGCGCCTCGGGCGCGGACCGATGCTTCCTGCTGAGTTTCCCCGAGACCAATGAAGTGAGCGAGGCGGTGCGGGACTTCGGCAGCGCCGAGCTGGTCGAGGGTGCCTGGCCGGACGAGTGGCTGCCGCTGGACAGCGTGCCGGACGACTCGATGTATCCCCAGCAATGGCACCTCGCGCACATCGGCGCGCCGGGTGCGTGGGTAACAGCGCACGGCGACAGCAACGTGCGATTGGCGGTGGTTGACGACGGCGTGCACTGGACTCACCCGGACCTCCAAGCCAACCTGTGGATAAACACGCCCGAGGACATCAACGGCAACCGGCGGTTCGATCCGTCAGCTCCGCCCCAGGGCGACCTCGACGGCATTGACCAGGACGGCAACGGCTACGTCGACGACGTCATAGGGTACGACTTCTGGAGCAATGACCCAAACCCGATGGCTTTGCAGGACGATGCCTACGGCACCTACATCGAAGGAATCCAGAATGCTGTTACAGACAACAACCGCGGCGTGTCGGCGCCGCCGTGGAACGTCCGCAGCATCATTGTGCGCTGTGGTGACGACGGCGGTATCAGCATCTTCGCGGCGGTATCGGGTATCTACTACCTTATACAGAAGGGCGCGTGGGCGTTCTCGATGCCGTACAGCTTCTCGACCGGTCACGATCTCCTGAGACAGGCATGTATGGATGCGTGGAACTCGGGGAGGGTGCCATGCGCGCCGGTCGGTAACGATGGAGCGGAGTTAATCAAGTACCCAGCGGGCTACGATGGCGTGATTGCGGTCGCGGCGCACGGCCGCACCAACTACCGGTCGTCGTGCTCCAATTACGGCGCATGGACCGACATCTCAGCCCCCGGAGATAACATCCTTACTACGAGAAGACCAACAGGATACGGCCTGCTCGACGGCTCGGGCGCAGCCTGTGCCGTCGTTGTCGGCGTGCTGGGCTGGGTGAAGTCGGCACACCCCGGCATCGGCCGCGACAGTGCTCTGGCCATCGTGCAGGGAATGTGCGACTCGATGCCTGACCCGTTGTACCAGCAAGGCAAGCTCGGCTGGGGCCGCATCCGGATGTCGGTGCCCGACTCGACGGCGGTCGCGGAAAGCCGTACGCCCAACGCGTCACGCAACACGCATCACGCCACAGTCATCCGTTCCGTGCTTTGCCTTCCGGCGTCCAGCGTCGAGCGTGAAGCGTCAAGCGACCTCCTCGACGCCTGTGGTCGGAGCGTGACGAGACTGAAGCCGGGTCCCAATGATGTGTCGCATCTCGCGCCGGGGGTGTACTTCGCGGTGGAGAAAGAGGGCGCGGGGCGGGGTACGAGGGGCGGGGGACAGAAGGTAGTCATTGCGCGCTAGGGTCTGGCGCGCCGCGGCCGCGTGCTGACGGACCGTGAGACGCATGCCGCCCGCGCTTGACCCCGGACGGTTCGTGCGGATGATTCGACTCATGAAAACAGGCAAATTGTCAGAGTATCGACAGGTAGTCGGTCTCGTCGTGACAGGGCTGTTGCTGGCCGGGGCCGGCTGTGAGCCCAACGTCCACCGGGAAGTGACGTTCCGCGCGCCGGTGGTGGTGACGCGGGGCGGGGAGTTTGCGGCGGACGTGGCGGTCACGTTCGGCGCAAACAAGATGACGGAGGGCGGCCGCGAGATCGCCGGCACGCGGCTGAACGCCAGCCGGTTCACCAACACGCTGGGCCAGGCCAGCCTGGTGTTCGGCTACAACCTCGAGTACGACAGCGAGGTTTCTGCGTTCCTGGAGGGCGCCCGAGTCGCGGCGATGGTCGAGCAGGCCGGCACGTGGTACTCCGACACCGCCTGGAGCCCGATACCGTTGTTCATCCTGTCGGGCGAGTACGTCCTGGACACGCTGCGAATCGAACTACCCCCGCGTTGATCGGTCGCGGCTAGCGGTCGCGGCGCGGGCAGGGACGGCTGTCCGGGCGGCTGGCCGGAGCCGAGGACCTGCAGCTTGTCGAGGCGGTGGGTCGGCCTCGGCGCCCGGCTCAGGGGACCGTGATTGTGGTCGGGTCGAAGTCCGGTTTGGGGAAGCGCATCTTGAGCGACTCGAGCTTCTCCACGATTATCTCCGATATCGCGAGATTGCGGAACCACTTGCGGTCGGACGGGATGACAAACCACGGCGCCCAGTCGGTGCTGCAGCGCGACAGCGCTTCCTCGTACGCCTGCTGGTAGTCGTCCCAGTGTTCCCGCTCACGCAGGTCGCCGAGACTCATCTTCCAGTTCTTCGTCGGGTCGGCGAGACGCTGCTGCAGGCGGCGCCGCTGTTCGTCGCGGCTGATGTGCAGAAAGAACTTCAGGATGTGGGTGCCGTTGCGCGCAAGCATCCGCTCGAAGTCGTTGATCTCGTCGTAGCGGCCGCGCCACCGTTTCTCCGGGACGAGGTTGTGGACGCGCACAATGAGCACGTCTTCATAGTGGGAACGGTTGAATATGCCGATCTCGCCGCGGCCGGGCACGGCGCGGTGCACCCGCCAGAGAAAATCGTGGGCCAGCTCCTCGGCGCTGGGCACGCGGAAGCTCGT
Source organism: bacterium (assembly GCA_046485245.1). Lineage (GTDB taxonomy): Bacteria > Hydrothermota > Tepidihabitantia > Tepidihabitantales > Tepidihabitantaceae > CBFGJX01. Next base: position 4,868 of record JAWOHG010000044.1, read on the forward strand.
CACGCGGCAGGACTGAGGCGACACGCCCAACATCACCTGGCGCACGACCCCGTCCTTGCCCGCCGCGTCCAGTCCCTGCAGGACCACGAGCAGCGCCGCGCGGCTCTCGGCAAACAGCAGATAGCGCAGCTCTTCGAGCCGGCGCTGGTCCTTCTCAAGAAGGCCGTTGGCCGCGGCCTTGTCGGCGAACCCGGCGCAGCCGGCCGGGTCGATGCGGTCCAGCCTCACCTTCGCGCCGGGCTGGACGATGAACTCGCGGGTCAGGTTGATAGTAGCCATCGGCTAGTGCACAAGGTCTAGCGGATTCGGGCGCGGCTGGCAAGCCCGGCTTGCGCCCCAGCCGGGTCAGTCGAATCTGAAGTAGCGCTCGAAGTCGAAACAGGGCTTGCCGACCGGCACGTAGGCGCCGGACTCGCGCCGGACCTCGTACTTGCCCACGTACTTCCGGTCGACAATCAGCTTCAGGCAGTCGCAGAGCGCGTCGACGTCACTCTCGTTGTTGTAGATGCCCAGCGAAGCGCGCACCGCGCCCGGAACGTGGCGCCGGTCGCGGCCGATTATCTCGCGGCGCAGAGCGTCGGCCTCGGGTTCGGGCACGCCGAGCAGGCAAAGCATGTACGGGTGGGCGCAGAAGCAGCCGCTGCGCACGCCAATTGCCCCCTCATAGCTCAGGATTGCCGCGACCAGCGAGTGAGGCAGTCCCTCGACATTGACGGCGATGACGCCGATGCGGTCGTCGAGGTCGGCCGGGTCGGTCTTGCCGTAAACCCGCACGCCCGGGATGCGCGCGAGCTTGTCCAGCGCGTAGCGGGTGAGTTCCTGCTCGTGGCGGATGATGGTGTCCCAGCCGACCGATTCGAGCAGGCGGATGGCCGCGGCGAGCGCGACCACGCCGACGATGTCGGGCGTGCCGGCTTCTTCGCGTTCGGGCAGGTCGCGCCAGTATGCGGCGTCGACCGTGACGATGTCGACCGTGCCGCCGCCGACCGAGTCCGGTTCGGCGGCGAGCAGGGCGTCGCGGTCGCCGATGAGCGCGCCGACGCCGTAGGGCGCGTACATCTTATGGGCGCTGAAGGCGACAAAGTCGAGGTGTTCGGGGTCGCAGGACGGCTTCATGTCGATGGGACGGTGCGCGGCGAGCTGGGCCGCGTCGACCACGATGCGGGCGCCGGCCTCGTGGGCGAGGCGCGCCAGCAGGTGGACGTCGTTGACCCAGCCCGAGACGTTGGCCGCGCCGGTGACCGCGACGATGTCGAGCCGGTCGCGGTACTGCGCGAGCTTGGCGCGGAAGTCGTCGAGGTCGAGCGAGCCGTCGGGCTTCAAGCCCGCGTGGACGACCGTGGCGCGGCGCCGCCAAGGCAGTTCGTTGGAGTGGTGTTCCATCATCGTGGTCAGGACCACGGCGTTGTCGCGGAACGGGAAGATGCGGGCGAGCTTGTTGATGGACTCGGTCGTGTTCTTGGTGAAGATGACCGTGTCGCGCTTCGGGTCGGCATGCACGAACCCGGCGACGACGGCGCGCGCCTGCTCGAACGCCCACGAGGCAATCTGGCTCTTGAATCCTTCGCCGCGGTGGACGTTGGCGTAGAACCGCAGGAACTCGTCGACCTTGTCCAGCACGGGCCTGAGTGCCGGCGTGCTCGACGCGTTGTCGAGGTTGACGTAGCGCCGCAGATCACCGGACAGCAGGGGTACGTCGACGTCGATGCCGACCAGCTGCCGCCGCAGGTCCTGCAGGCGCTTCATGCCGTCTTCAGACGATGCCATCAACTGCCTCGCTTTCAGATTAACCGGTTTCGGCCCTATGCTACGAACAGGGGCGGGGAGGGTCAAGGAAGGCAAG
>JAWOHG010000106.1:0-2929 GCA_046485245.1 bacterium
TTCACCATCGCGGTCGCGCCCGCGCCGCCGGACAGCTTCCGCCTCGCCGACCTCGGCTCGGGCGGGTCGCTCTTCGCCTCGTGGCGGCTAAACGGCGAGCCGGACGTCGCGGGTTACCGGCTCTACTGGGGAACGCAGAGCGGCAGCTACACCGACTCGGTCGACAAGCCCTGCGTCCCGTTCCACCGCATCGAGGGGCTGGTCAACGGCACGCGCTACCATGCCGCGGTCGCGGCCTTTGACTCGGCCGGGCACCTCGGCGGCCGGTCGCCGGAGATGAGCGCGGTGCCGGGAGTCCTGCCGCTCGCGCCGGCCGGGTTCGCGGCGTGGCCTGCGCGGGGCGGGATGAGGCTCTCCTGGCGCGCCAACACCGAACTCGACCTCGCCGGGTATAACCTCTACCGCTCGACCGTGTCCGGGTCGGGCTATGCGCGGCGCAACAGCGGCCTCGTCACCGACACGACATACCGCGACTCCGGACTGCAGTCCGACACGATGTACTACTACGTCTGCGCCGCGGTCGACACCGCCGGCGCCGAAGGCCCGTACTCGGCCGAGAGATTGGGCAAGGCCATCACGCTCGACCGCGGCATCCTGCTTGTCGACGAGACCCGCAACGGCTCGGGCCAGCGCGGCTCGCCGTCCGACGCCCAGCAGGACGAGTTCTGGCATTACCTGCTCGGCTGGTTCAGCTACACCGACTGGGACGTCGCGACGCAGGGCGTACCCGGGCCGGGCGACATCGGGCCCTACTCGACGATTGTCTGGCACGCGGACGAGTACCAGCAACTGCAGGCCGCGGACGCGGTGCCCGGACTCGCCAACTACCTCACCGAGGGCGGCCGGCTGCTCTACTCCGGCTGGAAGCCAATCCTCGGCTTGGTCGGCGCGGGCAACTACCCGTTCACCTTCGGCCCGGGCAGCTTCGGCTACGAACTGCTGCACCTCTCCTCCGCGCGCCAGTCCATCCTGCTCGACTTTGTCGGCGCGACCGGGGCCCAGGGCTATCCCGACCTCAGGGTCGACTCGCTCAAGACCTACGCCGCCACCGCGGGCAAACTCTCGTTCGTCGACGCGCTCTACCCGCGCGACGCCGAGCCGATATACGCCTTCAACTCGGCTTCGGGCGACACCTTCGCCGGTAAGCCGGTCGCGGTGCGCTGGCTGGGTGGCCCGCACAAGGCGGTGTTCCTCGGGTTCCCGCTTTATTACTGCGAGAACGAGGCCGCGCGTCAGGCCGCGGTCAAGGCGCTCGCCGACCTCGGCGAACCGTACGCGGTCGAGGAAGGACGCCCGACGCCTGACGCCAGACGCTTGACGCCGAACGCCAGCGTCGTCCGCGGTGTCCTCAATCTTACCTCTGACATCAGTAATCTGACATCTGACATCGTGCTCCTGGACGCCACCGGGCGAAGGGTGATGACCCTGCGTGCGGGCGACAACGACGTTTCGGGCCTCGCGCCGGGCGTGTACTTTATCAGGGAGCGTTCAGATGGACGAGTAGTCGAGCAGTCGAGTACACGCGTAGTGGTAACGCGTTAGCGTACGTTCCGATAGACCGAGGCCCGGCACGCTAAGTGCCGGGCCTCGACTCTTCAGGAGAATCAGCGCAGGCGAACCAGTCGCAGCGGCGCTTCGCCGTCGCCGGCTGAAGCAAAATAGACGCCGGGCGCGACCGTCCGACCGCACTCGTCGTCTCCAAGCCAGGCCGAGTTGCCGGCTGCGTCCGGCGTCAGCATCTTCACCTTGCGGCCGGCCGCGTTGAAGACATCGACTGCCTGGCCGGCTAGGCGTGGTATCGCGAGGCGGGTGGTCGAACGGAAGGGGTTGGGCATCGCCATCGCTCGCTGGCTGCTTGCCGGGCCGGTTTCCTCGATATCGCCGAACGGCGACTGGAGACCGATCATCCTTCTGAGTTCCACCCGGATGCCGCCGATGGAATCGATGACCTTCGGGTAGACCAAGAGCGCCTGATCGTCTGCTGCGCCGAGTCCAACCGACCAGCGCGTCGACTCAGACGGCGCCAGCGCGAAAGTGTCCATCACGCCGCCGCCGGTCGTGAGGCGCGCGCCGCCGTAGTACCAGCGGACGTTGTCTATCTTCCACTGCCAGAGGACATAGTAGTACGAGTCGAAGAATACGCTCATCGGCGCGCCGAACGACCGGTTGACGAGCGCCAGCGTAATCGGAGGCGAGTCCAGCGGAACGCCGGACGTGTCGAGCCGGGTGGCCAAGACGCTCCGGTAGTTCGACGGGTACTCATTGAGCCAGACGGCCAGTACGCAATCGTAGCCTCGGGTCAGCGCGACGAGTTCGTCCCCGCCGACCTTATTGCTGATGTAGCGCATTGCCGAAGGACTCAGGCTGTCCGGCGGCAACACAACCCCGGCCACCTCGTAACTGGTCTGGATGTTGCGGTAGGTGTGCCAGCAGACGTGAAACCGGTGGCCATCGAACGCGACTGCTGGCCAAAACTCCGACGTGTTCGTGAACGTGATCGACGTGCCGTCCGGGTGCGACACGTCGCCACTCAGACTGACTGCTGTTGCCTTGACATCGAGCAACTGGCTGTGGCCGAGTCCGCACCATGCGACGAGCCAGTTTGAGTCCCCGGCGCAGACGGCAAGTCCCTGAACGTGCCCGCCGGCGATGCGGATGTCGGCGGTGTCAATCTTCCGGCCGGTCGAGTCGAGCCTTGCGGCGTAGATCTCGCGTTGGCCGGTCCGACGGTCGAGCCAAACCGCTAGGTAGCGGCCGCGGCAGTACGCGAGCCGGATCGAATCTTGGACGCCGGGAGCCCGGCATACCTGCAAGGCGGCAGAGTCACGCGTCATCCCGGACTGGTACACGCGGTTGCAGTAGATATCGGGCTTTGTGGACCGGTGGCGCATATCGGTCCAGGCCACCAGGTAGTTGCTTCCATCGGATG
>JAWOHG010000023.1:0-7731 GCA_046485245.1 bacterium
CCCGCAGGCCGGCAGGCCGGTGGGTCGTGCCGTCCGAGTCGGCGGATACCCTCAGGGTCAGCCGGTGGTTTCGACAGCCCCGTCCGGGCCGACGGACCGCCGAAAGGCCGGTCGAGCAGGCCGAGGTCCCGCCGGCACCGCCGCCATCCGAGGCCGAGGCCAAGCAGTCGCAGTCCAGGCCCGCAGTGCCGGATGCGCCGGCTGAACTCATCGACATGCCCTCGCGCGAGAACGCGCCGGATGACTCGGGCACGGCAATCCTGCGCGTGATGGTACAAGCCGACGGTACGGTGAGCAACGTACTCGTCAAGCGGTCCAGCGGCAGCAAGGCCGTGGACGACTTCGCCGTCGGTCTCGCGCGCAAGGCGCGCTATCGTCCCGCCGTCCGTGCGGGCCAGCCGGCAGCCGCGTGGCTCGATCTGCCGGTCACCAACCGGCCTGCCAAACCCGGCCGGTCCGACCGACCCGAGCAGCCCGGGCAGGACCAGTAGCCCGCTTCTTTTCAGGACAATTCGCCCGTCCGTGACGCCGGCCGCCCGGAATAGCGCGCCGGCGCGTGCGGTAGATAGCTTCAGGAGGTGGCTATGGTCAAAGCACCCATCGTCTGGGACCGCAACGAAGCCTACGCGCGCGACATCCGGCTGGCGTCTGTGGCAGCGCTCGGCCTGGTCATCAGCGCATTCCTCTTCCTGCAACTGCCCGAGGTCCGGCCGTACGCCGCATCGGCCGGCAGCACCTGGGTCGAACTCGACCCGCAGAGCGTCCTCGTCATCGAGCCGCCTAAGCCACCGGAAGGCGTGCCGCCGCGGCCGCGCGACTTCGTCGGCGACGCGAACGGCGTGCAGTCCGACCCGAACATCGGGCTCACCCAGGAACGGCTCGACTCGCTGCGCGTGCTGTTTCCGATGGAGGACCCGTTGCCGAAGGTGCCCTGGGCCAAAGTCGAGCGAAAGCCGGTGCTGGTCCACCAGGTGTCACCCGAGTACCCGAGGCTCGCGCGCGAAGCCGGCATCGAGGGGACGGTCACAGTGACGCTCGTCATCGATACCCTCGGCCTGGTCGAGAGCGCCGAGGTACTCAATTCGTCGGGCAGCAGCGTGCTCGACTCATCGGCGCTGGCTGCGGTGCGCCAGATGAAGTTCCGCCCGGGCTACCAGATGAACCGGCCGGTTCGCGTCCAGGGCAACATGCCCTTCCGGTTTCGGCTGCAGTAGGAGGCAGAAGTGATACGCAACCGCTCGTCCGCGACCGCCGCGTCGGTCCTGGCCCTGGCGCTGGCCGCCTCGGTGTCCGTCGCCAACCCGGCTCGCCGCCTGCTCGAACTGGTACGGGTGCAGCGCCCGATGCAGCACCGCAACATCACCCTGTTCCCCCTGACCGGGCCCTCGGGCAGCGCAGCCGATTTCACGTTGCTCGACGAGGCGATACGGTCGGGCCGCGTCGAGGTTCAGGAGAAGGACGGGGGCGTGGTCAACACGGTGCGGATGCGCAACACCGGCAAGGGGCACGTGTTCGGGATGGCCGGTGAGATAATCAGTGGCGCGAAGCAGGACCGGATGCTCGAGCACGACGTGCTGCTGCCGCCGGGTTCGGCCTGGCTCGACGTGCCGGTGTACTGCACTGAGCACGGCCGCTGGGCGGGCAGTTCGGCCCGGTTCGAGAGCAAGGGGCAGGTGGTAGCGGGCCGGGTGCGGGCACGGGCCGCGCAGTCGGGGAGCCAGTCCGAGGTCTGGGACGAGGTGGGCGCGACGCGGCGCACCCTCGGCGTCGCGACCCCGACCGAGGCGTTCGCCAAGGTGTACGAGGACAGTGACGTGCAGGAGCAGACCCGGTCGTACCACGAGCGGTTTGACCGCCTGCCCGCGCTCAACCCCGAAGCCGTCGGCGTCGCGGTGGCGGTTGGCGACCGATTGGTCTGCGTCGACCTTTTCGCGTCGAGCGAGCTGTTCCGGCAGATGTGGCCGAAGCTGCTGCGGTCATACGTCATCGACGCCGTCGCTGCCCGGCCCGAAGGCCGGTTGGGCGTGGCCGATGTCGCCTCATTCGTCAGGGCCGCGGCGCGCGGCTCGGCGGCCGAACGGTCCAACGTCGGCACCGGCTCGCTGTGGCGGCTGAGCGGGGCAGGTTGCTCAGGGTCGGCTCTCACGTTCCGGGGCGGCATCGTGCACCTTGACCTGTTCCCGGATGAACGCTTTTCGACTGACCGCAGCGAAGAAGGCGATGCGCCGCGGCTGGATATCCGACGTCAAGGCAGCCACCGCTAGCGGCGGAAGACAGCAAGCAGAGCGCCTGCGGGGTCGGCAGATTCGCCGACCCCGCAGCTAATTGTTCCGCGCAGCTCAGTCGAGCCAGTTCACGCCAGACAGGCCTAGTTCGTCCCGCGTGACATTGCCGATGACCACCAGGTAGTAGTTGCCCGGGTTCAGCCGGCCGGCCATGGCCTTGCCGATGGCAGCGCGGTCCACGGCGCGCACGCGGTCAGGAAATGTCTCGAGCCAGTCCATGCCCAGCCCGTAGAGTTCCTGGGTAATCACTTCGCGGACCTTGCCCGAGTTCGAGCTGTAGCCGAGGGGGAAGCTGCCGGTGTAGAAGCCGTGGGCTTTTCGCACTTCTTCGTCCGTCGGGCCGCTGTCGTGCATCCGCGCAATCTCGGCGAACATCAGGCGCAGGGCGTCGGCCGGACGCGACGTCTGGACCGTGGCATAGAACCCGCCGCGAGGGCGCAGCCGGTCGAACCAGCAGCGCACGTCGTAGGCCAGGCCAGCTTCCTCGCGTACGGCGACGCCCAGTCGCGAGGACAGCGCCGAACCCCCGAGTATGTAGGACCCGAGCCGGGCGGCAAGCAGGTCCGTGTCGGACATCCGGATGCCCGGGTGGCCAAAGGCGATGTAGGTCTGGTTCATCTCCGGCCGGGTGATGACGCGGCCGGTGATGCCCTCAGGCATCGGCGGCTCGGGCAGGACCGGCGCGGGAACGTCGGCGCGCGCCCACGCGCCGAACCGGCGTTCGACGTCAGCGAGGACAGCCGGTCGGTTGACGTCGCCGACGATGACCACGAAGCAGTTGTTGGGTACGTAGTGACGGCGGTGGAACTCGACCAGTTCGGCGCGCCGGATTGCAGCGACAGATACCGTGTCACCGGAGAGCATGGTCGAGAACGGGTGGCCGGGAAACAGCAGCCGGTCAAGTTCGTATGTCACCTGCCAGGACGGGTAGTCGGTGCGGCGGCGCGCGCCGGTCAGGGCCTGCCTGCGCGCCAGTTCGACTTCCAGGGAGTCGAACGCCGGGTTGAGCACGGCGTCGGCCAGCAGGTCCAGCCCGGTCGCGAGGTCGCGGGAGAGGAACCGGCCGGAAATCCGGCTGTGGTCCTCACTGGCGATGCCGTCGATGCGCGCGCCGAGAAACTCGACCACGGCGGCAAAGGAGTCGGCCGACATCGACCGTGTGCCGCGGCCGAGCATCATCGTGGTGAGTATGGCCAGGCCGGCGCGGTCGAGCGGGTCGGCGTCGTGGCCGTTGCGGCAGACCAGGGCGACGTCGGTCATTGCCAGCCGGCTGTCTTCGTAGGTGAGTACGACAAGGCCGTTGGGCAGGGAGTCGCGGTACAGGGGCAGGGCCGACGCGGCTGCGCCAACCAGCAGGAGCGTGAGTGCGGCGAAGAGCGTTTTCATCGCGCCTCCTCGTCCGGCAGCAGCAGGCCGACGGTGAGCAAGTCCTGCTTCAGGTATTGGCCGCAGAACGCGCGCACCCCCTCGGCGGTCACAGCCTCGATGGCCGCCGGGTAGCGTTCGTACTCGCGCCAGTCGCCATAGATGATATGGGTTGCGGCAAGCGCGCCGGCGACGTCGCTGATGTCGTCGGTATCGAACATCCGGCCGGCGAGCGTCGCGTTGCGCACCCGCTGGAGTTCGCGGTCGCTCACGAGTTCAGTTCGCATCCGTGCGACCTCTTCGGCGACGGCCGCCTCGATGCGCGGGATGAGGCTCTCGGCCATCGGCGTGATGCTGAGCTGGAGCAGTCCGGGGTCGCGCTGGACCGAGTTCCAGACGCCGGCAGACGAGGCGATGCCGTCCTTGACTACCAGCCGCTGGTACAGGCGCGAGCTGCGGCCCGAGCCGAGGATGCCGGCCGCGACCTCGGCCGCGTAACTCAGGCTGTCGCGGATGCCGGGTGAGCGAAAGCCCATCAGGAGGGATGGCTGGCTGACACGGCGGCGCACCACGATGCGGCGTTCGCCGTTCTGCTCGGGCTCGGCGTCGTAGTAGTCGGGCAGGTCGACCGGCACGCCCTTGATGCGGCCGAAGTACTTCGCGGCCTTGGCGCGGACGTCGTCGGGCCGGACGTCGCCGGCGACGACGAGCACGGCGTTAGCCGGGTTGTAGTAGCGCCTGTACCAGTCGCGCACGGCCTGGGCCGTGAAGCGGCGCACATCGTCCATCCAGCCGATGGTCGGGTTGCGCTGGGGATTGGCGAGATAGGCGGTCGCCTCGAACTGCTCCCAGAGCGCCGAGATGGGCCGGTTGTCGCCCAGGCGGCGTTCCTCGGTCACGACCTGGTGCTCGCTTGCGAATTCGGAGTCGGGGAAGACGCAGCGGCCCATCCGCGCCGCCTCAAGCTTCATCCCGAGTTCCCAGCGGTCGCGGGCGAGGTCCTCGTAGTAGCCGGAGTAGAAGGTCGAGGTGAAGCCGTTGTTGCGGCCGCCGGCCTCGTCGACGATGCGGTCGAAGTCGCCCGGCTTGTAGATGTCGGTATGCTTGAACGTAAGGTGTTCGAGCATGTGGGAAATCCCGGTCAGGCCGCTCGGCTCGTAGTAGGAGCCGATGCGGTACCACGAATTGACCGAAACGACCGGGGCAGATGAGTCGACATAGACAATCACGTCGAGCCCGTTCGGCAACTCGAACTGCGTCACGCGCGACCCGATGTCGCCCGTTCCGGTTATCAGCAGTAGCAGCGCGGCCAGCAGTTGCATTGTCAGTTACCTCGCTATCTTGGGGAGTCTCACGGAAGCCATCAAGCATAGACCGGCGGCAACGGCAAGTCAAACCTGCAGGGCAGGGTCCCGGGACGGAAGCAGGACGCTCGTTCTGGTCATGACTGCCGCGTTGCCTGCCGGCCTGCTGTCCCTGCTGAACGGTCGAGTCGGCAGGCATCTGGACTACCGATTCAGCCCCGCGCTCGTCGAGTGACTTCTCCGGCAGTTGGCCGTGGCGGTTCACGACCGGCTGAGCCGGGAGTACAAGGAACCGGTCGGCGCCGCGTTCGACTCGTGCATGGCCAGTGCGTTCGATCGGTAGGTGAAAGGCGAACCGGGCCGGGCATTCACGCAGGGGGTCACTCCCCTTTTGACTTGGTCGGTTCAACGCCGGCCGGCGGGCAAGTGCCCGAGGCAGCGAGGCTTGACAGCAGGGGACAGGCGGCAAGACTATCACGAAATGGCAGACAGAGCTCTCCGTGCCGGTCTGCTGGCGGCAGTCCTGCTGCTGGTCGGCCTGCAGGCCGCGTTCCCGCTGTCGTCTTACGATGAGTGGTGGCATCTCGCGACCGGGCGCTACATTCTCGCCAACCATATCGTGCCGACTGTCGACGTGTTCTCGTTCACGGCCGCGGGCCGGCCCTGGGTCACGCACGAGTGGCTGTTCGAGGTCGGGGCCTGGCTGGCCTGGCGGCTCGGCGGCGCGACCCTGCTCATACTGCTGAAGGTCGTACTGGTCTGCGGGACAGCGCTGCTCGGCTGGCTCACGATGCGACGGTTGCAGGTGAGGCCGTGGGTCGCGGGCTTGCTGCTCGCGGTCGGTTCGTATCTCATCACTTTCCGGGCGTTCGTGCGGCCGCACGTGCTGTCCGAGTTCTGTCTTGCCCTGTTCCTGTACGCTTACGTCGCGTGGCGGACCGACCCGCACCGGCGGCCGCACCGCTGGCGGCTGGCGTGGCTGGTGCCCGTGCAGCTCGCCTGGGCCAACAGCCATTCGGCGGTCGTGTTCGGCCTGGTGCTGTGGGCGGCGCTGGTCGCGGGCGAGGCGGTGGCGCTGGCGCTGGCCAAGTCGCGGCGGGCCGGCTCGGAGTCGGCGCTCGAGGGGCGTGAATTGGCGTGGCTGGCCGGTGTCGGCGCAGTACTGCTGGCCGTGTCGTTTGTCAACCCCAACGGCTGGCGCGTGCTCGCCTACCCGTTGACCATAACCGGGTCCCAGTTGTTCGCCGGCTCGATAATGGAGCTGCAGGGCCCGCTCGAGGCAGCGTTCCGCGGCTCGGACTTCCTCCTCGCGCTGGGCGTGTTCGGCGTTGCCGCGGCGGCCTCGTTCCCGCTGGCGCGTCGTGTGGACCCGGCCCGGGCGGTCGTGGTGCTGGTCTTCGGGGCGTTGGCCCTGGCCGCCGTGCGCAACACACCACCGTTTGCGGTTGCCGCCCTGCCGCTGGTCGGCGCGAACCTGGAGGCGGCACTGGCCGGGCGGGTCAGGGCCGGGGCCGGCCGGTTGCTGACCAGTTCGGCCATCGCGGTCACGCTCGCGCTGGTCGTCGTTACCGGGTTTGCCGGAGTGCGCATAGCGGGCCAGCCGCGCCGTCCTGCGCTGGGCGTCGACGAGCGCGTCTTCCCGGTGCGTGCGGCCGAGCTTGTCAAACGGGCCGGTGCGTGCGGCAACGTGTTCAACACGATGGAGTTCGGCGGTTACTTCATCTGGGCCTGGTACCCAGAGCGCCGGGTGTTCATCGACGGACGGCTGGACGTGTACGGGGAGGAGCTGTTCGACACATACCTCGAGGTACTTTGGACCGGGCCGCGCTGGCGGCGTATCCTCGATTCGCTCGGCGTCGACTGGCTCGTGGTCGCCCGGCCACCGGATATGGGTGAGCGGACGGTGCGCTACATCGGCCGGCAGGCCGGGCTTGACTCGGGTTGGGCGCTGGTGCAGTGGGACGACGTCAGCCTGACATACCTGCGCCGGTCGGCGCAGACCCGTGCGTTCGTCGAGTCGCGAGAATTCGTCGAGGCGAAGCCTTACCTGCTGGGCACGGCCGCGTCCGCGGCACCGGACCACCCGCGCCTGCTTGCCGAGGTGCGGCGCGCGCTTGAGGAGGCGCCGCAGTCGATGACCGCCCGCAGCCTGCTGGGGCAGGCGCTGCTCGCCAACCGCCAGCTCGACTCGGCCGCGGCGGTGTTCAGCGGTATCCTCGCCGACCGTCCGAATGACGCGCCGGCGTTGCAGGGCCTGGCGATGGCGCGGCTGCAGGCCGCGCGCGTGCCCGAGGCAATCGTGCTGCTGGAGCGGGTCGTGGCGCTGGAGCCGGACAATGGACTCGCGCTGTACAACCTGGGCTATGCCCGGCTGCAGCAGGCCGACTACGAGCGGGCGGTCGGGCTGTTCGAGCGGACGCTGCAGTTGGACCCGACGATGGTGCCGGCGCACAACATGCTCGGCGAAGCGTACTCGCGCCAGGGGCGGCTGGCCGAGGCGCGGCGCAGCTGGGAAACGGCGCTGCGCATCGAGCCGGGCAACGAGTTCGCGGCCGGCCGGCTGGCGGCGTTGGAGGGGCGCGGACGATGAGCTCGGGCCGGGCCGGGTGCGGGAGCAAGACGGGGCTTGCCTTGCCGGGGTTTTTTCTTATCATTGTGGCCCGCGCGGGGTGCGCCGACTCCGGCGGGGTGCTCTACTGCCGCTTGACAAGTAGCGGTGGGGGGCTAGATTAGTTTACTGAGTCCTGTAGTGAAACATCCTTAAGGAGGACTGAGTG
>JAWOHG010000074.1:0-5212 GCA_046485245.1 bacterium
AGCTCGGGTCGGACCTGGAGCCGCAGGCGGCCAGCCAACACCGCGAGCGCGACCAGCGCGGCGGCCAGCCACGGGCTGACCGCACGTCGCCGCAGAAGGGAGCGCCGGTGAACCACACGCCTTCGGGGCGGCGGTCCTACAGCTACACCGCCAACGCATCGGGCATCGCCGAGGGGCCGGCAGCGGCGCGCGGCCGTGCCGGCGAACAGACCATTTGCCGTGCCGCCGACCTGCGCGTGCATCCCGCCGAACAGGCGTTCTCTGCCGACGGGCGCGTGGTCCGGTCAAGCGGCGAACTCAAACCCGGGGTCTACTGGCTCAGGACCGGTGAGGAGACTCGCCGGGTCGTTTTGGTGCCCTAGCCCAGCCGTAATGGAGGCTGTATGACACGTATCGTGATTCTGACCGCAACGCTCTTTGCCCTCGCCGCCGCCCAGGTCGGCTCTGTCGACACCATCGGCGGCACGACGTTTGACAACCAGAACTCCGGCCCGGCCCTGCAGTGGATTTTCAACGACCCGGTCAACGGCATTCACGCGACCTGGCTGTTCAGTGCCCAGCCGTGCGGGTCCAACTGGCCCGACCGGACGATGCGCTACAACTTCCTCGACCGCGCGACCGGCCAGTGGAACTGGATCGAGAGCGACCATATGCTCTCCGGCATCAACTCCCAGAACCGGCGCACCGGCTACGGCACGATGGACGTCGACCCGGCCGACGGCACCGCGCTGGTCGCGGCGCACTACAGCCTCGGCGGGATGCCGCCGGTGTGGTGCCCGGTGGTCGGCCGCGATGTCGCGCCCGGCGCCGGCATCTTCGACTGGTGCACCGGCGACCCGACCCTGCCCGGCTACTTCCTGCCGGTCGTCGGCGTATCGCAGAACGGCACGATTCACCTGCTGCTCATCAAGTTCGCGACCACCGACAACCTCTATTACTCCCGCTCGACGAGCTGGTGCAACTGGGAGGACCCGCAGGGCTGGGCCCAGTCCGGCGCGAGCGGCCACAACCTGGCCGCGTCGCACGCCACCAACACCGTGGTCGCGTCGTGGCTGGCCGGCGCCGACGCCGAACGCCGGCTGAGCTGCCGCGTCTCGCTCGATGCTGGCGCGACCTGGGCTCCGGTGTACGACCTGACGCCGCCCGCGGTGTTCGGCGGCGACACGGGCACGGTCTGCGGCCAGGGCGCCAACGTCCTGTTCTACGGCAACGACGACTGGCTGGCCGCCACCGTGCTCACGCCGGTCATCGCCGAGACCGCCCGCGCCAACCCGACAGAGATATGGGTGTTCAAGTCGGCCGGCGCCACGTGGCACCGCGTCCACCGCGCCGAGTCGCATTCGCTCGCCGGCAGTCTCGGGCCCAATGCCACCATCTGCGGCCGGCCCTCGCTCGGCCAGAACCCCGAGACCGGCCGGTTCTGGATGACGTGGGAGGAGTTCGATTCGCTCAACGTCGAGCCGTCGACCAACCGGCTGCGCGCCGACATCTGGTACGCCTGGTCTGATGACGGGTCGACCTGGTCCGAGCCCGCGCGGCTGACCACCCCGGACGGCACGTCCAAGCGCTTCCCGGTGCTCGCCCGCAACTGCACGCGCGATTCGCTGGCAGTCTTCTTCCTGCAGGACCTCGTCGCCGGGTTCAACTCCGACTCCATCGGCGCGGCGTCGGACAACCCGGTCTGCGTCTGGCGCGGCGCACCGGTCGGCATCGCCGAACCGGGCCGGGTCGTTGCGCCGGCGCGCCCGGCCGCGCCCGGCATCCTTCGCGCCGGCGTGCCGGTCGATGCCCGGGACGCGTGGCGGCTGCTCGGTCCGGACGGCCGCATTGTCGCCCGCGGCGGGCCGGGCCGTGTTGCCACGACCGGGCTGAAGGCCGGCGTCTACTGGCTGGACCAGGGCGACTCGCGCCGCCGCCTGGTCGTCGCCCGCTGAGCCGGGCAACATCCCGCCCGCGCCGCGCGTCATACCGGGTGTAAGGATATGCTTTACCCGGGAGGTACCTTGAACCGACTGATACTCATCATCTCGGCCGGGCTGCTGGCTGTCGCCTGCTACGTGCCGAGCCCGAAGACGGGCAAGTCCGACAAGTTCGAACAGTCGTGGCCGCGCGCCGAGGCCGAGTCGCTCGACGTCAGCGTCTCGCTCGGGGTCGGCACGCTCAGCGTGTCGGGCGGCTCCGAAGCCGCAGCCGAGGCCCGGGTCGAGTACAACATCCCCGACTGGAAGCCGGTGACGTCCTACGAGGTGAAAGACGGTCTCGGCCGGCTCGACCTGTCCCAACCGTCGAGCGTGGTCGGCGCGACCTGGCCGGGCAACGTTCGCTACGACTGGAACGTGAAACTGGCCGACTCGCTGCCGACGCGGCTCGAGGTGGAGTTCGGCGTCGGCAAGGCCGAACTGGACTTGAGAGGCGTCGACATCAGGCGGCTCGAGATCGACGCCGGCGTGGGCGAAGGCCGCATCGACGTGTCCGGGCCCCGCCGCGCGGGTCTCGACATCGACGTCGAGGCCGGGGTCGGCAAGCTGGTACTGGTCCTGCCCGCGAGCCTGCCGGTCGAAGTGGATGTCGAAGGCGGCATCGGCGACGTCGAGGCCCCGGGCTTCAGCCGCCGCGACAGCAAGTACGTCAGCGGGGCAGGCGACGGCCCGCGCATCACCGTCGACATCGAGGCCGGGATAGGCAAGATCGAACTGCTGCTTGCGCCGAACGAGGCCGGGAGCATCTAGACAGGGAGGCATGATGCCGAAGAAGAAGGACGGGTCGCTCTGGGAAGACGTGACGACGTGGCTGACTGACGCGGCCGGCACGGCCATCCGCGAGGCCGAGGACCTGACCCGGCGCGGCCGGCTGAAGATGGAAATACTGCGCCTGAGCCAGCAGACCGAGAAGCTGATGGGCAAGCTCGGCGGCCGGGTCTACCTGTTGCTCGGCTCGGGCCCGGGTTCGATTGCAGAGGACACGACGGTCAGCCGGCTCGTTGCCCAACTGCGCCAGCTCGAATCCGAGCTGGCCCGGCTGCGCACCGAATACGAAGCGGAGAAAAAGAAGCGCTAGGCCGGCCGCTTGCCGCTGCGGCCCGGCTCCTCGAGCGGCACGCCTGACCGGCACAGCGGGCAGTCGGCCGGCTCGAACGTGGCGACCTGCTGCCTGAACGCGCCGAAGAACGGCGCGCCGAACTCGACTCCCGCGCTGCGGTCCACGAACACCCCGACCCCGACCACGCCCGCGCCCTGGCCGCGTACCGCGGCGAGGGTCTCCTGTATCGAGCCGCCCGTGGTCATCACGTCGTCCACGACCAGCACCCGGTCATCCGCGCCGAGCTTGAACCCGCGCCCGATCTTCCGTCCGGTCTCGGCCTTCTCGGCGATGATGCAGCGCGTGCCCAACTGCCGCGCCACCTCGTAGGCAATGATGATTCCGCCCGTGGTCGGCCCGCACACCGCGGTCGCGCCGCTGTCGCGGAACCGGTTCGCCACCTCGCGCGCGAATGCCTCGCACACCGGCGGCTGTTCGAGGATGCGGAACTTCTCGAAGTAGCGGTCCGAATGCCGGCCCGACGTCAACAGGAAATGCCCCTCGCGCAACACACCGTACTGCTTCATCATCCCGGCCAGGTCGATGCTCACTGCCCGCCTCCCCGGTTGAGTTCTCCTCGAATCGCGGCCAGCGCGGCCTGCGGGTCGGCGGCGGCGTACACCGGCCGCCCGACCACGATGTAGTCGGCCCCGGCCCGGGCCGCCTCTGCCGGCGTCATTGTCCGGGCCTGGTCGTCCGAGGAGTCCGTGCTCATCCTGATGCCCGGGGTCACGACCTTGAACTCCTTGCCGCAGGCTGCCTTTATGATGCCGATTTCCCTCGGCGATGCGACCACGCCGCCGCAGCCGCTCTCCTTCGCCATCAGGGCCAGTGCCTGCACCCGCTCGGCCGCAGGCTGGCGCCGGCCGGTCACGCGCTCCAGCGCCGCCTCGTCGAGGCTCGTGAGCACCGTCACGCCCAGCACCAGGGGCTTCGCCGGCGATTTGTCCGCGGCCTCTGCCGCGGCCTCGAGCATCTTCGGCCCGCCCATCGTGTGCACGGTCAGCATCGCGACGCCCAGCTCGGCCGCCGCGCTCACCGCCTTGCCCACGACCGACGGGATATCCGAGAACTTCAGGTCCAGGAACACCTGCGCGCCGCGGCCGGCAAACTCGCGCACCACCCCCGGCCCGGTGCGGGTGAACAGGTCCATTCCCAGCTTGTACACGTCGACGCCCGCGCCGATGCGTTCCAGGAAACCCAGCGCGTCGGCGCTCGTGTCGGTGTTCAGGGCCAGGACAATCTTGGTCATATCAGCTCCCCTTTTGTGTCAGGCCGACAATCGCGGCGACGTCGCGCGCGCCCCGGCGCCGGCACCACTGCGCCAGTTCCTCGACCACGTTGGCCGGCGCCGCCGGGTCCACGAGGCTCGCGGTCCCGACCTCGACCAGGCTTGCCCCCGCGCACAGGAACTCGGCCGCGTCCGCCCCGGTCATCACGCCGCCCGACCCGATGATCGGGACTTTCACCGCCCGCGCGACCCGGTCCACGCAGAACAGCGCGAAGTGCTTCAGCGCCGGCCCGGAGATGCCGCCGGTGCGCCCGCCGAGGAACGGTCGGCCGTCGCGGTCCAGCGCCAGCCCGAACAACGTGTTGACCAGCGTGACCGCGTCGGCGCCCGCGCCCGCCGCCGCCTTCGCGGTCTCGACCGGGTCCACGAAGTTCGCGGTCAGCTTCACTGCGACGGGCTTGCGCGTCCGGTCGCGGCAGGCGCGCGTGACGCGCTCGACCGCCGCAACCGACTGGCCGAACGCGGTGCCGCCCGCCTTCACGTTCGGGCAGGACACGTTCAGCTCGAACCCGTCGACCGGCTCGCCGTCCAGCCGGGCGACAATCTCGGCATACTCGTCGATGCTGAACCCGGCCACGTTGACCAGCAGCCGGGTCTTGCGCTTTGCCAGGCCGGGCAGCACGTCGCGGCAGAACGCAGCCACACCCGGGTTCTCCAGCCCCACCGAGTTGATGATGCCGCCCGGGAACTCAAAGATGCGCGGCGGCGGGTTGCCGGCCCTCGGCTCGAGCGTCAGGCCCTTGGTGACCACGCCGCCCAGCCGCGCGGCCACGGCCGGGAACGCTGCGCCGAACCCGAACGTGCCCGAAGCGGCAAGCACCGGGTTGGCGAACTCGAGATTTC
>JAWOHG010000125.1:0-19252 GCA_046485245.1 bacterium
CGCCGGGCCGCTCGGCACCGACAACGCCATCCCCGAATCCATCGCCGCACGCATCGCCGGGCCAGGGTAATAGGGTTTTCGTGATGCCGTAGTTGATTGTCGGGGCGATGAGCGCGCCGAGCGGCCCGGCGATGCGCGCGGCGATGGATTCGGGGATGGCGTTGTCGGTGCCGAGCGCGGTGACGCCGTGGGCCTCGATTGTGCCGACCGGGATCAGGACGAGGTCGGTGCGGCGGGGTACGGCGGCGCCGAACTCGCGCCAGGTGAGTTCGGCCAGCCGGCGCGTGCGGAGATTGGCGGATTTCTTGAGCTTCGGCTTCATATTGGACACGTTAGAGCATCGCCCCGCCGCAGTCAAGGCGGATGTAAACAGTTAACAGTGAAGCAGTTGGCGCGGCCCAGATGCGCCCCTGCGAGAACGCAGCGAACAGTGAAGAGGGAGGACGAGGTAGGAGGAAAGAGGAGGGGCGAATGCAGAATGCAGAAGGCAGAATGGTGAATGCAGAGTGACGGGCCTTCGCGGGCGCGAGGTCGGATGTGAGATGGCAGATGGGTGATGTCAGACGTGGGCAGGTGGGCGAGCGGGAGGGGCGAATGCAGAATGCAGAAGGCAGAATGGTGAAGGCAGAATGATAGCTAACTGACTGAGGTGTAAGCGGTTAGGGTGATACACGCGGTCCGGGGCGGCTGTCGCAGGGCGGGTTTTGGGCTCGGCTGACACAAATGAACGATGCGGGATACCCCCTGCCGCAAAGGGCGGATGGGCGGATTCGAGCCCTCTTGATAAGGATATTTTTGTCGGATACTTAGCCTATGCGTATCCTGCCAATGTAAGGCTTGCGTTCAGGCGGGCTTGCGCTACAATAGACACTTGACATAGGGTGCGGGCCAGTTACTATGTAGTCACGTAGGCAACTTTCTACGCACAATTTGTTCTTTGACAATTTGGAGAAGAGGCAGGCTGAGTTTCACCTCAAGCTACTAAGGGCGTATGGTGAATGCCTTGGCAGTTGGAGACGATGAAGGGCGTGGTAAGCTGCGAAAAGCGTCGGAGAGCTGCACACAAGCTTTGACCCGGCGATACCCGAATGGGACAACCCGGCCGGAGTAATGTCCGGCCATCCCGGAGTGAATACATAGCTCCGGGAAGACAACCCGGCGAAGTGAAACATCTCAGTAACCGGAGGAACAGAAAGAAACTCGATTCCCTGAGTAGTGGCGAGCGAAACGGGAACAGCCTAAACCGATCCCAGTGTCAAGCCGGCAGGCGTTGCTGGGGCGGTGTCGTGGGAGCAGTCGCGCATACTGCCGTGATGCAGAGGAGTAAGAAAGGCTCTCTTTTAGCCGAAACCCCCTGGAAAGGGGTACCAAAGACGGTGATAGTCCGGTAGGTAAAAGAAGAGAGCTCTCCTTGATTGTTTCCCAAGTACCACGGGACACGAGAAACCCTGTGGGAATCCGGGAAGACCACTTCCTAAGGCTAAATACTTCCAACTGACCGATAGTGAACGAGTACCGTGAGGGAAAGGTGAAAAGAACCCCTGGCGGGGAGTGAAATAGAACCTGAATCCATATGCCTACAATCAGCGGGAGCATCTGCTGCTTTTCCGCAAGGTTCGGCAGTCGGTGTGACCGCGTGCCTTTTGCATAATGATCCGGCGAGTGTGCGTACGTAGCGAGGCTAAGGCTCATTGAGCTGTAACCGTAGCGAAAGCGAGTCCTAATAGGGCGAATAGTTGCGTGCGTACGACCCGAAACCCGTGTGATCTACCCATGGCCAGGTTGAACTCTCGGTAACACGAGAGGGAGGACCGAACCGGTGATCCTTGCAATAATCTCGGATGAGCTGTGGGTCGGAGCGAAAGACTAATCAAACCGGGTGATAGCTGGTTCTCTCCGAAATGCCTTTAGGGGCAGTCTCCGGAGTTCAGTTGCGGAGGTAGAGCACTGGATGGGCGATTTCTCACAATGTGAGAGAGAACCCGATCAAACTCCGAATTCCGTAACTCCAGATCCGGGGAATGAGGCTCTGAGTACTAAGATCCAGGGCCGAGAGGGGAATAACCCAGACCATCAGCTAAGGCCCCCAAGTACATGCTAAGTGGAAAAAGAAGTGAAGTTACTCAGACAGCTGGGATGTTGGCTTAGAAGCAGCAATCATTTAAAGAGTGCGTAACAGCTCACCAGTCGAGTGATTTTGCGCTGAAAATATATCGGGGCTCAAGCATGTCGCCGAAGCTATGGACTTGACGCAAGTCGAGTGGTAGGAGAGCGTTCTGTTGTAGGTCGAAGGCGTGCCGCGAGACACGCTGGACGAAGCAGAAGTGAGTATGCCGGAACGAGTAGCGTAAAAACAGGTGAAAAACCTGTTCGCCGAAAACCCAAGGGTTTCTGGGCAAGGTTAATCCGCCCAGAGTTAGTCGGTACCTAAGGCGAGGCCGAGAGGCGTAGTCGATGGAAATCCGGTCAACATTCCGGAACCACCTTGGTATCGTTATGAGTTAAGGGGTGACGCAGAAGGTATGGCCCGGCCCCGTGTTGGATCGGGGTCTAAGCCGTGGAGATGGCGTGTTGGCAAATCCGCACGCGGAATTCTCTGCGGTGAATGGGACGCCCTCGAGAGAGGGCGGAACCGGGCCGGACCGACTGCCGTGAAAACCCCCTATACCAGATGCCAGGGTGACCGTACCGTAAACCGACACTGGTGGGTGAGGAGAGTATCCATAGGCGCTCGGGTGATCTCTCGTTAAGGAACTCGGCAATCTAGCCCCGTAACTTCGGGATAAGGGGCCCCTCCGCAAGGAGGGCGCAGTGAAG
This sequence comes from bacterium, assembly GCA_046485245.1. Taxonomy (GTDB): domain Bacteria; phylum Hydrothermota; class Tepidihabitantia; order Tepidihabitantales; family Tepidihabitantaceae; genus CBFGJX01. The sequence goes on from JAWOHG010000125.1 coordinate 2,818, forward strand.
TGGCACTACCGACTGTTTAACAAAAACACAGGTCTCTGCTAAGCCGTGAAGGCGACGTATAGGGACTGACACCTGCCCGGTGCCGGAAGGTTAAGGAAGGGGGTCAGCCGCAAGGCAAAGCTCTCGACCGAAGCCCCGGTAAACGGCGGCCGTAACTCTAACGGTCCTAAGGTAGCGAAATTCCTTGTCGGGTAAGTTCCGACCTGCACGAATGGTGTAACGAGTGGTGCGCTGTCTTGACGAGAAGCCCGGCGAAACTGTAGCGGCGGTGAAGATGCCGCCTGCCCGCGATTGGACAAAAAGACCCCGTGAACCTTTACTATACCTTGTCATTGGATTTTGGCAGGGCATGTGTAGGATAGGTGGGAGGCTTTGAAGCCCGGACGCTAGTCCGGGTGGAGCCAACGGTGAAATACCACCCTTGTTCTGTTGAGGTTCTAACGCTGTCCTCTTATCGAGGCGGCGGACATTGGCAGGCGGGTAGTTTGACTGGGGCGGTCGCCTCCCAAAATGTAACGGAGGCGTTCAAAGGTCGGCTCAGCACAGACGGTTACTGTGCGTCGAGTGCAAGGGCATAAGCCGGCCTGACTGTGAGAGCGACGGCTCGAGCAGAGGCGAAAGCCGGACCTAGTGATCCTGTGGCTCTGCGTGGAAGGGCCATAGCTCATCGGACAAAAGGTACTCTGGGGATAACAGGCTGATTTCGCCCAAGAGTTCACATCGACGGCGAAGTTTGGCACCTCGATGTCGGCTCATCGCATCCTGGGGCTGAATAAGGTCCCAAGGGTTGGTCTGTTCGCCCATTAAAGCGGTACGTGAGCTGGGTTCAGAACGTCGTGAGACAGTTCGGACTCTATCCATCGTGGGCGCAGGAGACTTGAGGGAAGCTGCCCTTAGTACGAGAGGACCAGGGTGGACGTACCTCTGATGTACGAGCTGTCCCGCCAGGGGCAATGCTCGGTAGTCAAGTACGGAAGGGATAACCGCTGAAGGCATCTAAGCGGGAAGCCCAGCCCAAGATTAGGTCTCCCATGTGACGTGCCGCAAGGTGTGTCACTCTGAAGGCTCCTGGAAGACTACCAGGTGATAGGCCACAGGTGTAAGCGCAGTAATGCGTTCAGCCGAGTGGTACTAATAGGCCGTGAGGCTTGAGGTTCAGACTGCTTCTTCTCCTTAATATTTGAGATTCCCGGCGGTGATTCCGGAGGGGCAACACCTCTTCCCATTCCGAACAGAGAAGTTAAGCCCTCCAGGGCCGATGGTACTGTGCTGGTAACGGCATGGGAGAGTAGGTCGCTGCCGGGGTTTCTTTTACGCCACCGCGCGCCCGACCGGGCGCGCGGTGCTCTTTTCAGGCCGGATGAAGATTTCCTGTTGACAGCGGGTAGGGGGGTGCTACAATGTCGGTGGACGAGTGAGGCTGCATACACGGAAGCGCGCTTCGGAAGGGTTCTGAAGCCCCGCGACCGCGCGTGCGGCTGATTTCGTTCAGACTGAAATCCACAAAGAGAGGAGGTGGAGACTTTATGAAAAATAAAGGCTTCACACTGATCGAACTGCTGGTGGTCATCCTGATCATCGGTATCCTGCTGGCCCTCATCATCCCGAACTTCGTGCTGTTCCAGGAGCGCGCCCGCCGCGCCTCCGTGAAGAACAACATGCACGTTGTTCAGACGGCGCTCGAGGCGTATTCGGTGGACCATAACGGCAACTACCCCGGCGTGGACTCGGACTGGGAGGACGAAGAGGACCTCACCCGCTGCTACTTCCCCGGTGGTGACCCGGTGGGTCTCGAAGGCGAGATGATCTACGGCTCGCTCCCGATCAACCCGTACACCGGCCGCCGCTATAACGTCGAAGACGCCGACCTGACCTGGGATCCGGAAGGGCTCGAAGAGCCGGGACAGCAGGCTGCGGTTCGTAACGACGACGAGAACCACGACTGCCCGTACGATGAACTCGAGTCGGAGAACGACCTGCAGGGCACGATCGCGATCCTTGGCTTCGTTCCCGAGGAGAACTTCCTCGAGGTCGTCCAGGAATACGGCATCTGCGGTTACGGCCGCGATGTGTACTTCCCGATGTACGACCGCGACCCCGAAGACGAGGACGTCTACATCTACTTCGTCCTCCACAACTAGTAGAGGAAGAAGCAGACCACGGCGGGCGGGGCTTTCGGGCCCCGCCCGCCTTTTTGTCGCCGGCGCGTGCTTGACAGTCGTGAGCGCCCTTCTATAATCGCAGGGGTATGTCAGAAGCGGTTCAGCCCGTCATTTCCACAACCAAGCTCAGCAAGGTTTATCGCACCGGGTTCCGGATGCGGCGTGTGCCGGCGCTCACCGACGTTACGCTGTCGGTGGAGAAGGGCGAGATATACGGCTTCCTCGGGCCCAACGGCGCGGGCAAGACGTCGCTCATCAAGATCCTCATCGGCCTGTCGCGGCCGACGGGCGGTGTCGCGACCGTCTTCGGCCGGTCGCCCCGCGACGCCCGGGTCAAGACGCGGCTCGGGTTCCTGCCCGAGCAGCCATACTTCTACGACTACCTCACCGCAACGGAATTCCTGCACCTCTCGGCGCGGCTATCGGGCGTGCCCGGCGCCGACATCGCCGGCCGCGTGACCGGGCTGCTCCGGCTGGTGCGGATGGAGGCGGCCGCGTCCAACCAGATGCGCGGTTTCTCGCGCGGCATGCTGCAGCGGATCGGCATCGCCCAGGCGCTGGTCGGCGACCCGGAGCTGGTGATCCTCGACGAGCCGATGGGCGGCCTCGACCCGGTCGGGCGCAAGGAGTTCCGCGACCTGATCGTCGACCTGCGCGACCGGGGCAAGACGGTGTTCTTCTCGACCCACATCCTCTCCGACGTCGAGATGATCTGCGACCGCGTCGGCATCATCATCGGCGGCCGCATCGCCGAGGAGGGCCGGCTCGACGACATCCTCGGGGCCGAGGCCGAGTCGATCGACGTCACGGTCCGGGGCGCGACCGGCAAGGTGGTGAAAATCTTCGAGCGCGTGTCCCGGCACTCGATCAAGTCGGGCGAGACGCTGCTTCTGACCGTGAGCCGCGAGGAGGACGTCGACAAGATAACTGCCATCGCCCGCGAGGCCGGGGTGCGCGTCGTGTCGATCGTGCCGCGGCGGGCGACCCTGGAGGATTACTTCATGGCCCGCGTCGACAAAGTGAGGGCGGAGCAGTGACCGGGCGCATCGCCGGCATCGCCGTCAACACGTTCCGGGAGTCGATTCGCGACAAGGTGCTGGTCACCCTGCTCATCTTCGCCGTGCTGGTGATGGGCAGCGCTCCCATCATCCGCCCGCTGGCGCTCGGCGAGGAGGGTAAGGTGATGAAGGACCTCGGCCTGGCCGCGATCACGTTCTTCACCGTGCTGATCGCCATCCTCGTCGGCGGCCGGATCGTGTACAAGGAAGTGGAGAAGCGCACCATCTACATCATGCTTGCCAAGCCGGTCCGGCGTTGGGAGTTCATCGTCGGCAAGTACGCCGGGCTGATGGTCGTGCTCGCGGTCAGCCTGGTCGTGATGACCGCCTGCTTCTACGTGATGCTGCCGCTCAGCGGCGTGAAGGTGTCACTCTACCCGTTGCTTGCGGTGGCCATGACCTTCTTCCAGCTCGCCATCCTGACCGCCGTCGCGGTGTTTTTCTCGACCTTCGTGACCCCGATCGCCAGCGCCGTGTTCACCTTCGCGGTGTACTTCGTGGGCCATCTTACCCGCGACCTCAAGCTGCTCGCGGCGATGAGCCCGTCGCCGCTGGTGAAGGGCGTCAGCGAGTTCCTCTACTACGTGCTGCCGAACCTGACCAACTTCAACCTGCGGGCCGAGGTGGCGCGCGACGCGCTGGTCGACCCTGCGTCGCTGGCGCTGGCCATTGGCTACTCGATCGTCTACTCCGCGACGCTGCTGCTTGTTTCCGTCGCGATCTTCAACCACAAGGAGTTCTAGCCGATGGTCGAGGAAATCCGGCCCGTACCGGCCGGGCCGCGCATGCCGGGCGCACTGGCCGCGCTGCTGCCCATCGTGCTGGTCGTCTGGGGCTTCGTCTCCTGCTACCTGCTGCAGCTCGGCATCGACCGGGCCGGCGAGAAGCGGATGCGGGAGAAGGCGATCGAGGAGCTGATGTATTTCCCGTCCGGCCAGTTCATCAGGCAGGCGACCATCGAGTACCAGCTGCTGGCCGCGGACATCGTCTGGCTCCGGGCGGTTCAGTACTACGGCCACCACCTGATGACCGACCGCAAGTACGAGTGGCTCGGCCACGTCTTCGGCATCCTGACGACGCTCGACCCGAAGTTCATCGGCGCGTACCACTTCGGCGCGATGACCCTGGCGTGGGATGCCCGCAAGCCGCAGGAGGCGGTCGACTTCCTCGCCAGGGGCATGGCGGCCAACCCGCTGAACTGGCAGCTGCCGTTCGACGCCGGCTTCGCGAGCTACATGCTGCTGCGCGACTACGAGCGTGCCGGCGTGCTGTTCGACATCGCGTCGCGCCTGCCCGATGCGTGGCAGATCACGTCGCGCTGGGCCGCGGTCGCGATGTCGCGCGCCGGCGACTTCGAGACCGCCCGGCAGATGTGGCGCGAGATATACGAGAATTCCGAGAACAAGGCGCTGCGCGCACTGGTGGTCCGCCAGCTGCGCAACCTCAAGCTGGAAGAGGGGACCGCGGCGCTGCAGGCCGCGGCGGACCGGTTCGCCGACGACCGGGGCCGGCCGCCAGCCGACCTGCGCGAGCTGGTCTCATCCGGCTACGTCGACCGCCTGCCCGAGGAGCCTTACGGCGGCCGGTTCTACCTCGAGGACGGCAAGGTCCGAACCACGACCCCGCCCTACCAGCGGGAGTAGGCGCCAACCTGCTTGACAACCGGCCGGCCATGCCTATAACCTAAGGTGAGGAGAAATAATGCGAGTACCTAAAGGCTTCACTTTGGTAGAGTTGCTCGTGGTCATCATGATCATGGGCGTGCTGATGAGCATGGCCCTGCCCCGGTTCACCGTGGTCCGCGAGCAGGCCCGGACCGCCGGGATGAAGATGAACGTCCACAACGTCCAAGTGGTCGTCGAGGCCTTTCACGCCGAGATGGGCTATTACGCCGACGACTTCTACGAGGACGGTTACGGTTCCTACTTCCCGGGCGGCAAGTTCGACGAGTTGATGGGCAAGCTGCCGACCAACCCCTGGACCAACCAGGAGATGGACCCCGACGAGTTCAACCCAGAGGACTACGAGTCCGAGATTGACCTGAGCAACAGCCAGGAGATGGGGCCGAACGACGTCTCGGGGTACTACCCGGGCGAGATCGTCTACGGCGTGTGGGAGCCGGAGGGCGTCGAGTGGCCCATCGGCTACGGCCTCATCGGCATCGGCCGGGGCGGCATTTCCATCCGCGACTACAACGCCGACGAGTCCGAGGTGATCTTCCTGCTGCACAGTTGAGGAATCGGCTATGTGCTCAGTATTGCGACGCTTGACACCTGTTGACGGGCGGCCTATAATTTCCCCGGTGAACGGTATTTCGGCGCGCGACCGCGGGTTTACCCTCGTCGAGCTTTTGGTCGTCATATCGGTTATCGGTATTCTCCTGGCGTTCTTCGTACCAACAATCATATCGCGGATCACTACCAACGCGCGGCGGGTCGCTACGATACAGGAGATGGGCGTCATCCGCGACGCCGTCGCCGGCAACCCCGACATCCAGATGAACGGTGACCTCGTCGCCACGGGTTTCCGCAACGACATCGGTCGCTACCCGCGTAACCTCATCGAACTCGCGACGCGCAACCCCTTTGAGCCGCCCTACGACCGGATGCCCTACGTCGGCAAGGAGACGCTGCCGAGTTGGGACCCCTACATCAAGCGCGGCTGGAACGGCCCGTACATCCGCGAGGACGGCGAGTTGGGCTACCGGTTCGACGCCTGGGGCGTCGAGTACCGCTATTTCGTCGAGAACAGCGAAACGCTGGGTTTGTGGAGCGCCGGGGCTGACGGCCTGTTCCTGGGCCAGCCGGGCGCTCGCGACAGCGACGACATCAAGGTGCGCTTCTAGGGGGCCGGCGATGAACAAGCACGGACGTTCCACCGCACGCGGCGTGACTTTGCTGGAACTGCTCATCGTGCTGATGATCCTGAGCCTGATCCTGACCGCCGCGGTCAAGACCTGGGACGTGACGCTCGAACGCGGCCGCTACGAGTCAACCCGCAAGCGCCTCGACCAGCTGGCCACGGCCATCACCGGTGACCCGAACTACATCATCAGCGGTCGACGCGCCGACTTCGGCTTCGTCGGCGACATGGGGCGCCTGCCCTACGGCCTTTCGGAACTGGTCAGCGAGCCGCCGGCGGCGCCGCCGGAGAGCAGCCGCTGGAAGGGTCCGTACGTGCGTTCAAGCTTCAGTGAATCACCGGAGACGTTTCGCACCGACGGCTGGGGCGAGACCCTCGCCTACCGGCCGGACAGCGCCTTCCTGCGCAGCTACGGCGGCCGGGGGTTCGTGGACCGTACGCGCTGGATGACCCGCGAGCTGGGGTATTCCAAGAACGACCTCGAGCGCAACGTCGTCACCGGCCAGGTGTTCGACGTGCGCGGCCAGCCGCAGGACGCCCACGCCGACAGCATCGGCCTGCTGGCGGTCGTCCTGCTCAGGCCGTTCGAGGGCGTGACGCGCCGGGACTCGGTGCAGGTGACGTCGATCAACAACGGCCAGTTCTACTTCGAGAACATCCCGCAGGGCAACCACGTGCTGGTCGCGCGCTACGTCCGGTACGTGCCGCCGCCGCAGGAAACCACGCTTACCACGACCAACGTCACGGTGTTCCCGCGGCTCGGGGCGTCGGACGTCCGGGTGCGGCTGAACATCGACTGGAGCACGCAATGAAGCGACTGATGATGCGCAATCACGGCTTCACGCTGATGGAGCTGCTCGTCGTGCTGCTCATCATCGGCGTGCTGAGCACGGTGGCCCTGCGAACCATCGACGCGACGCGCGACCGCTCGCTCTTCGACCAGACGGCGCGCGAGATGCACGAGATTGTCCGGGCGGTCACCGGCAACCCCGACCTCGTCTACGACGGCCGGCGGACCGATTTCGGATTCTACGGCGACTTGGGACGGATGCCCGCGGAACTGCGCGAGCTCGTCACCAATGTCACGGCCGACCCGCGGTGGAACGGCCCGTACCTGCGCCGGAATTTCGTCGGGGACTCGCTCGGGTACCTGCGCGACGGCTGGGGCAGCCTCTACAGCTGGAACGAGGCGACCGGCACCATCGCCAGCCTGGGCAACGGCAAGTACCCGTTGACGATGCGCGTGGCCGATTCCCTGCCGCAGCTGTCCGACAACGCCATCAGCGGCAGCATTACCGACGTCGAGAACAACCCGCCCGGCGACCTGGCGCCCGGCATCAGCGTGGCGCTGTACACCAACGCCAGCCCGATGCCCCTGCAGGTCGACTCGGTCGACGCGGGCGGCTACTACGAGTTCTCGGCCCGGCGGGGCACGCCGGTGCCGATCGGCACGCACCGGCTGGTGGTCAAGCTGCCGGCACCGACCTTCGATTCGATATCACGCTACGTGACGGTGACGCCGCGCTCGCGCGCCATCGTCGACGTGCGCTTCGCCCGCAACTTCCGCAGCCGGCTGAAGATGGTCGGGCTGCCCGACATCCAGACGCCCGACAGCAACGGGTTCGAGATTCGCGTCGTCAACCTGGGTAGCGTGGACGATTCGATCACGTCGGTGACGTTCGGCAGCATCGCGCCGCCGGACTCGATGTACATGACATCGCTGCTGGTGAACGGCACGTACTGCCTCGGCTTCCCGATCGGTGTGGGCGGCATCGCCCTGGGCCAGGGGAGAACGGCGGCGGTCCAGCCGGTGGCGGTCGTCCCGCCCAACCTTTCCGCAGAAGTGAGATTCGGTTTCTTTGATTTCGTTACGGACAGCATCGTCGACAGCCTCAGCCCGCCCGCCAGAGTGCGCGGGCGCGAGTTCAGGCTGCGGTTCAGCGACGGTTCCGAGATTACTGTCACGCCGTGACAGGAGCGATAAGGAGGAATATTGGCAACCGGTAGCGTTTTCGGCAAGATGTTCGGCGGGGGCGGCAAGGGAACGCTCTGCATTGATATCGGTTCCAATTCGGTCAAGTTCATCAAGATGGAGGCCGGGAGGATCGCCGACTACGGGCTGAAGGAAATCGGCGAGGCGTTCGACGTCCCCTCCATCCTGCGCGAACTGATCAAGGACTACAAGCCGGACGAGGTGTTCAGCTTCGTGTCCGGCCCTTCGGTGAGCTTGCGGCAGGCGCCGTTCCCGAAGATGAACCGCCGCGAGCTGAAGGACGCCATCCTGCTCCGGCTCGAGAAGTATTCGCCGTTCACCCTCGACGAAGCCATCCTCGACTTCAAAACCCTCGGCCCGATGCGCGAGGCCGGCGCGATCAAGGACAACGTCATGGTCGTCGCGGCGCGCAAGGACATCGTCTCGGACCACATCTCGACGCTGCGCAAGGCCGGGCTCGAGCCGACCGCGATCAGCGTCATCCCGTTCGCCCTGCAGGCGGCGGCGCGCAAGTACGCCCAGGTCCGGCCGGACGAGACGGTCTGTGTGGTCGACATCGGCGCGGAGTTCACCGACATGGTGTTCCTCAAGGGCGAGCGGCTCGACCTCGCCCGCACCATCACCACGGCCGGCAACGCGCTGACCGAGGCGATGACGGTGGCGATCACGACCGAGGAGGGCCAGCTCGCGCTGGACGCCTACGACGCGGAGAACTATAAGCGCAAGTACGGCATCCCGAGCGAGGACGACAGCGAGCTGCTGCCCAACGGCATCATGGTCAAGCGCCTGGCGACGCTGCAGCGGCCCGCGCTGGAGCGCTTCGTCGCCGAGATCAACCGTTCCATCGACTACTACCGCCGCGAGTTCGGCGAGGCGAAGATCGACCGCATCCTGATGTGCGGCGGCACGGCCGCGATGAAGGGCCTGCGCGAGTACATCCAGACCAACCTCGGCATACCGATCGAGCTGTTCGACCCGTTCCGCGCCGCCGGGCTGTACAAGAAGGGCTCGCTGCCCGAGGAGCAGGAGGGCTTCCGCCTCGTGACGGCGCTCGGCCTGCTCTACGACCACACCTCGGTCGACCTGCTGCCCGGCGAGATGAAGACCGGCAAGTTCGTCGCGCGCGACATCCGGCTGGCCGTGGCGGGCGGCATCGTCTGGGTCGGCCTGCTTGTCCTTGTCTACGTCGCCCTCGCCGGCTGGTCGCAGGCGTCGGTGGTGCAGGCCAATCGCCTCAGGCGTGACCTGAAGGCCACCGAGGAGACGAACAAGGAGTACTTCGCCCTCGAAGGCCAGATCAACGAACTGCAGTCGCGGCAGCGGAGCCTGACCGAGGTCGTCGGCGACTACACGGCCGCGGTGCCGGTGATGGCCCAGCTGACCCGGATCGTGCCGCAGAACGTCCAGCTGACCAACGTATCGCTGACCGACGGCAGCAACGTCAAGGTGACGGGCGTCGTCTCGGGCGAGCCGTTCCTGCTCGACGTCGACCTCTCCCAGTTCCTGATCGACCTCGAAACAAGCCCGGGCTTCCAGCAGATCCAGCTGGTGTCCAAAAACCGCAGCTCGCTGCAGGGCGAGACTGTCCTCGAATTCGAGCTGCAGTGCGAGACGGAGTAGACCATGGCATCACTACTTGAACGCCGAGTTCTCCTGATTGCGCTGGCCGCTTACGTCGTGCTGGCCGTCCTGGCCGTCGTGTTCCTCTACCAGCCGCAGCTGTCCAAGCGCCAGCGCAACGCGGCCACCGTCGCCGAGCTGCAGCAGCAGCTCGATGAAACCAGGGCGCGCGTCAAGCAGATCGGCCGCCTGCGCGCGCGGGTCGAGGAGCTCCAGGCCCAGGACGTCGCCTTCCGGTCGCACGTCGTACCGCGCAGCCAGATGCTCAGCACGCTCAAGGACCTTGCCCAGAAGGCGACCTACGCCAAGGTCAGGTTCCTGGAAATCCAGCCGCCCGGTCTCGACACGTTGCTGGAAGAGGAGACCCAGAACACGCCGCTGCGCAGCGTGCCGTTCATGGTGACGGTGCAGGGCCGCTACATCGACATCGGCCTTTACGTCGAGAGTCTTAACAGCTACCCGTACTTCCTGCGCGTACCCGCGTTCGAGATCGTGTCGCGGGACGACATCCGGCCCGAGGTCGAGGCGAAGCTCCAGCTCAACCTGTATGCCTCCAGCCTCGCGTCGGGGAGCAAGCTGTGAGGCGAATCGTCCTCATAATCCTGGTCGTCGCCGTTGTCGGCGTCGCCGGGTTTTTCCTGCTCAAGCCCAAGCCCAAGCCCAAGGCGGCGGCCAAGAAGTCGGCCGCGGCCGATTCGACGAACTCGGCATCGAGCAAGACGTCGGGCACCGCCGCCAAGACGAGTACGGCCTCGGAAAAGAGCACGCGCCGGCGCGGCGCCACGGCCAAGGCGTCGATGAAGGCGATGAGCAAGGAAGAGCGGCGCGCGCAGATGAAGCTCGTCCGCGCCGAGGAGCGCAAGCGCAAGCGCGCGCTCAAAAAGGCGGAGCGCGAGAAGCGGAAGGCGCTGCGCCAGGCCCGGCGCCAGCGCAGCAAGCGCAAGACGGGCAAGCGCGGCCAGTCGCTCTACATCGTCAAGGCGATTGTTTCGCTCGGCGACGAGAGCTATGCCTTGGTGGACAGCCGGCGGGCCAAGGTCGGCGACATCGTGATGGGACGCCGCATCGTTGCGGTCGAACCGGACCGGCTAATAATTGAGGCCTTCGGCAAGCGGACCGTGGTCCGTGTCGGAGAGAGCCTGATTCCCGAATATGGCAGCACGCGGTAAATTGACCGGATACGGCCTGCAAGCGTTCGCGGACTTGCACGAGAAAGGAGCATCTTGAGACACCGAATCTTGATCATAATGGGCCTGGCCGTGGCCCTGTTGGCGGTGTACACCTTCGTTCTCAGGGCGCAACCTTCCGGCAGATCGAAGATCGCCGGCACGACCGAGCAGTTGCGAACCTCGCTGGCCACCAAGGCCACCGGGCAGCCCGAGGCCGGCGCCGAGGCGCCGGCGGCCGCGCCCTCCGACACCGCCACGGGCACGGCTGAGGCTCCCGGCACGGCGACGCCGGCTGTCGCCGCAGTCCCCGACCCCGAGGTCTGGGGCAGCGACCCGTTCGTGCGCGACTGGATGCTCACGAACGAGCTGGCGAACCTGTATCTCAAGGCGATCACGATCGGCGGCGACGGGGCCTATGCGCTGATCAACGACCAGATCCTTGAGGAAGGTGACATCATCAACGGCAAGCGGATCGTCAGCATTCAACCGGATAACGTAATGCTGGAACAGGGCGGGCGCACGTTCACCCTGTTGCTGGGGGAGAGGTAAGATGATGAGAAAAGTAGCTATCCCTGTCCTTGCGGTCCTGTTCAGCCTGTCAGTCGTCGCGTCGGCTCAGTCGCCGGCACGGGTGAACGTCACCGACGTGGCAGTCGACAAACTGCTCGAGGGCGTCAGGGTTTCGATCGCCTGCACCGGGGCGCCCAACGTCAGTTCGTACGTGTCCAGCGACCCGCCGGCGGTGGTCATCGACGTGATGAACGCCACGGTCAAGACGTCGGGCAGCCGGTTTGAATCGAGCTTCTACCCGGTCAGCGCGGTGACGGTCGAGCCGAGCGACGCCATCGAGGGCGTGCGCATCACCGTGCGGCTGCGCGACCGCGTCGAGCACACCATCACGACCGAGGACGGTGTCATCGCGGTCGACCTCGGCACCCGGCCCTTGCCCAGGACGCCGATGCGGTCGGAGTACGAGGTCAAGGACCAGTTCGCCGGCAAGAAACTGACCATCTACGTCAAGGACGCCGAGATCGCCGACGTCCTGCGGATGATCTCTTCGCAGTTCGACCTCAACATCCTCGTGACGCAGGACGTCAAGTCGGTCGTCACGGTGCGCCTGAGCGACGTGCCGCTGCGCCTGGGCATGGACGCGCTGCTCAAGGCCGCGCTCTGCAACATGGTTGAAGAGGCGAGCGGGGTCATCATCGTCAAGCCGCAGCGCAAGGAGATGTACGGCGAGATGCAGACCCGGGTCTTCCATCTCGACTACCTCGAGGCGGCGGACGTGCTCAAGTCGATCGTCCACACGACCAGCCCGCAGGGCAAGACCGAGCAGGGCTACCGGCGCATCGGCTCGGGCGGTGGTTCGGATCGCAACTCCTACATCATCGTCACCGACTACCCGGAGGCGCTGGACCGCGTCGCGCAGGTCATCGCCGACCTCGACCGGCCCAGCGCCCAGGTGCTGATCGTGGCTAAGTTCGTCGAGGTCAACATCAACGACGAGGACCGCTTCGGCATCGACTGGAAGATCGCGGCCGGCGCCGCGACCGGCGAGGTCGAAATCGGCGACGAGTTCGCGTTCCCGATCATCTTCAACAACCTCGTGCTGGGCAAGGTGTCGTTCGACCAGATCAGCGCCTCGCTCGAACTGCTCTCGACCCAGAACCGCGCCCGCGTGCTGGCCAGCCCGCAGATTATGACGATGGACAACCAGACGGCCAAGGTCGAGATGGGCACCGACTTCCCGTTCCGCGAGGTCACGAGCGACCCGCGGACCGGGCTGGTGACCTACTCGTGGCGGACGCGGACGATACCGGTCGCGCTCGAGGTCACGCCGCACGTGACCTCCGACGGCATGATAACCATGTACGTCAAGCCGAACGCCGAGCAGATCACCGGCTACACCGGTACGGCGGACGAGCAGCGGCCGATCATCTCCAAGCGCACCGCCGAGACCCAGATAACGCTGGCCGACGGCGAGGCCGCGGTGATCGGCGGCCTGATCCAGGAGAGCGACGTCAAGACCGTCGGCAAGATACCGCTGCTGGGCGACATCCCGATACTCGGCCACCTGTTCAAGAAGACGTCGATCCTGCACACGAAGACGGACCTGATGATCATCATATCGCCCCACGTGATCCGGGCGGAGGGTTAGGTGCGGCCGCCGACCGCGCATGAACATCGACGAGCTGCTGCGCTATGCGGCAAAGTACGGTGCGTCTGACCTTCACATAACGGTCGGCAACCCGCCCATCATCCGCGTCCAGGGGCGGCTGAAGAAGATACCGGGACCAGCGCTTGCGCCCGAAGACGCGCAGGCGCTGGTCTTTTCGATACTCTCCGACGAGCAGCGCCAAGCGGTCGAACGCAAGCGCGAGCTGGACCTGTCGTACACCTGGGGCACCTCGGGCACGCAGCCGGCAGCCGACACGGTCAGCGTCGATTACGTGACGACTGAGCGGGTCCGCGCCCGCGTCAACGTCTTCCTCGACCAGTCGGGCATCGGCGGCGCGTTCCGCATCATCCCCGGCAAGATCCGGACGCTCGACGAACTGCCGGCGCCCAACTCGGTGGCCGAGCTGACCCGCTGCCCGTCCGGGCTCGTGCTCGTCACCGGGCCGACGGGCTGCGGCAAGTCGACGACGCTCGCGAGCATGATCGACCTCGTGGACCAGGAGCGCTCGGCGCGCATCATCACGATCGAGGACCCGATCGAGTACATCTTCCGCGGCCAGAACTGCCTCATCAGCCAGCGCGAGATCGGTACGCACTCGCGCTCGTTCGCGGCCGCGCTCCGGGCCTGCCTGCGCGAGGACCCGGACGTGATTTTCGTCGGCGAGATGCGCGACCTCGAGACCATCCGGCTCGCCCTGACCGCGGCCGAGACCGGTCACCTCGTGCTCTCGACGCTGCACACGAACAACGTCGCCCAGACCGTCGACCGGGTGATCGACGTGTTCCCGATGGAACAGCACGACTACGTCCGCCAGATCCTGGCCAACGTCGTCCGCGGCATCATTTCACAGACGCTGGTGCCGCGCAAGGACGGCCGCGGCCGGGTCGCGGTTATGGAGGTGCTTGTCGCGACGCCGGCGGTGAAGAACATGATCCGGGAGAGCAAGTCCCACCAGCTCGCCTCCCTCGTCCAGACCGGTTCGCAGTTCGGGATGCAGAGCCTGGACCAGTGCCTGACGCAGCTCGTCCGGAAGGGCGCCATCACCTCGGACACGGCCTACGCGCTGGCGACCGAGAAGAAGCTCTTCATCGCGCCGGAGGGCACGCCCGGGGCCGAAGACGAGTGACCTGGGCAGTCGCGGCGCTGGTCGGCCTGGTCTTCGGCAGCTTCCTCAACGTCTGCATCCACCGCATCCCCCGCGGCGAGTCGATCAACTACCCGCCGTCCCACTGCCCGCGTTGCCGGAAGCCGATTCGGCCCTGGGACAACGTCCCGGTCCTCAGTTACCTGCTGCTCGGCGGCCGCTGCCGTGACTGCCGCAAACCGATTTCCATCCGCTACCCGCTGGTCGAGGCGCTGACCGGCGCGCTGTTCGTTGCCGCCTATGCCCGCTTTGGGCTCGCCTGGCCGCTGGCCAAGGCGCTGGTCCTGGTCTGCATCCTCGTCGCGACCGCGCTCATCGACCTGGACCACTTCATCCTGCCCTACCGGATAACCCTGCCCGGCCTGGCGCTGGGCATCGGGGGCAGCTTCCTGCCGCCGGCAATGGTCGCGGATTCGCTCATCGGGGCCGCGGCCGGCGCGGCGTTCGTGTGCGGCGCGTGGCTCCTGTGGCGGTTCGTGCTGGCCGGCATCTTCCGGCGGTTCGGCGTGGACCAGAAGGAGGGGATGGGCTGGGGCGACCTGCCCTACGCGGCGATGATCGGTGCGTTCCTCGGCTGGCGCAGCCTGGTAGTCGCGCTGTTCGCCGCGGTGCTGGCGGGCGTCCTGGTCGGGCTCATCGTGCGCTCGGCCGGCCGGCTGGGCAAGGGACAGCAGATGCCGTTCGGTCCGTTTCTTGCCGTCGGGGCGCTGGTCGGGCTCTTCTTCGGCGAGGCGATTCTCGCCTGGTACCTGGGCCTGATGATGGTTTAGGCGAGCACGACAAAGAGAGCGGGGGAGGCCGGAAGGCCTCCCCCGCTGTGATTTCAGTCCCGAGAGCCCTACTTCAGGATGACGAAGTCGACGCGGCGGTTGAGTTGGCGGCCTTCCTCGGTGTTGTTGGAAGCCACCGGTTGGGCCTCGCCGTAGCCCTTGGCGACCAGCCGCTGGGCGTCGATGCCGCCGTACTGCACGAGGTAGTTGACCACCGAGTACGCGCGGCGCTCGGACAGGGTCTGGTTGCTGCGGTCCGAGCCGATGCTGTCGGTGTGGCCCTGGATCTCAACCCGGATATCCGGGTTGTCCTTGAGAATCTGGGCCGCTTCGTTCAGCGCGATGAACGACTCGGGGCGCAGGAGGGCCTTGGCGAACTCAAAGTAGACCCCGCGCAGGGTCAGCACCATGCCCTTTTGCACCATCTCGAAGCTCCGCAGGGTGGAATCGCCCTTGTTGATGGTGAAGCTGGCGTTCTGGGGCAGGTAGCCTTCCGCCTCGACCTTGACCTCGTAGGAGCCGACCGGCAGTTCGGCGCCGAACGTCCCGGCGGTCGGGTCGGTACCCAGCGCGGCGCGCTGAACGTTGGTGAAGGATACGGTCGCGGCCAGGGCGCCGCCGGTCTTGCGGTCGCTGACCTTGCCGCCGAACCAGCCCTTCATGTTCTCGGCCACGAGTGCGAACTCGAGCCGTGTCACGCCGCCGTCCTCGACCTCGACCAGCCGCTGGTCGGTGAAGTAGCCGGCCTGCGCGGCCTCGACGCCGACGAGCCCGGCCGGTACGCGGTCGGTGCGGAAGAAGCCGGTCTTCTCGTTGGCCTCGACCGCGGCGATGTCGCTTTCGGGGAACCGGATCTCGGCCGCCATCGGCTTGCCGGTGTACTTGTCGTAGACGCGGCCGGCGACGGTGCCGTACGGCACGAGCGGCTTGAGCTCGAAGGTGTAGGTGGCGTAGCCCTGGTCGGTCACCGCGAGCGGCACCGCCTCGGGAATGTAGCCTTCGGCCGACGCCTCGACGACGATGACGCCCGTCGGCGCCTTCTGCAGGTAGAAGATGCCGGTCTCGCCGTCGGTGGTCAGCTTGCGGAACTTGCGGTTGGGCGAGCTGATTGTGGCCTCGAGCGGCAGGCCGGAGCGCGAGTCCTTGACCTTGCCCGCCAGCCGGCCCCACGGCTTGGGCTTGGGCTTGGGGAACGGCGACACGAAGCTGAACCCGAGGATTGCCTCGTAGTCGGGCACGCTGTCGGTGATGCCGATTTCCACGCCGCCGTTGAGGTGGAAGTAGGGGATCTTGATGCGGACGCCGGGGGTGACGCGCGCCTTGGCGGTGGCGTCGAAGAAGCCGCCGCCCGCGACCGGCTCGGAACTGGCCTCGATGAAGAGGTCGATCGCGTCGGACGCCATCTCGATACCCGCGCCCATGAACCGCGGCACGTCGTCATTGAAGCCCCGGCCGTAGTTGAACATCAGGGTCGGCAG
>JAWOHG010000317.1:0-23476 GCA_046485245.1 bacterium
ACTTCCTTGTGGACGTAGGTCGTGTGGAAATCACTGGCCTGGCGCAGGCCCGACTCGGGCAGCCAGGATACCTTGACCTCGTCGGGGCTGGTCTCTTCTATGACGAGTTCGTCGCCGCCCGGCCGGGCCAGCGGCCGAATCTGGTCGTCGAGCCCGGCGAGGAACACGAGTGGGAACTGCAGGCCTTTGGCGGTGTGAATCGTCATCAACTGGACCGCGTTGCGGCCCTCGGGCCGGACGTCGGCCTTGGCCTCGTCGTGCTCGGTGTCCTGCAGGGCGCGCAGGATGCGCAGTGGCGATTCACCCGAGGCGGCACGGTCTTCGATGAGCGAGAGCAGTTTGCGCAGGTTGGCGAGCCGCTGGGGTTCCCAGAAGGTCTGCCACGTACGCGTCTCGGCGAGCACGGTTTCGAGGATGCGGGCCAGGGGCCGTACCGGCACGAGCGAGCGGGCGCGGTCGAGCGCCGCGACGGCGTCGGCCAGCCGCGAGCCCGGCTCGGCGCTGGCCCGGCAGCGTTCGAGCAGGCTGGGTGCGTCGCCCGAGTTGGCGAGGAAGATGTCTTTCTCGGGCACGCCGAAGACCGGGCCGCGCAGGGTGGCGTAGAGCGCGAGGCTGTCGAACGGGTCGACGAGCGCGGCGGTGAGCGCGACGAGGTAGCGCACCTCGGGTTCGTCGTAGAACCCGGTGCCGCCTGACACGAGGAAGGGAATGCCGGCTTCGCGCAGGGCGCCTTCGATTGCCGGCAGGCTGGAGCGGGAACGGAACAGGATGCCGATGTCGGAGTAGTTGCAGGGCCGCGCCGTCTCGGACCTGTCCGGGTTGCGGTCGAAGACGAGGAACGGGTCGGCCGAGTCGACCAGCGACCGGATGCGGCGGGCGATGGCGCGGGCCCCGGCCTCGCGCCGTTCGGCCGCGTTGCCTTCGCCCGGCGCGATGATGACCTCGACCGAGCCGGGCGCGTCGTTCTGGCGGGCCCGGCGGAACTCGGCGTAGCGCGTCTGCCAGGGATGGTACACGGTCGGTCCGGCGTTACCCTCACCCTGACCCTCTCCCGTCGAGGGAGAGGGAACCGTATCATCCTCGCCCCTTGCGGGAGAGGACCGAGGTGAGGGGGACATCAGGCTGGAGAACAGCCGGTTGTTGAAGTCGATGATTGACTGCAGGCTGCGGTAGTTGTCTTCGAGCGTGGTACGGTCGACCTTGTCCGGGCCCAGCCACTCCTCGAGTTTGGCCGCGGCTTTGCCGAACACCTCGACCTTGGCGTCGCGGAACAGGTAGATGGACTGCTTCTCGTCGCCGACAAGGAACACGGTCGGCTCGATGCCGCGGTCGGCCTTGGCCCCTTCGCCCGAGCGCCATTCCTCGGTGAGCTTGTCGATGATGCCCCACTGCAGGTAGGAGGTGTCCTGGAACTCGTCGACCAGCAGGTGGTCGGTGTGCTCGTCGAAGGCGCGCAGCACGTTCTGCCAGTCCGGGTCCTTCTCGAGCAGCTGCAGCGCGAGGTATTCCATGTCGTCGTAGTCGACCTGGCCGGCGTCGCGCTTGGCGGTCTCGTAGGCGGCGAGAAAGCGCTGGCGGAACAGCTCGAAGCTGCGCGCGAACTCGGCGGCATAGGAGTCGGCGCGCAGAAGGCCGTAGTAGGCCGCAGCACGGGCGTTCCAATTTTTCTCGGCTTCCTTGCCCTTGCCGCGCGGGCTGCGTGGGTCGCCGCCCTTGGTAAGGAACAGCCCGGACTGGGCCTCAAGCGCCTCGACCGCGGCGCGGACTGCTGCCGGGTCGAACTTGCGGGGCAGTATCACGCCGGTGTCGGTCAGCCGCCCGGTGAGCGGGTCGGCGCGCAGGTCGGCGGCGAGACGCAGCAGCAGAGCCCGGCCGACCGGCTCAACCCTGCCCCGCGCGATATTGACCCGCTTTTCGAAGAAGCTGTCGAATAGGCCGGACAGCTTCTCCCAGCCGATGCGCTCTTCCTTGGTGACGAGGTCGAGTAGCAGGCTGAACGCCTCGGTGTCGCGACCCGACTCGGCGATGGCCATCAGGGTGTCGTACTTGGCCGCGGTCCAGAGTTCCGCCGCATCGGTGAGCACGTCGACACGCGGGTCCAGACCGAGTGACGGGGCGAACCGGCGCACCAGCGTCAGGCAGAAAGAGTGGATGGTCGAGATGCGCAGCTTGAGCGCGTCGAGGCGCAGGCGGCGGCCCAGCTCGGGGTTGCGTTCGGCCAGGCGCGTGAAGATGCGTTCCTTCATCTCGGCCGCGGCCTTCTCGGTGAAGGTCAGGGTCAGGATGCGCTCGGGCGGCACGCCGGCCTCGAGCAGTTCGATGTAGCGCCGGGTGAGCCGCTCGGTCTTGCCCGAGCCGGCCGGGGCGAAGACGACCTCGTGGCGCAGCTTGTCCACCTAGGCCTCCCCGCTTCCGGCCCCGGCGCCGCAGAGGTAGGCGTAGTCGCAGTGGCGGCACGTTGCCTCGTCGGCCGGCTCGGCCGCGAACCGGCCGGAGCGGATGTCGGCCATCACTTCGACGGTGGTTTCGAGCGCAGCCCTGACCAGCTCCTTGAGCGGATGGTCGTCGCCGGCAAGCCAGCGGATGCGCTGCTCGCGCAGCGAGTAGATGCCGACGTTGTCTACCGGCCGGCCGGTTTCGCCGGCGATGAGCTTGGCGTAGAGCGGGAGCTGGACATGGGTCCGTCTCTCGACCACGTCGCGGGCCGAGACGCGGGCCTGGCCCGTCTTGTAGTCGAGCACGCGCAGGCCGTCCGGGTGTTCGTCGAGCCGGTCGAGCCGGCCCTTGATCCTGATGTCTTTGGCAACGGTGCCCTCGAGCGAGAGTTCGGTCTTCTGCGGCTGCCAGTTGGCCGAGCGCAGTTCGGTCTCGACGCGCATGATGCCGGGCAGGATGTTGTCGAACACGCGGCGGGCGGTTTCGGCCCAGAACGCGGGCAGGCCGGCCTCGCGCAGCACGGCGTCGAGCGCGGCGCGGGCCCGGGACTCGAGCGTGGACAATGGCACCGGGCCCTTGGCATAGAGCCGGCCGAGCGCGTCGTGGATGACCGTGCCCCATTGCAGGTTGTCGATCTGGAACTGCGGCTCGGGCGGACTCTCGACCCCGAGCACTCGTTCTAGGTAGAACCGGTACGGGCAGGCGCGGAACGCCTCGACCGCAGTGACCGAGATGGCGCGACTCGCACCGAAGCGGGCGGCGAGCGCCGTCCTGACCGCCTGGTCGGTTTTGAAGTCGACCGCGAAGGGCAACTCGGCAAAGGGCTGGCCGGCGCGCGCGCCGGCGTCGAGCTGCTCCTCGATGGCGGCGCAGTAAGGCCCGGGCGCAGGGGGCTTGAGCGTCTGGAGCTGGAGGAAGGGCGTGGGCAGGACCGGGTTGCCGCCATCGGACTCGAAGGCACACAGGAGCGGCGGCTCGAGCGAGCTCTCGACCGTCGCGCGCAGGTGGAACCGCTGGCGGTCGCGGTGCCGGTCGATGTCCGGGATGCCCAAGAGACGGCGCAGGCGGTCGGGCAAAATCGGGTCGGTGCGGTACGAGCCGGGCAGGTTGGACTCGGTCAGGCCGCCGACCACGAGCCGGCGCGGGTGCAGGTTGAGCGTTTCGGTGAGGCCGACCACGAGCACGCCGGCCGGCGCCGGCTCAGCCTTGCCGCGTTCGAGCCCGATGAGGTACTCGAGGGTGCGGACAAAGGCGCGGCGAGACTCGGTCGAGGCGCCGAAGTCAGCCTCGAACGCGACCAGTTCATCGAGCACGTCGTAGAGCGCGCCCCGGTCTTCGAGCAGGGGCTCGGCCTCGGGCAGTCCGGCGGATTCGCCGCGGCCGAACTCGGCCGCCTCCAGGAACGCCTTGAGGCGGGATGCCTGGCGGCCGAGCGTGTCGGCCGGCTCGAGCATTCTCTGGGCCAGGCCGATTGCCCGGCGTACGCGCTGCTGGAGGTCATCGCAGAGCGCCTTGTCGGTTGACTCGAGCCAGCCCTCGGCTGCTTCGAGCCGCTCGCAGATGTTCCGCCAGTTGGTGGCGCCTTTGATGATGCCGGCGCGGCGCGAGATGCTGTTGACCGCGGCCGCGGCCTGCCGGCGCGCGGCGTCGCCGGAGTCGCCGGGCAGGCGCAGCAGGCCGGGCAGCCAGTCTGATGACAGCGCGGCGGCCAGGGGCAGTCGTTCGAACCCGGTCTCGATTGCGTGGAGCAGTTCGAGCACAGCGACGACTGGCGGCGACGCGTCGAGCGCGACATCGGGATAGAGTGTCGCGGGCACGCCGTACTGCTCGAACACGCGCCGCACCAGCGGGGCGCAGGCGCCGAGGTCGGGCAGGGCGAGCACTGTGTCGGTCAGGTCGGGCAGGGCGCGCAGGTGTCGGGCGATGCCCTCAAGCTGCGCCTCGCGGTCGGGAAAGACACATAGCCCCGCGGGCGCAGGTGCCGGGTCGCATTCGAGCCGTTCGGTCGCGAACCCGCCGAGGCCTTCGAGGAATGCGCGGAACCGTCCGGCAAGGGCGTAGTCCTCGTCCTCGGGGTCGCCGGCCCAGCACGCAGCCACGGTGGCGCCGGCGGCCTCGACCAGGGCCGCGACCAGCCCCGATTCTAGCGGGTTGGGGTCGGCGAAGCCGTCGAGGATGAGCACCCGTGGGCATAGGCCGGACGCAACGACGAAACCGGGCTTGAGCGCCGCGACGTCTTCATCATCAAACCGGCCGCGGGCGCGCAGTTCGGCGTCGTACGCGCCGAGCAGGTTCAGCGCTTCGAGGGCGCGTTCGAGCGGTTTGGGGTGGCCGGCGAGCTGCTCTGCGAAGAGCGCGGCGAGGCCGGTGCGTTCATCGGCCGGCACCCAGGTTTTGATGTCGGCGATGAACTCAGCCACGGCCCGTGCGTAGCCGAGAGTCGGCGGCGCGCCGGACGGCGCGGTGAGCCGGCGCACGAGCAGGGGCCGCAGGCTTGAGCGCAGGTGCCGGCCCGTGGCCGAGGATTCGAAGAGCCGGTCGGCAAGCTGGCCGGGTGTGAGAAACTGGGGCGGGATGAACCCGGCGCGGCCGCATTGGGCCGCGAACTCGTGCTCGGCCGCGCGCCGCTTGCGCTGGTTTGGGGCGAGGTAGAGGATGCCGCGGTAGTCCGGGCCCGCAACCTCAGCCAGCGCGGCCGCGAACAGCCGCTGCGTGACATCGTCGCAGCCGAACGGCGCCAACAGGAGTCGGCGATTCACTGGCGGCCTCGGGTTGTGTTCCTGCCGGGCTACTTGGCGGCGGTCTTGCGGGCAGCCGCCTTGCGTGTCGCCTTGGCTCGCTTGGCCTTGAGACCGCGGCGGTGGCGCATGCGTACGAGCTTAGTCTTGCTACGTGCCATAGACCTCCATTGTCGATAACTACCTTAGCAGAAAGAGCCGGCGCGTACCCCGGCTGTCGACCGCGAAGTACGGGCCCGGGCGCACCGGCAGGCCGCATTCAGTGTTGCCGTCCCAAAGGACGGTTGAGCCGGCGTTCAGCCGGCGGACGAGCCGGCCGGCCGGGTCGAGAATCCGGACCGGGCCGGGACATGGGCCGAGGTGGACCGGCAAAGCACCGAAGACTGCCGGCCGGGCAGAAAGTGCGGCGGGCCGTTCCTCGGCAACCGCGGTGAATGGCTGGCTGTGCAGGCAGTAGACCTGCGATGACTCGGCGGTCGGTCCCGAGTACACGAGGCAGTGAGCCGCGCGGTCGGGCGTGAGTGCTACCGAGCCGCCCGAGGTCTGGCCGTCGGCGCGGACCGCGGAGTTGTAGAACAGGCTGTCCGGCCTGCGCCAGCAGTGGTAGATGCGCTCGGTGTTGATGTTGCCGTTGATCTGTTCCCAGGCGACGTGGACCGCGCCGGAGTGCTGGGTGAAGCCACGCAGGGCAGCGCTGGCGTCGGCGGTCATCAGCCGGGCTTCGTCCCAGACCCGCGTGCCGGCGGGCCGGTGCAGGTAGCAGGTGCGGAACGGCATTCCCCAGCCGTCATTGCCGCTGATGACGAGCAGGAGTTGCTCGCCGTCGAGTGCGGCGATGCCCGACGAGTAGTCAGCCTGGTTCGGCGTCACGAGCGGCTCGTAGGTCCAGGCCGTGTCGCCGGGGCCGGAGTTCTCGGCGTGGTGGACGCGGTAGGCAGGGTAGTCGCCGCCGCGGTAGGCGATGTGGGCGATGCCGGCAGGTGAGACGGCGAGATACGGTGCCGCGCCGGAACCGAACCCGCCGAGCTGGCTGCCGGCGAGGACCTGGTTGACCCATTGTCCGCTGCGGTTCGTGGCATAGGCGATGCGCCATGCCTGGGTCGAGTCGAGTGTGATCCAGGCGACGTGCGCGTGGCCGGCCGGGTCGAGCGCGATGGTCGGCGAGTAATCGGTGACCGTGTCGGTGGTGAGGCGCTGCGTCTGCCATGTTCCGGACCGGTTCGTGCCGTAGAACACGTCCTGCGGCCCGCCCCAGGGCGCGCACCAGCAGGCGTGGGCCGCGCCGGTCACCGGGTCGACCGCCAGCGCCGGGACGCCGCCCGTGCTCTCGGACACGACCAGGGCCGGGGTCCAGGTCGAGTCGGCCGGCCTGCGGCTGTAGAGGATGCGACGCGGCAGGTTGCCGGTCTGCTCGGACCAGAGCGCGTGCAGGCCGCCGGAATTGTCCGCGGCCAGCGCCTGCATACCGACCGACTTGCGGTTCGTGTTGCGCGTGAGTGTGTCGGTGCCGGTGGTGACCCAGCCCTGCGCCAGCAGGGAGGCGCCGAGCAGGGCCGTCGCGGCGGCCGCGCGGGCGATGGACATCAGCTAGGCCGTGACCTTGTAGACGATGTCGTGCTCGTGGGCGTGGCAGCCGACCTTGATGCCCGCGTCCCCGCCCGGTTCGAGCCGGGCGACTTCCTTGTGCTCGGACTGCATCGATTCGACTGCCTGGGTGTGGTCGGTATGGGCGCCCTTGATGTGGATGGTATCGCCGACCGAGAGTGTCGAGTCGGTGGCCTTGACGATGGCGACGCCGACCTTGCCGAAGTAGTGGGTGACGATGCCGACTTTGACTTCAGGCATGGAACCTCCCTATGGGTAGACCTTCTCGAGCATGCGCGGGAACGGGATGGTCTCGCGGATGTGTTTCAGGCCGCAGACCCAGGCGACGGTGCGCTCCAGGCCGAGCCCGAAACCGGAGTGCGGGAACGAACCGAAGCGCCGGAGGTCAAGATACCACTCGTAGGCCGAGGCAGGCAGCTTGTACTCGGCAATGCGCTGCTGAAGTACAGCAAGGCTGTCCTCGCGCTGGGACCCGCCGACGATCTCGCCGTAGCCTTCCGAAGCGATCATGTCGAACGCGAGGGCCAGGTCGGGCTTCTCCGGGTCGCGTTTCATGTAGAAGGCCTTGATGGCCGCCGGGTAGCGGTGGACCAGCACCGGCCGGTCGAACGACTCGCCGAGCAGCGTTTCTTCATCGGCGCCGAAGTCGTCGCCGACCTTGACGTCCTTGCCCTTTTGTTGGAGCAGCGCGATGGCGTCGGTGTAGGAGATGCGCGGGAACGGCGCCGTCACGGCCTCAAGTTTTGCCGTGTCGCGTTCAAGCACGGCCAGCTCGGCCTGGCGTTTCTCGATCACGCGCCGGACCGTGTACGCGACCAGTTCCTCGGCCAGTGCCATGTCGCCGTCGAGGTCGAGGAACGCGACCTCGGGTTCGAGCATCCAGAATTCCATCAGGTGCCGGCGGGTCTTTGACTTCTCGGCGCGGAACGTCGGACCGAAGCAGTAGGTCCGGCGCACGGCCGCGGCGAGGGCCTCGTTGTAGAGCTGGCCGGTCTGGGCGAGGTAGACCTGCTCGCCGTAGTAGTCGACCGGGAAGAGCGTGGTGGTACCTTCGCCCGCGGCCGGAGTGAGGATGGGCGTGTCGCCGAGCGTGAAGTCGCGCTCGTCGAGGAAGTCGCGCATCGCCTTGACCATCTCGGAGCGGATGCGCAGGACCGCGTGCTGGCGGCGCGAGCGCAGCCAGAGGTGGCGATGCTCCATCAGGAATTCAACGCCGTGTTCCTTGGGGGAGATGGGGTAGGGCTCGGCCGGGCCGATGAGCCGCAGGTCGGTCGCGGTCAGTTCGTAGCCGCCCGGGGCGCGCTTATCCTCGCGGACCGTGCCGACCAGCTCGACCGACGATTCCTGCGTGACCGTGTCGGCCAGTTCGAAAGCCGCGTCGGGCACCTCGCCTTTGACGAACACCGCTTGGATAATGCCGGTCCCGTCGCGCAGGATGAGGAAGCGGATCTTGCCCGACGACCGTGTGTTGAACACCCAGCCGGTCAGCCGGACTTCCCGCCCGCTCCATTCGCCGATTCTGTCCACCGTTTGAGTCATCAGCGGATTCTAGAACCGGGCCCGCGCAAGTCAAGGCGACTGGGCATCCACGGGTCACTGCCGGCTACCTTGACATTCAGGATGAATTGGGCCAAACTTACCATCGTTAGTCGGGGCCGTGGCGCAGTTGGGAGCGCGCTTGACTGGCAGTCAAGAGGTCACGGGTTCAACTCCCGTCGGCTCCATCCGACCGAATCGAGACCGTGTTCTCTACTACCTTTAACAGAAGGAGCTTGTCGATGACAGCACGGAAGTCCCTCGTGATTGCGGCGGCAGTGGCGCTGCTCTTAGCGATGTGCGCGCCGACCCAGACAGTGAAACCGGTGACCGAGGAAGAACTCAAGGCGAAGCGCGAGGCCGCGCAGCAGAGCTACAGCATCGGGGCGACCTACTTCGCCCAGAACAACCTCGGGTCCGCGCTGGAGAACTTCGAGGCCGCGCTCGCCGCGGACTCGTCGTTCTACGAGGCTTACGTCGCGATCGGGGCAGTGTACAAGCGGATGCGGGACCCGGTGCAGTCCGAGGACTACTTCCGCCGCGCCATCGCGGTCGACCCGAAGCAGGCCAAGGCGTACGAGGGCCTGGGTGACCTGTTTGTCGAGATGGGTCAGCTTGACTCCGCACTTGTCGTCTACCAGCAGGGGCTGGCCAACGACTCGTCGCTGGTCGACCTGTACAACGGCGTCGCCGAGATATTCGTCAAGCGCAACGAGATGGGCCGGGCTGATTCGATCTTCCAGATTGCGATGGCGCGCTTCGCGGATGACGTCAGCGTGCAGCGTCTCTGGGCCGAGTTCCTCATCAAGCAATCCCGGTTCCAGGAGGCGGTCAACGCCCTCAGGCCGCTGGTCGTGCGGTTCCCGACCGTCGAGGTCCTGCGCGAGAAGCTGGCCGTCAGCCACGTCGAACTGAAGCAATACGCCGAGGCGCTGGCGCAGTTCGACACGCTGCTTGTTTCGTCCCCGGGCAAGACCTACTACCTGCTCCAGCAGGGCGTCATCCTCGCCCGGCAGGGCAAGACCCGCCAGGCGACCGAGAAGTTTGACGCGGTCATCCGGGCCGATCCGACCAAGCCCGATGGCTACAACTACAAGGGCGAGGTCCAGGTGCAGCAGGGCAGCCTCGACGCGGCCGAGTCCAACTTCCGCAGTGCGCTGACCCGCGACGCCGGCAACGCGCAGGCCAACGTCGGCCTCGGCGACGTGTACCGCAAGCGGGCCGACGGCCAGCGCGGCACCGACCTGACCAGGACGTCGACGAGCAAGCTGCGCGCGGCCAAGGCAGCGTACGAGCAGGCCCGCGCGTTCTACCAGAAGGCCGCCGGCAATGCGGCTTACGAATCCTACGTCCGCTCGCAGGCTGAGTACATCAACCGGGCGGTCGAGGCGGTCGACAAGGAGCTGTTCATCCGCTAAGGAGGCAGATGCTCGACCGGCACGTGCTCCTGCTCAACCAGAACTACGAGCCGCTGTCGGTCTGCCGGGCCCGCCGCGCCATTGTCCTCGTGATGGCCAGCAAGGCGGAGGCCCTGGAGAGCTACGACCACCGGGCGCGCGCCGTGTCGATCGCGATGCGAGTGCCGAGTGTTCTGCGGCTGAACTACTACGTTCGCGTCAAGCGACGCGAGATACCCCTGACCAAGCGTAACATCCTCCGCCGCGACGGCGGGACGTGCCAGTACTGCGGCCGGCGGTCGTCGGCGATGACGACCGACCACGTCGTTCCGCGGGCGCTGCAGGGCGGCGACAGCTGGGAGAACCTGGTCTGCGCCTGCCCGGAGTGCAACGCGCGCAAGGGCGGGCGGACTCCCCAGCAGGCGCTGATGAGCCTGCACCGCCGGCCAAGAAAACCCAACTACTTCACATTCGCCGTGACCGGGATGGCCGAGGTGCCCGACGCCTGGCGCCAGTACCTGTTCCTGAGCTAGCAGGCGTGCCGGCAGGCAGGTTCCTGGCGCTGCTGCTGGCGCTGGCCGCGGCCGGCTTCGGCTACATCGGCGATAGATTCGTCCTCGGCAGCGTCGAAGCCTCCTTCCATGGCGCAGTCGGAGCGCCGGCGGTGACGTCCGATCTCCGGCCCGGCGATTCCTCAGACATGGAGGCGGTCGCAGTCGAGGTGCGTCGGTTCGAACTCGTGCTGGCCGACAGCGGCTACCTCAACGCGCGGGCGGCTGTCGACACGGCCCGGACCGAAGGCGGCGTCAGCCTGCGGTTCCGCGTCGAACCGGGCGTGCGGGCGCGGCTGCTGCGGTGGCGCGTGGCGGGCAGTGAGAGCCTGCCCGAGGCGCGGCTGCGCCGAGTGCTGCCGCGTCGCCGGTATTACACCCGGCCGCGGGTCGAGCGCGCGGTGAGTGCGGCCCGTCAGGCAATGGCCGAGGCGGATTTCCCGCTGGCCGAGGTCGCGCTGGTCGCAGTCGCCGAGAGCAGCGGCTGGGTCACGCCGACTCTGAGGGTTATTGCTGGCCCGCGCCCCGGAATCGACTTCGTCGCATTTGAACCTGAACTGGTGCGACGCGCGGTGCTCGAACGCCTGGCGCGGTTTCGGAAGGGGCCGTACTCGGCCGAGCGGGTCGATGCCTGGCGGCGCAACATCGAGTCATACGGATTCTGCGCTGTGGCAGGTGTCGAGGTCGTGACCGCCGACGCCGACACCGGCCTGCTATTTGGCCTTCGCCGGGTCGGGGCGAGCGAGGTCTTCGCCGCGGCCGGTTACTCGACTGCGGACAGCCGGTTCAACGGCTTCGCCCGAGTCGCGTTGGGCAACTTGTTCGAGTCGGGCCGGAGGCTGTCGGGTACGTGGCAATCGGGCTACGGCGACACGCGGTATTCGGTCAGCTACACCGAGCCCGTAGCACTGCGCACCCCGGTCGATGTGATGTTGGAGGTGTTCCACCGCAGCGTGGACACGAGCTATGCCCACACCCGCGGCCACGTGCGTGCGACAATGCTGACCGCCGGGCCGGCGAGCGTGGTCGTGGAAACCGGGCTGGAACGGATCGTCGACGTGGCCACGCGTACCCGGGTCGATGCCACCTGGGCAGGCACGCAGTTTGGTTACGACCGACGCGACCGCTCGGCGAACCCGCGTCGCGGCTACATGGTCGGGGCGGGCAACCGGCTCGGGCTGCGCGGGGGAGACTCAAGCGCGATGCGGTTGGCCGACTACGTGCAACTCGACGTCGAGGCGGCCTGGCCGGTTGTCGGGCAGCTTGTCGGCTGGGCGCGCATCGCGGTCCGGAGCGTGTACTCCGCAGCGGAGTTGCTTGACCCCGAACTGAACTCGATGGGCGGCGCGAACAGCCTGCGGGGATACGGTGAGCAGCAGATCCTCGCGCGGTCGCTGGGCTGGGCGAGTCTCGAGCCGCGTGTCCTCATCGGTCGCTCGACCCGCGTGTACCCATTCTTCGATGCGGGCGCATACGGCGAGGGTGACACGCTCCGGATGGCCGCGGCCTGGGGCGCCGGTGCCCGTGTCGCAGCCGGGCCGGGCCTGTTCGGCATCGACTACGGCGTGGCGTTGGGCGAGAGCCCGATGCGAGGCAAGGTGCACATGAACCTGCAGATCGGCTTCTAGGAGGTAAGATGGCTGTCTGGGAGGCAATTGTCCTCGGCGTGGTCCAGGGCGCGGCCGAGTTCCTGCCGATTTCGAGCTCCGGTCACCTTGCCGTGCTCGAGCATCTCTGGCGCGTGCCGGAGTCGGCCCGGCTGCCCTTGACGGTAGCGCTGCACCTCGGTACTGCCGTGGCTGTCGTGGTCTTCTTCGCCCGCAGGATCGGGGGCATCGTCGCCGGGTTGTTCTCGGGCGAGCCGGGCAGGTGCCGGGCGGCGTGGCGGATGGCCGGGATGATTGCCGCCGCATCCGTGCCGGCAGCGGTCGTCGGATTGGGCTTCGGCGATGCAATCGATCGAGCGTTCGCCAGCCCGATTTTTGTCGGGATATGCCTCCTGGTCACCGGTGCGGTTCTGTTCGGGACACGCTTCCTCACGCCGGGGTGCGCCGGGCTTGGCTGGCGCCGGGCGGTACTGGTCGGACTGGCCCAGGCGGCCGCAGTGCTGCCCGGGGTTTCCCGGTCGGGCGCGACCATCACCGCGGGTCTTTACAGCGGACTCGGAGGCGAAGCCGCGTTCGAGTTCTCGTTCCTGCTGTCGGTTCCGGCCGTGCTGGGTGCTGCCGCGCTGGAGCTGCCCGAGTTGGCGTCGACCGGGCTTGACCCGGCAGCGGCCGGGCTGGGGGCAGCGGTGGCGCTGGCCAGCGGGCTGGCCGCCCTGTGGCTGCTGCGCCGGGCAGTGGCCGGCGGCCGGCTCCACTTTTTCGCGTACTACTGCTGGTTGGCGGGATTGGCCGTGTTGCTGTTCGTGCGCTAGTCGAGCTGCTGCGACTCGCTGCCCAGGACGTTCAGCCGGTGATCGCGCTCGACGTACTCGAGCAGCTTGGACATGGCGCTCTGGACCATTCGCCACTCGGTGTTGACGAAGACCACTGCGACCAGCGACCGCTGCCACTGGTCCTGAAAATCCACCTCGCAGAGCGCGACGTTGAACTGGCGGCGCAGGCGTTCGAACAGCGAAGAGAGCACCCGGCGTTTGTCTTTCAGCGAGGTGCTCTCGGCGATGAAGCAGTCGATTTCGAGCAGGCCGACTGGCACGGGGCGTGCGTGGCCGTCAGGCCGTGCGCTTGACTTCTTCTATCTTGTAGAACTCGAAGATGTCGTTGACCTCGACGTCGTCGAGGTTCTCGATGCCGATGCCGCACTCGTAGCCCGCGGCGACTTCCTTCGCGTCGTCCTTGAACCGCTTGAGCGATGAAACCTTGCCGCTGAAGATTTCCTTGTCGCCGCGCATCACGCGGACCATGGCGTCGCGGCTGACGGTCCCGTCGAGGACATACGATCCGGCGATGGCGCCCTGGCGCGGGATGCGGAAGACCTGGCGCACCTCGGCGCGGCCGAGCGTGACTTCTTTCTTCTCGGGTTCGAGCAGCCCTAGCATCGCCGCGCGGATGTCGTCGATGGCGGCGTAGATGATGCGGTAGGTGCGGATCTCGATGCCTTCCTTTTCGGCAAGGGAGCGGGCGTCGCTCAGGGGGCGGACGTGGAAGCCGACGATGATGGCCTCGGAGGCCTGCGCCAGGAGCACATCGCTCTGGTTGATGGGGCCGACGCCGGAGTGGATGACGCGGACACGGACCTCGTCGAGCGTGAGGCCTTCGAGCGAGTCCTTGAGCGCCTCGGCCGAGCCGGACACGTCGGCCTTCAGCACGATCTTGAGTTCGCGGACCTGGCCGTCGACGATCCGCTGCTGCATCGCCTCGAGCGTCACGGCCTTGGGCTTGGTCGCCGAGAGGATGCGGTCACGCTTGGCAAGGAAGCGACGCTGGGCGGTGTCCCGTGCCGCCCGTTCATCCTCGGTTGCATCGAACCGGTCGCCGGCCTGGGGGAGGCCGGAAAACCCGAGCACCTGGACCGGCATCGATGGCGTGGCTTCCTTGATCGGCTGGGACGAGTCGTCGAGCAGGTCGCGGACGCGGCCGAAGAACTCGGCCGAGACAAACGTGTCGCCCCGGTGCAGGGTGCCTTCCTCGATGAGCACGGTCGCGATGTTGCCGCGGCCCCGGTCGACGCGGGCCTCGATGACCACGCCGGTGGCGACGCCGTCATAGGGGGCTTTCAGGTCGAGTTCGAGGGCGACCACGGAGATGGCGTCCAGCAGCGCCTCGACACCGGCGCCGGTCTGGGCCGAAGTCTCGACGCAGAGCGTCGTGCCGCCGTACCCTTCGACCGCGAGGCCGCGCTGGGCGAGCTGCGCCTTGACGCGGTCAGGGTTGGCATTGGGCAGGTCGGACTTGGTGATGCCGACGATGACCGGCACGCCGGCGGCCCGGGCGTGGTCGAGCGCCTCCACGGTCTGCGGCATGATGCCTTCCTCGGCCGAGACGACAAGCACGGCGATGTCGGTCACCTGGGCGCCGCGGGCGCGCATCGCGGTGAACGACTCGTGGCCGGGTGTGTCGAGGAAGACGATCGGCTTGTCGTTGTAGTGGGCGACGTAGGCGCCGGTGTGCTGGGTGATGCGGCCGACCTCGGATTCGGCGACCTTGGTCTTGCGGATGTAGTCCAGCAGAGAGGTCTTGCCGTGGTCGACGTGACCCATCACGACCACGACCGGCGGCCGGGACCGGATGCCGCCGCGCTCGGTCCGCTGCTCCACCTCGACCGCCTGCTCGACCGTCATCCCGCACTCGTCGGCGATGAGTATTATGGTGTCGAGGTCGAGCCGCTGGTTGACCGTGGCGAGCATGCCGATGGAGAGGCACTTCTTGATGATGTCCGAGGCGTTGGTCCCGAAGGAGTGCGCGACCTCGGCGACCGTCATGTAAGGCTGGACCTTGATCGCGGCGGGACCCTGGCTGTCGGTCGGGATGCTGCACTCGCGCTGGCGCTTGCCGCGCGACTTGACTTGGCGACCCTGCACCTTGGCCAGGGTCTGCCGCACATTGCGCTGGACCTGGGCGCGGATGGCCTCGGTCTGGGGTCGGTCCGGAGCGGGCGCGCCGCGCTTCTTGCGGATCGACTCCTTGAACTGGTGTTTCTCGGAGCGGAGCCGGCTCTTGGCCGCCTCGAACTCGGTATCCGAGATGAACGAGGTGTACCCGCGGGGCGGGAAGTTCAGGTCTTTCAGTACCGCGATGAGCGCCTCGCTCGACAGGCCGAGCTGGCCTGCCGCTTCGAATACCTTGAGCCTGTCCTTCGCCATCACTCTCCTTCAGCCGGGGCCGGTTCGGCGGGCGATTCAGGGGCGGGGGTCGGGGCCGGCGTCGGGGGCGGCACCGGTGGTCGCACCGGGTCGATGAAGCGGGGGCTGCCCTGCTGCCAGACCGTGTCGCGTGCCGCCTGCTTGAGCGGTTCGACCGCGTCGGCGGCGATGCCCAGCAGGCGCATGATTTCCTCGGGCTGGGCGTTCAGCAGGTCGAAGGCCGTCTTCAGCCCGCCTTCGCGCAGCTTCGCAAGCGCGTCGGCTTCGAGCGCCAGCTTCTCCAGCGCCACGTTGCCGGCGCGGGCCATTATCTGGCGGTTGCGGTGGTCGGTTTCCTTGAGGACTTCGATCTTCACCGCGGCGAGCAGGCTCGCAAGCCAGACGTTCTGGCCCTTCTTGCCGATGGCGATGGAGAACTCGGCGTCGGGTACCACGACGATGTAGGTTTCGCCTTCGCGGATGACCTCGGACACCTTGGCCGGGCCGAGCGACCGGGCGATGAACACCTGCGGGTCCTTGCTCCACTGGACGATGTCGATCTTCTCGCCCGAGAGTTCCTTGATGATGTTGTCGATGCGCGACTTGCGGAAGCCGACGCAGGCGCCGACCGGGTCGACCTTCTCGTCGTGCGACGTGACGGCCACCTTGGAACGGAAACCGGGCGACCGGGCGATGCCCTTGATTTCCACGACCGCGTCGCGGATCTCCGGGACCTCGCGCGCGAGCAGCTTACGCAGGAATTCCGGGTGGGTACGCGACAGGTAGACGCGCGGCCCGATCGGGGTCTTGTCGACGCGGTGGACGTACGCCTTGAGCGGCAGACCCTGCCGGTAGTGGTCGGCCTTGAGCTGCTCGCGGTTGGCGAGCACAGCCTCGATGAGCCCGAGGTTCACGATGATCTCATCGCGCCCGATCTTCTGGATCGTGCCGGTGACGATTTCGCCCTTCTTCTTGGAGAACTCGTCGTAAAGCTTGGTGCGCTCCGCCTCGCGCAGCTTGAGCACCAGCTCGTCGGAGGCCTTGCGGATGGCGATGCGGCCCAGTTCGTCCAGGGGCAGTTCGACCCGCACCATGTCGCCCGCCTGCGAAGCTGCGGTGATGGCCTGGGCCTCGGTGACCGAGACTTCCTGGCCCGGGTTGGTGACGCGTTCGACGACCTTCTTGGCCAGGAAGACGCGGATGTCGCCCGTGTCCGGGTTGATCTGGGCGTCGGCCTCGGTGTTCGAACCGTAGCGCCGCTTGAGGCCGGCGACGATGCTGGCGCGGAGCGTTTCGCAGACGTAGGTCACGTCGACGTTGCGGATGCGCGCGATCTGCACGATCAGGTTGGCGATGTCCTTATTCATCTTTCCTCTTGCTAGATTGTCTGCGGTCCCGGCTGCCGGCGAAGAGCTCCTCGTCCGAAACGCGAACCCGAGCCCGCCTGACCTGCGTGTACTCGATCCAGCGTGTCTCGGCCGAGCCTGCCACCGGCGGCAACTCGACACCCAAGCCCTGTCCATCGGCCGCTACAAGGCGACCCTCGATTGCGCCGCCTGTCGTGACGACCTTCACCGACGAACCGACTGCCCGGACGAAATCGGCCGGGCGCCGGAGCGGACGTTCGATGCCGGGCGACGACACTTCGAGGAAGTACTTGCCGGGCATCAGGTCGCGGTAGTCGAGTTCGGCAGACAGTGCGCGAGAGAACCGGGCACACGTGTCAAGCGAGGCGCCCTCGGGTGAGTCGACCATGACCCGCAGCACGCGGCCGGACATCTCGACATCGTATACGTCGACTGCCTGTTCCGCAGCCACTCGTTCAATCACTGCCGATAGCCACCCTGGGACCTGGCTGCTCACGGGGGCGATTATAACTCATTGACAGGCCTAGTCAAGGAGCGTGCCCGGACTGGCGAAATGAATCGATTGTCGCGGCCGCGGCTGTCGCGCCAGGGATAAGCTGCTAATAATGCTTATCTTAGCCGAGATCTGCCCGGTCAGGCGCGAAATGTCGCACTTCGCACGCGACTTGGTCGCCTGTTGTAAGGCTAGGAATTACAGTCAGTTAACCGATTCAGGTTGTCAGTTCAGAGTTTGGCACGGCTGGTGCACTATAACGCACTGGTGTTGCGTGGAAGGGTGGAACAAAACTGAAGCAGGGCGCAGGGAGACCTCGAGGCAGCCTGTCGGCCTCCGGGTGCTTCCTGATTGTGTTTGGCTGTTCTTTGACAAGTCGGAGTGTGGTCCGCGGGGTGGACTCTGCCCTATGGAGCGCGTGGACGAATAGGGCGGTTTGGATGACCGCTCTCATCCGTGTGTTGACTTGAGTCTCCTTCCTCTCAGTCTTTCGCAGTCGTCCCAGTCTCACGAGCCCTTAGCCTTGAACCGTCCTATTCGTCGTCAATTCCCCGGGTTGGTAGACGTGGGTATCCCTCCCGTATGAGCGGTGAAACTCGACCGCGGCGCGGCGCCGGAACCTTCCGGCGCCGGCCAAGGGTTCTGCAGTCACCTACCGGCCGGTCTTCCCCAGGGGGTCGCAACGGCACCTTAGCCTCCTTGCTTGGCGGTTTGCCCAGCCCCAAGTCCTCCTCGCCACCGGCCCCCTAGCCATTTACATCCGCGGACCAGACGATTCGGAGCTGGCTTACACCTGACGAGTCGGACTTCTCTACAAGAGCCTGCCGCCTCACTAGAAACTTGGCACTCTTAACGTCTCACAGGGTAAGCCGGCCCCAACATTGAGCGACAGTGGCGTCGGGTTACACGCTGACTGTCCCAAGCAAGAACCGGCCGCGCCACAAGCGCGGCCGGTCTCATTTGACACACAGAGCGGTCATCCTATCATCAACTTGGAACGTACCGACCGGGGGTGTAGCTCAGTTGGGAGAGCACCTGCTTTGCAAGCAGGGGGTCGCCAGTTCGACTCTGGTCACCTCCAATCAGCGACGAGCTTCAATAGGGGAAAGGGTTGTCGCTGAACGTCCAGCGGGGCGGTCGAACCGCTCCGATGGCAACTGCGTTGCCATACGCCAGTGGGGCCGGTAGAACCCGGCCCCGCTGCTTTCGCAGCGAACGACTCTGGTCACCTCCAATCAGCGACGAGCTTCAATAGGGGAAAGGGTTGTCGCTACAACGTCCGGCGGGGCGGTCGAACCGCTCCAATGGCAACTGCGTTGCCATACGCCAGTGGGGCCGGTAGAACCCGGCCCCACACATCCTGATGCCGCTTAGCTAGCGAAGCAAGAACCGGGCGTCGAGCACGAGCGCGCCCTTGCCTTCCTCGTAGACCAGCAGCGGGTTGATGTCCAGCTCCGAGAAGTCCTGGAAGTCAGTGACGAGCTGGGACAGGCGCTGGAGGCACTCCTTGATGGCCGTGATGTCGCGTGGCGCCTCGCCGCGGAAGCCCTGCAGGATTCGCGCCGCCTTGATGCCGGTGACCATCGAGTCGGTGGACAGGTCGTTCAAGGGCGCAATGCGGAACGTGACGTCCTTGAGGACCTCGACCATCACGCCGCCCAACCCGAACATCAGTATCGGCCCGAAGTGCGGGTCGCGGTTCATGCCCAGGATGGTCTCGGTGCCCTTCGGCGCCATCTGCTGCACGAGCACGCCCCAGATGTCGGCGTCAGGCTTGCGTGCCCTGACCCCTGCGAGCAGGGAGTCGTACTCCGTCTTGAGTTTCGCGTCGTCGGCGATGTTGATGCGAACGCCGCCGAACTCGGTCTTGTGCAGCACGTCAGGCGAGACGATCTTGAGCACCACCGGGTAGCCGATTTCCCGGGCCGCGGCGAGAGCCTCGTCGACGCCGCGGGCCAGCTTCGACGGCGGGACGGGCAGCCCGTAGGCGTGCAGTATCTCGTGCCCCTCGGGTTCGGCGATGAAGACCGGCTTGCGGGCGCGGGCGCGGTCGATGACGGCGCGAACCACCTCGGGCCGGACGTCGGCGAACTGCCTCACCTCGCCCTGGGGCCGGCGGCTCCACTCGCTGAACAGCGCCATCGCGGCGAGGGCGCGGGCGGCGTTCTCGGGGAACTGGTAGTGCGGGATGTGGTCGCGCTTGAGCTGCTTGCGCACCGCCTCGGAGTTCATCATCGTCTGCACACAGGCAAGCATCGGCTTGTCCGATTTCTGGCCCACCTCGGCGATGATGCCGGAGATGACGGCCGAGTCGGCCATCAGGGTCGGGGTCCAAATGGGTATCAGGCCGTCGACGTTGGGGTCCTTGACCAGCAGTTCGAGCGCCGTCCGGTACCGCTTCTCGTCGGCGTCCCCGATGACGTCGACCGGGTTCGCGGTCGCGGCGGTCACGGGGAGGTTCTTCTTGAGGTCGGCGACGGTCTCGGGCGCCAGCGCGGCGAGCGTGAGGCCGTTACGGATGCAGGCGTCGGTTGCCATTATGCCGACGCCGCCGGCGTTGGTGAGAATTGCCACGCGGCGACCCTTGGGCGCGGGCTGGTAGGCCAGCGCGACGCCCTTGGCGAACAGCTCGTTTATGGTGTCGACGCGCAGGATGCGGGCCTGGGCAAAGAAGGCGTCGTAGGCCGCGTCCGAGCCGGCGAGAGCGCCGGTGTGGGAAGATGCTGCCTTGGCACCCTCGCTGGTGCGGCCGGCCTTGATGGCGAGGATGGGTTTGGGCCGGGTCGGGTGCGACGTCGTCTCCCGGGCGATCCGCATGAACTCGGGTGGGTTCACGAGGTCCTCGAGGTAGAGCATGATGACGTCGGTTTCCTCGTCGTCCTTGAGGTAGGCGAGCAGGTCGCACTCGTTGATGTCGGCCTTGTTGCCGATCGAGGCGAACTTGGACAGCCCGACGTCCTCGGATATCGCGTACTCCAGCGCGTTGACGCCGATGGCGCCGGACTGGGAGATGAGCGCGATGTTGCCGAAGGCGGGCATCGACCGGCCGAAGGTGGCGTTGAAGCGCACCGCGGGCCCGGCGTTGATGACGCCGAAGCAGTTGGGGCCGATGAGCCGGATGCCCCAGGTGCGCGCGCGGTCGCGCACCGCGGCCTCTAGCGCCGCGCCATTGGGCCCGAGCTCCTTGAAACCGGCGGAGATGACGATCGCGCCCTTGACTTTCTTCTGGCCGCACTCGGCTAGGGTCGCGGGCACGGCCAGCGCCGGCACGATGAGCACGGCCAGTTCGACCTCGTCGGGGATGCCCAGCACCGAGTTGTAGGCTTTGACCCCGAGCACCGAATTGGCGGTCATGTTGACCGGGTAGACTACGCCGGTGTAGCCGTTCATCAGGATGTTGGCGAACAGCGCGCGGCCGACCGAGCCCTCGCGGTTGGACGCGCCGATGACCGCGACCGAGCGCGGCTTGAACAGGCAGTCGAGGCTACCTTGGGCCATCTTTGAACCTCATCGTCATGGTGTAGATTCCGTCCTCCCACTTGGTCTCGATGTGGAAGCCGGTGCGGGTCATCAGTCGGTAGGCGCGCGTGTTGGAGTCGAGCACGTAACCGACGAAGCCCTTGATGCCCTTCATTTTGGCGACCTTCATCAGGTGATTGAAGAGCACGCCGCCGGCGCCGCGGTTCTGGTACTCGTCCTTGACCTCGATGGCGTACTCGGCCAGGCCGGTCGCCTTGTCGACGTAGTAGCGGGCCGAGCCGATGATGTGTTCTTCGCCGGCGTCCTTCAGGGCGCACACGATCGCCATCTCGGTCTCGTAGTCGACGTTGACGAACTTGGAGAGCTTGTCGTGCGGCATCGCCTTAAGGTAAGAGAAGAACCGGTAGAAGACCGTGTCCTTGGAGAACGAGTAGAACAGGTCCCGCATCGCCGGCTCGTCGGTCGGGCGGATGGGTCGCAGGTAGACCGGCGTGCCGTCCTTGAGCGAGAGCTGGGCCTCGAACTCCTCTGGGTAGCGAGCCTGGACCAGCGGCAGCTCGGGCTGGTCGGCGTAGATGTAGTGCTTGTCCTTGGCGAGCTTGAACAGCTCGGAGCGGAACTTGGGGTGGGCGATCGATATCAGGGCGAGCGCGCGTTCACGGATGGACTTGCCGTGGAGGTAGGCCACGCCCCACTCGGTCACGACGTAGTGGACGTCGCCGCGCGAGGTGACGACGCCGGCGCCCTCGGTCAGGGTCGGGACGATGCGCGAGAAGCTGTCGTTGTCGCGGGTCGAGCGCAGGACGATGACCGCCTTGCCGTCGCGGGAGCGGGCCGCGCCGCGCACGAAATCGACCTGGCCGCCGATGCCGGAGTAGAACTGGTAGCCGATCGAGTCGGCGCAGACCTGGCCGGTGAGGTCGACCTCGAGCGCCGAGTTGATGGCGACCATCTTGTCGTTCTGGGCGATGACGAAGGGGTCGTTGGTGTAGTCGACCGGGTGGAACTCGAACATCGGGTTGTTGTCGATGTAGTCGAAGAGCCGCTGGCTGCCCATCGCGAACGAGGCGATGATCTTGCCCGGGTGCAGGGTCTTGCGGCGGTTGGTGATGACGCCGGCCTCAATCAGGTCGATGGTCGAGTCGGAGAACACCTCGGTGTGCACGCCGAGATCCTTCTTCTCGCCGAGGTAGCCGAGCAGGGCGTTGGGGATGCCGCCGTAGCCGACCTGGATGGTCGAGCCGTCCTCGACGAGGTCGGCGACGTTCTTGGCGATGCGGCGGGCGGCCTCGGACTCGCCGGGCGTGACGAACTCGTACAGCGGGGCGTCGTTCTCGACGAGCGCGTCGATCTCGCTGACGTGGATAAAGCAGTTGCCCAGTGTGCGCGGCATCTGCGGATTGACTTCGGCGATGACGATGCGGGCGGCGTCGGCCGCGGGCTTGGTGATGTCCACCGAGACACCGAAGCTGCAGAAGCCGTGCTCGTCGGGCGGGGTCACGTGGATGAGCGCGACGTCCAGGGGCAGGCGGCCCGAGCGCAGGAGGTCGGGAATCTCGGACAGGAATATCGGCGTGTAGTCGGCGCGGCCCTCCCAGACTGCGGGCCTGACGTTGGCGCTGATGAAGAAGGCGTTGGCGCGGTAGCGGCTCGCCATCTTCTCCTGGGCGTAGCCGGCCACACCGAGCGTGAGCAGGTGGACGATCTCGACGTCCTCGATGGGCTGGTCGACCAGTGCCTGGACCAGTTTCTGGGGCGTGCCGCAGGCCGAGCCGATGAACACGCGCTGGCCGGGCCGCAGCACCTCCAGCGCCTGCACCGCGGTCTTCAGTTTGTCCTTGTACTTCTCACGCCAGTCGGTATTAGCCATGAACTCCTCCGAAGATGAATGCCTGTCAATGCTCCGGCCGGGCCGCGCTCAGGCCGGGTTCAGCACGAACCGGCCGCCGTCGCGCCCGATCCTGCCTGCGGCCAGCTCGGTGTCGTGGGCAGGGAAGCAGAGCCACTGCTCCGCAACGGCCTGCCCGACCAGCCGTTCCTTGGCTTCCATTGTCTCGAGCGGAAGCAAATCATACCCCATAACGTAGGGCGTGGCAATATGTGACCGGGTGGGGAGAAGGTCGGACCAATAGAGCGCGGTGGCGCCACCTGAGCGGATGAAGACGAGCTGAAGCCCGGGGGTATGGCCGGGCGTGAGTTTGGCCGCCACGCCGGGCACGGGATCGAAGTCGCCCTCGACAATCTCGAGCAGGCCGGCCGCCTCCAGCGGCAGGAAGTTCTCCGGCAGGTAGGCGGCGCGGGAGCGGCGGTTGGGGTTGGTGGCGAGTTCCCACTCAGCCTGTTGGACATAGTGCCGGGCATTGGGAAAGCGCGGCACGATGCGGCCGGATTCGATGTGCGTCGCACCGCCGCAGTGGTCGAAGTGCAGATGGGTCAGGATGACGTGGGTGATGTCGGCCGGGGAGAACCCGGCGCGCTCAAGCGAGGCGTCGATGGTGTCGGTCTTTTCAATGCGGTAGGCGTCGCAGAACTCGGGGCTGGATTTGTCGCCGATGCCTGTATCGATGAGAACGCGGTGCCGGCCGTTGACCGCCAACAGCGGCCGCAGGGCCAGCCGGATGCGGTTGCGCTCGTCGGGCGGCTGCAGCTTCTGCCACACCGGCCGCGGCACCACGCCGAACATCGCCCCGCCGTCGAGTCCGAAGAACCCGTCACAGAGGCTGTGCAGAGTGAAGTCGCCCAAAATCACGCGACGGGATTGTACCCGCGGCGCCGGGTGAAATCAACCAGCGGCACCGCGCGCCCGGTCTTGAGTGAAGCCTGTTGACAAACCGGCGACGCGGCCGCACTATGGATGCGGCGGATGGAAAGCCACGGTTCACATGGCCCGTCATGCAGCCACGCGGCGTCGGCGCAGTGGCCCGGGAGCGTCGTCGGCGAGGCGTACCCTGACTCGGTCCTCGCGACTATCTCGGTCGGCGGCACACCGACCGACATCGTGGTACTGCCCAACGGCGAGCGCATCTACATCGGCAACTCAATCAGCAACCACGTGACCGTCGTCGATGTCCTGTCGCGCTCGGTCAT
>JAWOHG010000099.1:0-25697 GCA_046485245.1 bacterium
ATCTGGCCGGTATCCTGACTGGTGGCGACATCACCCGCGGCCTGCTAAGGGCTCTAGACCTGAACTACCGCGGCGACGACGTGAGCCATTATCGGGCCAGCCACATCTTCCAGGACATATCCTCGGAGGACACCAGCCTCACCCTGCGGTACAGCGTTCGGCCTCGTGACTTCAACCATAGCGGAGAGGCCTCCGCCAAGGTGAAGCGGGCCCTTCAGCGGCTGGGCGGCCGGCCCGAACTGGTTCGTCGGGTAGCCGTTGCTTGTTACGAGGCGGAGATGAATCTGGTGATTCACACCGATGAGGGTGGCGACATCCTGGTTGAGGTGCGGCCCTTGCGCCGCCGCCAGCCCTTGGGGATGTCCTCGCGCTGTACCCACGGCGACACGATGATGAGCTTGCTCGTGACGTTGTTGGTGCTGTCGGTGTCGCCGGCCATCCGCACCGAGCAGACCGCGGAGAAGCTGCCGAGCTGGGCAAGCCACGGCGTGAAGCGAACAAGCAGGCTCTCGCCCGCCGGTACGTTCTGCAGCAGGGTTTCGGCGTAGTAGGTCGCGCCGATGTTCAGGAAGACGCGGATCGAGTCGGGCACCGTGCCGCGGTTCTGGATCTTGGCCTCGGGAACGATGGTCCCCGGGAAAGCGTAGGTGCCGGGCTGGGTGATTTGCAGCGCGGCGGCGTCCTTGAACTCGCGGAAGAAGCGGATCACCCGGCCGGCGCGGAGCCGGTTGCCGGGGTCGTTCTGCGCGGCGGACATCGGCGGGCGGGAGTAGAGGTAACCCAGCCCGTCGGTGCCGTCCGGGCTGTCCAGCCCGATCGAGATGCCGCGGCCGTAGTCGTGGGCCGGGTCGCCGACCGTCACGTCGTTGTACTGGACGTCGAACGTCCCGTTCTCGCGGACGATGACCTGGAATGACAGGCCGTCCGCCGTGTCGGTGCCGATGCGGTTTACATTCAGCCAGGTCAGCACGAAGTACCGGTTCGGGGCCGCGCCGAGGCTGCGGTAGTAGAGGTGGCCGTTGCCGAAGCCCGGGCCCATCGCGAGATTGTCCCAGTACGGGAAGATGGCGCGGTTGGGCAGGACAGTGTTGGGCAGGACACGGGGCAGGGAGTCGCCCGTCCCGCCGGGGTTGCTCGAGCCCATGGCGACCCAGCCGTTGGCCGATGCGTAGATGTAGTTGTAGGTGCTGTCGTAGAAGCGGAAGTCGAAGAAGGTCGGGATGTTGATGCGGTCTTCGTTGCCGAGGTTGGGCGCGACATTGAACCCGTTGGTGTCGATCCAGGCAAACGTCGGTCCGCCGAGTGTGTCAGAGTCGATGAACGCGTAGTGCTGCGGGGTCACGCCGGTGTGCACGCCCTTGATGACCTGCACGTCGAAGCGCTTGTCGTCGTTCTCGGGGACGTCGTCGGGCAGGCCGATGGAGCTGAGCACGTGGACGATGACCGAACAGCGCTCGGCCGCGAACGGCACCCAGGGCGCAAACTGGATGACGGTGTCGGCGCCGGCCAGCAGGATGGCGACGTCGACGCGGTTGTCATAGTAGGTCACGCCGCCGAGCCCGACGATCGAGCAGGTGGCCGAGAACCCGCTGAAGTCGGTCGTGCCGAAGTTCTCGATGCGCGCGGCGGGGACGATCGGCGCGTCCCACGGCCGCTGGACGAACTCGTACCACGGTTGGCCGACGAACATGGTCCGGATGTCGGCCACGGGGCGCGTGACCGGCGTCACGTTGATGTAGGCCCTGAGCTTGTAGTCGCCGCCGATCGAGTCACGGCGGAAGGTGCCGGCCCGGTACTGCCAGTACTCGGCGAGCGTGTCGCGGGCGGCGTCACGGCCGATGGAGGGGCACTCGGGCGGTTCGCCGACCTGCAGGTAGAAGAGGTAGAAGCTGCCCGAATCGACCATCATCTTCTCGCCGCTGTCGGCCAGGAATACCGATTGCCAGCCGGTATCGGAGGGCGTGCCGGTCAGCACCGGGGTCTTGAACCACATCTCTCCCGGCTGGCCGGCGTCGTCGCCGAACACGGCAAGCTGGTAGCGGCAGTGATTCGCGTCGGGCGGCATCGCGAGGTAGACGCGGGC
The DNA here is from genome assembly GCA_046485245.1 of bacterium. Classification (GTDB taxonomy): domain Bacteria; phylum Hydrothermota; class Tepidihabitantia; order Tepidihabitantales; family Tepidihabitantaceae; genus CBFGJX01. The sequence continues at coordinate 2,084 of JAWOHG010000099.1, forward strand.
TGACTCGAGGTACACCGGGAACGTGTCGGGCGTGAGCTTCACGCCCCAGCCGAAGTGACCCACCGGCCATTCCGCGAAGTCGGCCAGGTTCTGGTCATAGCCGAGTTCGACGAGGTTGGATACCCTGAAGCTGCGCAGCAGCGTGTCGTTCAGCCGGTTGTAGTCCGAGTCGGCCGCCGCCCAGACCTTGATGTTGTAGTCGCCAGCAGTGAGATTGTAGGGCGGGCTGAAGAAGGTGTCGCGCTCGGCCGAGAAGGCCAGGATGGTGTCGATGACGTCGGTCCAGCCCTGGATCGGGACCATCGAAGCGTCATAGAGACTGCACCCGACCGCCACGCCGAACTGGTCATTCGACCCGTTGTTTCGGAACCGGGCGACCGGCGTCAACGGCCCGGGGAAGATCTGGGCGGGCGGATTGACAATACGCCGGCACTCGATGTCCCAGGGCGGTATCGACTCGGCGGTGACGGCGACATCGTCAAGGTACCAGCAGGTGATGCGGCCGATGTCACCGTCGAAGATCCACGCCAGCTGGACTTGGCTCTGATTCATCGCCTCGTCGAGCGTGAACGTCTCCTGTACGGGGACGTTGCTGCTGCCCAGGTAGTAGTCCTTGAGCAGGTACGGGAAGGTCGCGCCGCCGTCGATGGAGTACCGCAGCTGAGCCGTGTAGCTCAGGCCGGAGAAGCGCAGGAAATATGTGCTGCACGTGAGCGTCACGTTGCGGAAGCCGGAGCAGTCAAGCAGCGGGGAGATGAGTGAATCGGGCGGGGCGTCCGGGCTGACGCCGAGGTAAATGCCGGCGAACGGCGTCGGGTGCGAACCCCAGGGTGACGTGTTGGCGTTCTCGCGGTGCCAGTCGTCGACTCCCACTGTGCCGGTGTGCGTTATACGCCAGCCGAAGGGCGGCGCGTTGGTGCTCCACAGGCCGTTGAAGTCCTCGGCGAACGGGATGCCGATCGAGCTGGAGACCGTGAAGCTTCGGCCGAGCGTGTCGTTCGCGCGTTGGTAGTCCGAGTCGGCACTGCACCAGAAGCGGATGTAGTAGTCGCCGGGCGAGATGAGGTAAGGCGGAGTGAAGTCGACCAGGGTGTCACTGCCGGGCGGCACCGGCCCGATGGACGCAGCCCACGTCGCGACCACGGTCATCGCGTTGTCGTAAAGCGTGCACGCCACGGGCACCGACGCCTGCACCGTGTCCCCGAGGTTCGCGAATCGCGCGGACGGGGCCAAATTGCCGGGGTACACCGAGGCGCCCGGTGTGACGATCATTGTCGTCGCCATATCGTACAACTCGACGGCCGTGAAGGTCGCGCTGACCGTGTCGTTCAGCCGGTTCAGGTCGGAGTCGGAGTAACACCAGAACTTGATCGAGTAGTCGCCGGGCGTCAGCGCGTGCGCCGGAGCGAACACCGCGACGGTTTCGGGCCACGCGCTCCAGAGCGAGTCGATCGTGCCGGTCCAGCCGGCCAGGCCGGTGCCGACGTTGTCGTAGAGGCTGCAGGCTACCGGGATGGCGCGCTGAATCGTGTCACCGATGTTGCGGAACCGGCAGGCGGGCAGCAGGGGGCCGGTGCGCACGGTCGCGCCGCCCGGAGCCAGGATCGAGCCGGCCTGGATGTCCCAGAGGTACAGCGATTCGCCTGTGACCACCAAGTCGTCAAAGTACCAGGACGTGATGTCGTTCAGGTCGCCGCTGAAGACCCATGCGATCACGAGGCTGGCCTGGTCGCGCGCTTGGTCCAGAACCAGTGCCTCGGCGATGGTCCCGGTGGCGGCGTTGTAGGTCCGTGCGACGTATGGGAACGTCAGTCCGCCATCCACCGAGTAGATGATCTGGGCGGTGTACGGGTTCGCCGTCGCCGGCAGGAAGTCGGTGCTGCAATGCAGTGTGACCTGCTTGTACCCGCGGCAGTCGATGACAGGGGAGATGATCGAGTCAGGGGTCAGGTCCGGCGTCACGCTGGGCAGTATGGCGGCGAATGCCGTCGGGTGGCCGGTCCAAGGTGCGCGGGCCGAGTCGCGGTGCCAGTCGTCATCGCCGACGTTGAGCGTGTCGGTCTGGAAAATCCGCCAGCCCGGAGGGGGCGTCAAGGCGGTCCAGGTGGTGTCGAAGCTCTCGGTGAAGATGTTGAAGCCCAGGCCGGCAGTTACCAGCACGGGCAGCAGGACCAGAATTCGGCGCATCGCAGCCTCCTATGAACAGGCCAAGGGGCCTGTGCTCGCGGATTTTGCCTGCCCCAGCCGGCACCGGCTGAGGTAGAATCCCATCGAAACGCAGCTAAGCGTGCGGCTGTTCCCAGCTTGCACGGTTACATTATACGCCCTTGCACCCTGCCATGTCAATGCACGAACTTCCTAGTAATGCGGAAGTTAGACTGGCAGGGCCGTCGGGCAGTCCGGGGTCGCAGTTGCCGGCTTCACCTATTTGACTTGGCGAGTGTTTCCGCTAGATTACTGCGTCACCGTGTGGCCGGCCGTCCGCAGGGAGGGCTAGCCTAACTGGTAAGGCAGCAGACTTGAAATCTGCCGGCTCAGTGATGGGCCTTGCGGGTTCGAATCCTGCGCCCTCCGTCCTGTCCGAGACCGAGCGGGGCTGCGCGCTCGCGGGCGCCGGCAGGGCAGATTGCTGTTCGGGGCGGGACACAGTTGCGGCGCACGGCGATGATTCCGGAGAGGTGGCCGAGTGGCCGAAGGCGATCGCTTGCTAAGCGGTTGTACGGGTAAAACTGTACCGTGGGTTCGAATCCCACCCTCTCCGTTCAAACCGTGAGCACCAACCTTGACCGACGCCGCTGATTCCCTGGTAACAAAGCAGGTCCGCGTTCGCATCGCGCCCTCGCCGACCGGGACCATCCACCTCGGTCTGGCCCGAACCGCTCTGTACAACTGGCTGTTCGCCCGCCGCCACGACGGCAGGTTCGTGCTGCGCATCGACGACACGGATGCTGAGCGCAACGTCGCCGACTCGCTGCAGCCGATACTGGACGGCCTGCGCTGGCTGGGGCTTGACTGGGATGAGGGGCCCGAGAAGGGTGGGCCGCACGAACCTTACTACCAGTCGCAGCGCGTCGACCGCCACCGTGCCGCCGTTGCCGAGTTGCTGCGGTCGGACTGTGCCTACCGCGACTATGCCACTTCGGAGGAGATGAAGGCCGAGCGTGAAGCCGCAATCGCGGCGAAGCTGCCGTGGCGGTACAGCCGGCGCTGGATGGCCGCGACCGATGCCGACCAGCAGCGCTTCGAAGCCGAGGGCCGGCAGTCCGTGGTCCGGCTGAAGATGCCGCAGGGCGGCACGCTGGTTATCGAGGACCTCGTGCGGGGCCGGGTAGAATTCGAGTGGGCACTCGAGCAGGACCACGTGGTGCAGCGGGGTGACGGTTCCTGTCTATATCATTTGGCCAATGTCGTGGACGACCACGACTTCGAGATAAGCCACGTCATCCGTGCCGAGGAGCACCTGTCCAACACGCCGCGCCAGGTCTTCATTGCCCGGTCGCTGGGCTGGTCCGTGCCGGTGTACGCGCACCTGCCCTATGTCGCCGAACCGGGGAGCCGGAACAAGCTGAGCAAGCGCAAGGTCAAACAGTACCTCAAGAACCCGGATTTCGCCGAGCTGGTCGAGCACGGCCGGCGCATCGCCGCAGCGCTCGGCCGGCAGGTGAGCGAGGAGGACGTGAACCCGGTCGCACTGGAGTTCTACCGTGACGCCGGTTTCCTGCCCCAGTCGCTGGTCAACTACCTGGCATTGCTGGGATGGTCGCTCGACGACAAGGCCGAGCGGTTCGACCTGGCTGACCTCGTGCGCGAGTTCTCGCTTGAGCGCGTGAACCGTGCGCCGGCGAGTTTCGACCCGGCCAAGCTTGTCGCGTTCCAGGTCCGCCGGATGATGGAGATGTCGGTGGGCGAGCGGGTCGAAATCGTGCTGCCGTTCCTGGCGCGCGCCGGGCTGGTCGCGCAGCCGGCGACCGACGTCGAGCGTGTCCGGGTCGCTGCGATAATCGCGGCGGCCGGGGACCGCATCAAGGTAGCCGGCGACGTCCTCGATTACCGGGATTTCTTCTTCGCAACGGCCGGCCTGCAGTATGACGCCAAGGCATTTGACAAACAGCTGCGCCGGCCCGGCGCGGCTGCGCTGCTGGGCGAGTTCCGCGCCCGCCTGGCTGCGCTGGAACGCTTCGAGGCGGCCGACGTGGAGGCTGCGCTGGGCGCATTCGCGGCCGGGCGAGGCATCAAGGTCGGCGACATTATCCACGCCCTGCGCGTGGCAGTAACGGGCAAGGCCGTCGGGTTCGGGCTGTTTGAGGCGCTGGCAATCCTGGGCAGGGAGAGCTGCCTGGAGCGGATTGACCGGGCAGTAGCGGAGGCGACGCGACAATGACGGAAGACGCACGCGGTCCGGCGGCTGTGCCGCGCAGTTTCATTGAAGAGGCAATAGAGAGCGACCTGGCTTCCGGCCGGTTCGGCGCGGTCCAGACGCGGTTCCCGCCCGAGCCCAACGGCTACCTGCACATCGGCCACGCCAAGGCGATCAGTATCGACTTCGGCATGGCCGAGAAGTACGGCGGCAGGTGCAACCTCCGTTTCGACGACACGAACCCGGTGAAGGAGGACACCGAGTACGTCGACTCCATCAAGGCGGACATCCGCTGGCTGGGATTTGACTGGGCCGACCGCGAGTTCTACGCCTCGGACTACTATGAGCAGCTCTACGAGTGGGCGATGCAGCTCATCCGCAAGGGCAAGGCCTACGTCTGTGACCTGAGCGCGGACGAGATGCGCGAGCACCGGGGCACGCTGACGCAGCCGGGCAGGGAGAGCCCGAACCGCAACCGTTCCGTCGAGGAGAGCATCGACCTGTTCGAGCGGATGCGGCGGGGCGAGTTCGCCGACGGTGCGCGGACCCTGCGGGCGAAGATCGACATGGCCGCGCCGAACATCAACCTGCGCGACCCGGTGATGTACCGTATCATCCACGCAACGCACCACCGCACCGGCGACAAGTGGTGCATCTACCCGAGCTACGACTGGGCGCACGGCCAGTCTGATTCGCTGGAGAGAGTCAGCCACTCGCTGTGCTCGCTCGAGTTCGAGGACCACCGGCCGCTGTACGAGTGGTTCATACGCGAGTTGGGCATCTTCCCGACGCGCCAGATCGAGTTTGCCCGGCTCAACCTGACCTACACGATGATGGCCAAGCGTCGCCTGCGCGAACTGGTCGAGACCGGCGCGGTCAAGGGCTGGGACGACCCGCGGATGCCGACCCTGTCGGGCCTGCGGCGACGCGGTTACACGCCGACAGCAATCCGGGAGTTCCTGCGCCGCGTCGGCGTGGCCAAGGCGGACAGCGTCATCGACGTCGAGCTGCTCGAGCACTGCCTGCGCGAGGACCTGAATCGAACCGCGCCCCGACGAATGGCCGTGCTGCGGCCGCTCAAGGTTGTCATCGAGAATTACCCCGAGGGACAGGTCGAGTGGTTCGACGCCGTCAACAACCCGGAGGACCCGGGCGCGGGCACGCGCAGGGTGCCGTTCGGGCGCGAGTTCTACATCGAGAACGACGACTTCCGTGAGGTGCCGCCGCCCAAGTACCACCGGTTGTCGCCGGGCCGTGAGGTGCGCCTGCGCTACGCCTACCTGGTCAAGTGCGTCGACTGCCAGAAGGACCCCGCGACCGGGCAGGTCGTCGAGGTGCGCTGCACGTACGACCCGGTCACGCGGGGCGGCGACGCGCCGGACGGCCGCAAGGTCAAGTCGACGATGCACTGGGTGTCGGCCGGGCACGCGGCCGACGCTGAGGTCCGGCTCTACGACCGGCTGTTCACCAAGCCCGATCCGGACGACGTCCCCGAGGGGCAGGACTGGCGGGCGAACCTGAACCCCGCGTCGCTCGATGCGCTGGCCGGGTGCAAGGTGGAGCCCGGGCTGGCTTCGGCTCAGCCGGGCGAGCGGTGCCAGTTCGAGCGGCTGGGCTACTTCTGCGCCGACCCGGACTCGCGGCCGGGCCGGCCGGTGTTCAACCGGACCGTGATCCTGCGCGACGCCTGGGCCAGGATCGAGAAGGGCCGGCAGAGCGGCTAGCCCCGGGTTGCACGAAGTCGTCATTTCCGCTATAATTTAGCCACAACCACACCTGACTGGTGAGGTAGCCTGTGGAGGTAAAATGACGCTTTTCAGCAAGCTGCGCTCGGCGCAGGCAGTTCAGATGCTCTGTGGTGCGACGGTGACGGCCGGGAAGAAGAACGGCGGCCGGCGGCCCTTCGCGTTCGTCCCGGCGGCGCTGGACCGCACGGTGCCGCAGTCGGACTATGTCCTGCTGGCCGCGCACTACTACAGCAACATTCTCGGGCGGTACCCGAGGGATGAGTCGCGGACGTACCAGTTGAGTTCGGACCTGCACTGGATGGTGCATCTCATTGTCGAACGGGGCGTCTGGCCGGACTCCAACCTGTTCGACTACGCTGGCGTCGGCGATGACGTCGAACTCGTTGGCCGGGGCGACCTGGAAGGGCAGCGGGTCGGCGTCGCGCTCATCCGGCCGCTCCTCGGCGTCGACTTGGACGTCGGGGTCGAGATTCCCGCCGGGATGCCGGACGAGGACGTCAACCTGTCGGTCATCGCGATGCTGCAGGGCATACTGCCGATGCTGGATGAGAAGGCGATGGTGTTGTTCGACCACGTGCTGCGCAGAATCCGGCTGTATCACAATGAGGGTGCCGATTACTCCGACCCGACCGCCGCGCCTCGCCTGGTGAACCAGGCGTTCCGCGACGCGGGCGGCGACGGCAACTGAGTCCAGGCAGGAAATGAGCGCGGGGCGCGGCGTTGCCGCGCCCCGCAGGTTTCGTGTCCGAAGCCTATGCGCCGGTCGCTCCGGTTGCCCGAGCTGCTTTGCGCAGCCGCCGGCGCTCCGACCGGTTCTCGAATATGACGTAGAGCACCGGGATGAAGACCAGGGTCAGAAACGTCGAGACGATCATCCCGCCGATGACCGACCGGCCCAGGGGCGACCAGAACTCCGAACCCTCGCCGATCTGCAGTGCGAGGGGCAGCAGCCCGAAGATGGTCGTGAATGCCGTCATCAGGATGGGGCGGAGCCGCACGCGGCCGGCCTCCCTGACCGCATCGATGAGCGCATAGCCCTCGCTGCGCCGCAGTTGGTTGATGTAGTCGACTAGTACGATGCCGTTGTTCACGACGATGCCGACGAGGACGAGCACGCCGATGCCGGAGACGATCGACAGGGTTGTGCCGGTTAACAGCAGCGCCCAGAGCACGCCGATGAGCGCGAATGGAATGGAGAACAGGATGATGAATGGGTCGCGCAGCGATTCGAACTGCGATGCCATTACCATGAACACGAGCAGGACGGCGATGAGCATGGCAAACGCGAGGTCGCGGAACGACTTCATCATATCCTCAAACGACCCCTTGACCGCCACTGTGAAACCGGGGGCGCCGACGTCGGCGAGGGCGCGCTGGGCGGCGGCTCCGACCCGGCCCGCGGCCTGTCCAACGACACCGGCTTCGACGGTGACGATGCGCTCGGTGTTCTTGTGCTCGATCTTCAGCGGGCTCACACCCGGCACCAGCCGCACGACGTTCTTGAGTAGCACCGGGCCCAGCGGGCCGTTGACCGCAGTGGCAAGCACGTCGCCGACCTCGTCGCGCTGGTCCCGCCGCAGCCGCAACAGCACATCGTACTCCCGGCCGGCCAGCCGGTAGCGGGTGGGCACGTCGCCCTCGAGCTGCGTACGCAGCGCGCTGCCGACCTGGTAGGGAGTGAGGCCGAAGAGCGCTGCCTTCTCGCGGTCGATGACCAACTGGAGCTCGGGATCGCCCTGTTCGCGGCTGGCCCGTACGTCGACGACGCCGGGCAGGGTCTCGATTGCGGCGACCACCAGCCGGCTGAGCGAGTCGGCAACCGCGAGGTCGTGGCCGATGATCTCGACCTGGAGCGGCGCACCGCCGCCCATCACCGAGGCCATGCCCGGTTCGGTGCCGGCGCGGATACGCATGCCCGGAATCGTGGCGGCAAACTCGCGCACGTCGTTCTCGATCTCGTCCATAGGCGTACGCGATCCGTCCCTCAAGACGAGGTTGATCTCGGCCGTGCTCGGGCTGGCGCCGCCGAAAATCGCCGAGAAGACGCTCGCGCCGCTGCCGACCTGAACCATCACGGCCTTGAGCTGCGCTCCCCACTTCTCGGCGACGTAGCGCTCGATGCGGCGGGCCGCGGCGTTTGTCTGCTCGACGCTGGTGCCGGTCGGCAATTCGGCGTAGATCTCGGCGAAGCCGGTGAACTGCCGGGGCATGAACTCGGTACCGATGAGCGGCACGAGCCCAAGGCTGCCGAGAAGCAGCGCCACCGAGCCGAGGACTACCAGCCGGCGGTGGCCGATGCCCCAGCCGAGCAGCCGCGAGTACGCGTTCTCGACGCGACAGAACGCCTTTTCAGACCAGGCGCGAAAGCCGCGCTCTTCATCCGCCTTGGGCATCTTCAAGTAGCGGCTGGCCAGCATTGGTATCAGCGTCAGCGCGACACCGAGCGACGCCAGCAGCGCGAAGATGATGGCGAACGAAAGTTCCTTGAAGAACACCTGGAGGATGCCGCGCAGCAGCAGCAGCGGCAGGAACACGGCTATCGTCGTCAGCGTCGATGCGGTGATGGCCATCGCGACGGTCGACGTGCCGGTGCTGGCCGCGGCGAACGCCTCTTCGCCGCGCTCGCGGCGTCGGAAGATGTTTTCGAACACCACGACGCCGTTGTCGACGACCATCCCGACGGCAATGGCCAGGCCGGCCATCGACAGGATGTTGAGGGTGAACCCTGCCAGGAACATGCCGAACAGCGCGAAGAACGTCGACAGCGGGATGGCGAATGCGACGAACATCGTCGCGCGGAACCGGCGCAGGAACAGGAACAGCACCATCGCCGCGAGCACGCCGCCAAGCACGAGGTTGAGCGTGACGCTGCTGACCGAGTTGCGGACCGTCTGGGCGCTGTCCCAGAAGACGTTGAGGTCGACCGCAGCAGGCAGTTCGGGCCGGATGCGTTCGATCTCGGCAAGCAGCGCATCGGAGACGCGGATGGTGTTGGCGTCAGGCCGGCGCTGGACCCACATCGCCACCGCATCCTCGCCGTCCATCCGGACATAGGCTTCGGTCTCCTCGGGCGCCCAGCCGACGCGGGCGATCTGGCGGAGGAGCACAGGGGTGCCTTCCGGGCGCGCCCCGACGACGGTGTTGCGGATTTCGTCGAGGTCCTCGTACTGGCCGACGAGGCGCACGAGGTAGCGCTGGCCGCCGGTCGATATCGAACCGACCGGGAAGTTGAGGTTCTGGGCTTTGAGCGCGAGCGCGACGGCGTCGGTGGACACGCCCGACGCAGCGAGTTCGCGCAGGTCGAGCTCGACCTGGACCTGGCGTTCGGACTGGCCGCCGTAGTTGACCGACGCGACGCCGGGCACGCGCTGGAGCCGCTGGGCGATCTCATCGACCAGTTCGGCCAGCTCGGCTTCGTCGATGGAGCCGGATACGGCGAGGTTGAGCACCGGCATCATCGACGGGTCGAATTTGAACACGAAAGGCTTCTGCACGCCGTCGGGCAGCTGGGACTGGGCCATGTCGAGCCGGTCGCGGATGTCGGAGGCCGCGGCGTCGAGGTTCGTGCCCCAGTCGAACTGGAGCGTGACCGCGGAGACGTTCTCCGACGATGTCGAGGTGATGTCGGTCAGGCCCGAGATTGTGCCCAGGCCCTCCTCGAGCGGTTCGGTCACCTCGGATTCGACTTCCAGCGGCCCGGCCCCGGGATAGATGGTCGCGACCACGACCATCGGGAAGGTCACGTCGGGGTAGAAGTCGACCTGCATCCGGGTGACGCCGATGACCCCGAACAGCATCAGCGCGAGCACGATCATCACGGTGGTGACCGGCCGGCGGATGGAGCTGTCGGTGAGCTTCATCGCGACTCGCCTTCCACGACCCGGACCGCGCCGCCGTCCTCGACCCGCTCCTTGCCGGTGGTAATGACCCGCTCGCCCTCGGCGACGCCGGAGATGACCTCGACGGCGTCGTCGCCGGCCAGGCCGAGCACGACGGGGCGGAATCGCGCCGTGTCGCCTTCGAGCACCGCCACCTGACCGGTACCGCTGTTGAACAGGGCGGAGCGCGGTAGCGCGACGACGTCGGCCCGCTCCTCGAGCACGAGTTCAACGGCGCAGGCCATCCCGGGCACGAGCCGCTGGCCGGCGTTGTCGGCGACGAGTTCGACGGTGGCGCTGCGCGATAGCTGGTCGAGTACCGGGGTGACCCGCGCGACGCGCGCCGCGAATGATGTGTCGGGGAAGGCGCTGACCGTCACGCGGCCGGCCGCGCCGGCGCGCACGAAGCGCAGGTCGGCGTCGCTGACCGAGGCCCGAACGCGCACGCGCACCGAGTAGTCAGCCACCGTGGCGACGGGCATGCCGGGAGCGACGGTCTGGCCGACGTCGACGTGGACCTTGCCGACGACGCCGGATACGGGCGCGGTGACCGGGCCGGGCTTGTAGTCCATCCCGGGCAGGTCGTTCTGGACGTAGACGATGGGGTCGCCTTCTCTGACGGACGAGCCCTCGGCCCGGACGACCTCGGTCACTCGACCGGTGATCTTGGACATCACGGTAGCCTGCCGATTGCCCTGGACTGTGCCGATGAGGCGCACGGTCCGGGTAACGGTCTGGCGCCGGACGGTCGCGGCGGCGACGGACTGCAGCCTCTTCTCCTGGCCGCCGGCGCTGGGGGCGCAGCCGGTTGCGGCCAACGCGGTCACGGCCGCCAGAAAGACCATTCGGTAGATACGGTTCATGTCATCACTCCTCACCGGTCGCGCGGTCGAGCCGTGCGCGCGCGACCTGGTAGTTGGCCAGCGAATTGATGCGGGTCAGCCGCGCCTGCATCAGCGCGAGCTGGGTGTCGAGGTATTCAAGGTTGGTGAGCAGGCCGTTGGCGTAGCGGGTCTCGGCCAGTTCGAGCGCGGTCTGGGCAACGCCGACGTTCTCGGTCTGGTAGCCGACGTTCTGTGCCTCGGCCTGGACCGAGGCGGCCTGGGCGCGGACGTCGAGCCGGACCGCGTCCTCGACCTGGGCGAGAGCAATCTGGGCCTGGCGCTCGCGGGACCGGGCCGCCTTCAGCTTCGCCAGGTTTGCGCCGCCGGTGAAGATGGGCCAGGACACCCCGGCCGTCGCGTTCCAGTCCGGGCCCCACTCGGCGCTGAACCCGACCGGGTTCTTGTAGCTGGCGTTGGCCTGGACAAATGCGCTGGGCAGGTTGGCGGTACGGGCGATGCGCACGCCCAGTTCGGCGATGCGGGTCGCCTTGCGCAGTTGCGTGAGTTCGGGACGCTGCCTTAGCGCGCGGTCAAGTGCGGCGTCGAGGTCGACCGTTGTGGTGTCGGCCTCAAGCGAGTCGGCCAGCGCTATGGCCCGGCCGTCGTCGACGCCGATGACCATGCGCAGCGCCGCCGTCGCGAGCGCGGCACCGTTCTCGACCTGCGCAAGCTGGGCTCTCAGGTTGGTCAGGCCGACCGTGGCGCGCAGGAGGTCGAGCCGCGCCGCGAGGCCGTTGTCGTAGAGGGCCTGGACCCGCGCGACGTGGCGCGTGAGTTGGTCACGCGACTCGGCCATCAGGACCGCGGTCTTGCGCGCGAGCAGGGCGCTGTGGAACGCTTGCACGGCCTGTACCTTCACGTCGGCGCGGGCCGCGGCGAGCGCGGCGTCCTGGATCTCGGCCGAGAGCCCGGCGATGCGATAGGCATTGACCAGCTTGCCCCAGGTGAAGAGCGTCTGCTGGACCGTGCCGGTAACGGCGTAGTTGTTCTCGTTGCTGAGCTTCAGGCTGAACGAGTCCATGCCGACCGGCACCCGCACCGGCACGCCGGTCTGGCCGATGTAGTTGCCTTCCGGGTCGAACACCGGCACCGTCATTATGCTGTCGTGCGCCGAGTACATCGTCAGCTCGCTCGCCTTGGCCAGCCGGGTGTAGGTGCCGGTGGCGCTGACCTGGGGCAGGAACGAGCCGAACGCGGCCCGTTTGCCGTACGCGGCCTCGTCGAGCCGGGCCCGGGCCGCGGCGATGGCGAGGTTGTTTTCCAGCGCCAGTTCGACGCAGCGGTCCGCGTCCAGCACGAGTGTGTCGGCCAGCGCCGGGGCCGCGGCCAGTGCGGCAAGCAGGAAGGGAATCAGCAGTCGTAACATATCAGCTCCTTTTTCTCTTGCGGGGGCGACGCGGTGCGAGCAGCCCGTGGAACAGGACGTCGAGAGCAGCGTCGGCACCGGCCCGGGCCGACGAACGACCCCGGGCCACGAGGACGGTGCCGCGGAATGCCTGCAGGCAGAGCATCGCGGCGAGGTTGGGGTCGACCGGCCGGAACTCACCGGACTCGACCCCGGCTGCAACGAGGCGCGCGAGGGAGCGGACCAGTTCCTGCATCTGCGGGAATGCGGCCTCGTGCAGGCGCTTCACGGTCGCGCCGGTCACGTTGACGTTCTCCATCGAGACGAGGGCTATGACCCCGGGCCGGGCCAGCACGCCCTCAGCCCAGGTCTCAAAGATGACACGCAACCGGTCGCAGACCCGGCCGGGGCGGTCGGCGACCGCGCGGACGATTGCCTCGGCCTGCTGCATCAGCCACGAGACAAGGCCGGCGTAGACGTCGGGCTTGTCCCTGAAGTACAGGTAGACCGTGCCCTTGGCCACGCCGGCGGCTGCGGCGATGTCGTCGACGCGGGTTTCGTAGTAGCCGCGCTCGGCGACGACCTTGAATGCGGCCTCGAGTATCGCCTGGCGCTTCTCGTCGGAACGATGCTTCATCTTATGTCGTTGGTGTACAAAACTGACCAGTCAGTCATTTTAGGTTGCCGTCGGCGGAAGTCAAGCGGGGACGGGCGAAATCAGTAGTCGGCCGGAAGGCTCTGCAAGTCGCGGTAGGAGAAGACCGGTCCGTCCTTGCAGACGTACTTCGGGCCGAGGTTGCACCGGCCGCACTTGCCGATGCCGCACTTCATCCGGTTCTCAAGCGACAGGAACACGTTCTCCGGCGCAAAGCCCAGCCCTTCGAGCACCGGGTGGGTGAACCGAATCATTATCGGCGGGCCGCAGACCAGGGCCACGGCGTTCTTTGCCGCCGGGGCGACCTCTTTGAGCACGTTGGGGACGAGGCCCTCGGTCTTGGGCCACGGGGCGCCGTCGAGTCGGTCGACGCAGAGCCGCAGGTCGATGTCGCCTGACGCCTCCCACGCGCGCAGTTCGTCCTTGTAGAGCAGCTCGCCCGGGGAGCGCGCGCCGTAGACACAGGTGATGCGGGCGAAGTCTTTGCGGCGCGACGGGTCCAGGAGCCAGGCGATGGTCGAGCGCAGGGTGGTGAACGAGAAGCCGCCCGACACTATGACCACGTCGCGGCCGCGCATCAGGTCGAGCGGGTAGGTGTTGCCGTAGGGGCCGCGCATCCCGATTTCGGCGCCGGGTTCGATTTCGTGCAGGGCGGTCGTGAAGGAGCCGACGCGCTTGACCGTGTAGCGCACGACCGGTTCGCCCGGCGAGGAGGCGATGCCGAACGGGGCTTCGCCCACGCCGAGCAGCGAAATGAACCCGAATTGGCCGGGCAGGTACTTGAAGGCTGCGGCGTCGGCCGGGTTGACGAACGACAGGTCGAAACTCTTGAGGTCCTTCGCGTCGTTCTCGACCGTGACCTTCTCGACGCGGACCGGCAGGGGCAGGTAGGGGTTGGCGCTCATCGGTTCAATCCGGCAGAGCCTTGTCCAGCGCGTCGACCGTGGCGCGGATGTCGATGCTCGACGGGCACTCGATGATGCAGCGGCCGCACCCGACGCAGGACACCTCGGCGACCATGTCGACGGTGTACTTGAACTTGTCCATTACCCGGTTGCGCCAGCGCGAGTGGCGGGCGTTGCGCGGGTTGTGGCCCGAGGCGTGCTGGGAATAGACGCAGAACTGGCAGGAGTCCCACACCCGCACGCGCGCGCCCGTGCCCTTGTGTTCCTCGTCGGTCACGTCGAAGCAGTGGCAGGTGGGGCAGAGCAGGGTGCAGGCGCCGCAGTTCACGCAGGAGTCCATCACGGCTTCCCACGCCGGCGAGTCAAAGCCTTTGTCGAGCTTGCGCTTCAGGCGGGCGGTATCGGCGGCCCAGGTGATTTTCGAGTCGGCGGTGGCGGCCAGTTCGCGCGCCCGGCCGAGGTCGTCGGGTCCGGCCTCGGGGAAACGCTCGACGAGCTTCTGGCCCTTGGGCGTGACCGGCCGGGCCAGGAACTTGCCGCCAAGGTCCACGAGCAGCAGGTCCAGTCCGCGCGTTCCCGAGGGCGAGCCGCCGACCCCGGCGCAGAAGCAGGTGTCGGCTGGTTCGTTGCAGGCGATGCCGACCACGGTCGCGGCGGCGCGGCGGCGGCGGAAATAGGGGTCAGGCCTCGTCGGGTCGACAAACACCTTGTCCAGCACCTCGAGCGCGTGCGCGTCGCAAGGCCTCACCCCGAACACGACCCGTTCCTCGATTGCGGCTGCTTCCTCGGGAGCCGAGCCGGGCTTGAAACGGAACATCACCTCGCACTGGGGGAAGAACAGGCCTTTGACCGGCTGCTTGGTGTTGACTCGCGTCGTGTCGATTTCGGCGGCGGACTTCACCCTGCGGAACTCGGTCCACTGCTTCTTCTTGTTCTTCGCCGGGGCAAAGAGCGCGGTCGAGGCGGCCAGCTCGTCAAGTAGCTTGTCCAGTTCGGGCCGGGTGATGATGCGGGGTGTCACCGGCGATCCCTCGTCGCAGCGCTCCTCGGGATGGCACTGCGTGTCACTTGATGAACTCCTGGCGGTCCTCGGGGTCGAACGCGGCCATTGGCGGCGCGTCGTCGGGCTTCATCCCGGCCGTGTGGCCGAAACGCTCGCGGACAATCTGCGCGGCCTTGCGGTTGAGCTTCATCAGGTCGATGCCCATCGGGCAGGCACGGGCGCAGGACCCGCACTCGACGCAGCGGCCGGCCATGTGCAGCGCGCGCATCAGGTGGAACACGGCGTTGTCGGACAGCTCGGTGGTCTTGCCCAGCCACGTCGGGCGGCCGGCGTCGACAAAGCAGACCGGGCAATAGCAGTTGGGGCAGACCTGGCGGCAGGCATAGCAGCGGATGCAGCGCGTCGCCTCATCGGCAAACGCGCTCCAGCGCGCGGCCGGGTCGGCCGGTGCGGCGGGAAGGTCGGCCGGCGCCGCTGCGGCGTGCTCACCGATGAACTCGTCGCACTCCAACGCGTCGCGCTGGATGCAGGTGCGGCAGGCCTCGTCCTCCTCGCCGTCCTCCTTCATTCCGGTACAGCCGACCCCGATGACGTGCAGGCTTGCGCGGTCGAGCTGGTGTTCTTTCACCAGCGAGACAATCGAGCGCGAGTCGCAGCCCTTGGCGATGACCGCGATGCGGCCATTGTGCTTGAGCCCGATTAGATAGTTGGCGAGGTTCTGGCCGCAGCGCTTGTCGAAGATGAGGCTGTCGCAGTCCTCGGGCGAAGTGATGAACGCGGGCTGGGCCTTGCCCGGCCGGGTGGCGGCGTGGTATCCGACCACGACCGCGACCTTGCCCTCGGCGAGCAGTTCCCTTGCCCGCTTGCGCAGGTCGGCCTCGCGGCTCACAGCGGCTCCTTCACGAGCTTGCGGTTGGGCCCGAGTGAGCGCACCTTGTCGGTCACCTCGCGCACGACCGCGGCGAAGCGTTCGCCCTCGGCGGCCGAAACCCAGGAGAAACTCACCCGGCCCGGTTCGATGCCGGCCATTTCCAGCAGGTCGTTCAGGACCGCGAACCGGCGGCGGGCAACGTAGTTGCCGGTCAGGTAATGGCAGTCGCCGGGATGGCAACCCGACACCAGCACGCCGTCGGCGCCGTTCTGCAGGGCCTTGAGGATGAAGAACGGGTCGACCCGGCCGGAGCAGGGCACGCGGATCACGCGGATCGAGGGCGGGTACTGGATGCGCGAGATGCCGGCAAGATCGGCCCCGGCGTACGAGCACCAGTTGCACAGGAACGCGACGATGCGCGGCTGGAATTCGCCTGCTGCCGGGTTGGTGATGTCGGTCATCGTGGAGTGAAGACGGGATTATAGGACAGTGCGCGCGGCTTGTAAAGCCGCGGCAGGGCGATGGCGCGAGCCGGTCAGCTTCGCAGAGTGACCACGCCAACAGGAGGGCAGGCGCATCTCCGCGCGGATTGCCGGGCAGCCTCGGGCGCGGATTGGCGAGCCACCTGTGAAGCGGCCTGCCGCGTGGCCCTGCAAGCCTTCGCGCGAGCGCGGTGCAAAGCGGTCGGGCACAGGGCCTCAGAGGCGGAGCGCAGAATGGCGGGAGAGGCAGCGGCGGAAGCGACGAGACGAGCGCATCGAGAAGCGACGACGCAAGCGGCGGGTGAAGTGGTTTCGAGATGGGCTTCCAGGAGGGCCTGTTTGAGGGCCCCGCAAGCAACCTTCCAGACCGCCTAGGGAACGGGGGAGTCCGGGACGAAACCGGCCCGAGCTAGCGTCCAATGGGCTGTCCGGCCTGCACTTGCCCGAACAGGCAGCCTGGCTGTCACTATAACCTTGGTTATAGCGGGTCAGCGATTGGCCAAGGCGTCCGCTCAGTTAGACGGCAGGCGAGTCGCGGAACGCATTCGCCCGGGTTACCGGCGATAGGTTCCCATCAGCTTGGCGGTGGCGAGAACATGGCCTTTCATCAGCTCCATCAGTCGGGCCGCGCTGACGCCGGTCTCGGCCGGCAGCAGCGTGTCGAGCGCGTAGAGGTCGAAGTGGTAGTTGTGCGGTCTGCCGGGCAGCGGCTTTGGGCCGTTGTAGCCCGTCCCCTTGAAGTCGTTGATGCCGTGGGTGCTGCCGTCGGCCAGCTTCTCCTGCGCCGGGAGCCCTTCAGGCACTTCGCCTGCGGCACCGGGGATGTTGTAGAGCACCCAGTGGACGAACTCGCCCCCGGGCGCGTCGATGTCCCGGCAGATGACCGCGAAGCTGCGCGTGCCGGGCGGCGCCAGGTGCCATTGCAGAGCGGGTGAGACGTCGGCGCCGTCGCCGGTGTACGTGCGCCTGATGGTCTGGCCTTCGGTGAAGGCGTGACTGGTCAGCGTCATGCTCTTTGCGGGTTCAGTTGGTTTCACGTCTGCTACCTCCTGCTGTGGAACAAAGCATACCAATGCGGATCCAGATGAGTGCGGCGAACCTAGGTGACCTCCTGCGGTGCCCCGAATCCCTGTCTAAGCCTAGGTGCAAGGCGCCCCGTTGTCAACCAGCCGTGGACGCGGCTCGGCCCCGGTGCCGTGCGTGCCTCGGACAAGAAGGCGAGATTGTCGAATGGCGACTGCCGACTGCCACCCTCACCCTGTCCCTCTCCCATCAAGGGAGAGGGGATGGGAAGCTCAGTTGATGCGGAACTCGACCTTGGAGAACTTGGGCTGGAGGCCGAGGATGAAGCGCGGCGCGACCTTGAGCGCGCCCTGCGGCAGGACCACGCGGCGCGCGACTTCTTCCTGTATCACGCGGCAGCGGTCGGTGGAAAGCTTCTCCTGCTCGGTGTAGACGTAGACCACGACTTCTTTCTTGTACTTCTCTTTGACGATGTTGGCCGCCTCGTCCAGCCGCGCCGCGGCCTTGTCGGTGAGCGCCGCCGAACCGTCTTTGAAGATGTTGTCGGCAGCGACCGCCACGACCCACTCGTTCTCAAAGGGGTAGGAGATGGCGTTGATGCGCTGGGGCGTGCCCGGGATTCGCGTCTGGTTGCCCTGCGCGTCGTAGGCGTTGAAAACGAAGCCGTAGACCTCGCCGACCGTGATGGCGTCGCCGTCGTCGGTCTTGCCGTCCCAGGTCATCACCGCGGGCGGGTGGCCTTTGCGGGATACGCGCCGCACCGTCTCGCCGAGGCTGTTGGAGACGACGAGTTCCCACGTCGCGACGCGGGTCTCGAAGGAGGGCATGAAAACCATCATGTCGCCGTAGATGAAGTCGCGCTCGACCGGCACGCGCAGGTAGGAGGAGTGGGTCGAGTGCTGGGGAATGGTCATCGAGTCGACCGAGCGGTAGAGCGCCTCGTCGAGCACGTAGTCGTCCGGGGCCAGCATCGAGCTGACCGCGGAGAACGGGTCGACCTGGGGCGGGAACCAGGGCTTGGTGTCGATTATCTTGACCTCGACCGCGCCGGTGATGACTTCTTCACCGAGGCTCTGGGAGCCGCCGGCAGGTGCCGGTCTTGCCGTGTCGGGCGGGGCGGTCTGGAGCACGAGGGCGAGCAGGAGGAGTGTGGTCATTGTCTATGAGAGGGTGAAGCGGAAGGTTATGACGCCCCACTGGTCTTCGCTCTTGACCCCGGGCGCGAGCGCGGCGAATTCCCAGCCGCGCAGGGCGTCGACCACGACCTGGTCGAGGTCGGGGTAGCCGGAGGAGTTCTCAACCTGGGGCACGCCCTTGACCCGGCCGTCGGGCAGGACCCAGAGTTTGACCACGACCGTGCCGGATATGCGGCGCTCGAGCGCCCACTTGGGGTAGCGGGGCACGACGCGGCACTTGATTTCGCGCTCGGAGATGGGGCCGGCAATCATGAACTGGGAGCCCTTGGTCGGGGCGGCGGCCACGGCCGGCAGCTGCGCCGTGGGCGCGGTGGGCAGGGCACGGGAGACCGGCTTGGCCAGGCTGCGGCGCTCGATGGACAGCTGGGCCTGCTGCTGGGGAACGCCGGGCATCCCGCGCAGGCCGGGTATGCCCTTGCCTCCGGTCGACAGCCCGCGGGCCAGAGCGACCTTGGGCTGGGCGAGAATCTCGTCGGTCGACTTGGCCGAGCCGGAGCCGCCGAGCTTGATGGTGGACATCCCGTCGCCGCGGTCGAGTTCGAGGCCGTCCATGTCGATCTTGGCCTGGGACTTGTCGCGCTCGAGGCTGGCGCTGAGGTCGATGGCCGGCACTTCGTCGGAGGCGATGCCGGAGGAGTAGGTCGGCACCGGGGCGTCGTCGACCGCGCCGCCGCCGCCCGGGATGGAGGCCTTGGGCAGAATCCGGGCGACCTCGGGCCGGTAGGTGACGTCCATGAAGCTGACTTCCTGCATGTCGGCGAAGTCGCCCGACGGCGGGCGGGAGCGCGACGCGATCAGGACCATCGTGATGTGCAGGACCGCGGAGATCGCGACGGCGATCTCGAAGGAGCGGGAGCGGCGTTCGGCAAACATCGCTATCCTTCCCTCAGGCGCTTGGTCGCGCAGGCGATGCGCTGGGCGCCGGCGCGGCGGGCGGTTGCGAGCACGTCGAGCACGCGGTCGTGCATGCAGTCCTTGTCCGCGCGGACCACGACCAGCACGTAGGGGTCGCGGGTGACCGCGCCGCGGACTGCGTTCTCAAGGGTGGCGTAGTCGGCGACCGGTTGGTCGTCGAGGAACAGCGCGCCGTCGGTGTTGAGCGTGATGGAAAGGTCGTTCTCGACCTTGCGCTCGGAAGTGTGTGTCTGGGGCAGGGTCACCGGCGTGTTGCTCCTGGTGACGACCATCGGCGCGACGACCATCATCACGAGCACGAGGATGAGGCCGACCGCGGCCATCGGCAGGATGTCGATGTTGGCGTTGCCCTTCACTGTGCCCTCCTCTTGCGCAGCAGGGCGAGGTCGGCCGCGCCCGACTGCTTGGCGAGGTCGAGCACCTGCATCACCTGCTCGTAGCGCACCGCTTCGTCGGTCGATACGATGACCCGGCGTTCGACCGAGCGGTCGAGCAGTTTGGGCAGGAACTCGGCAAGCTGTTCAAAGGTCACCGGCGACTCGTTGAGCAGTATGTCGCCCTCGGCGTTTATGTAGACGTTGGCCTTGATGTCCGAGCCCTCCTCGTCGGAACCGGCGCGGGACACGCCCGGCGCCGAAACGAAGATGCCGGACTCAAAGAACAGCGGCATCGCCACCAAGAACCCGATGACCAGGGACAGCGCGATGTCGACCAGCGAGGTCAGGATGAGCTGGTCGTGGCGGGTTTCGTGGCGGCGGCGTTTCACCTAGAACTTCCAGGAGCTGTCTTCAGCCGGGACCGCCTTGGGAGCCGGCGCGGGCACGGCATGCGGCTGGGGAGCCGGCGCGTCGACTTTGCCCGCGGCCTTCATCCGGTTCAGCATCACGACCAGCCGCTCCGAGGTGCTCTCGAGCGACACCATCAGGTCGGCCGATTTCTTGGTGAAATAGTTGTAGAAGAACAGGGTTGGGATGCCGATGAGCAGGCCGAACGCGGTGGTGATGAGCGCCTCGGCGATGCCGGCCGACACGACCGCCGGGCCGCCCGAGCCGGTCTGGGCGATGTTGTGGAACGCGCCGATGAGGCCGGTGACCGTGCCCAGCAGGCCGAGCAGCGTCGCGGCGTTGGCCAGCGTGCCCATGCCGCCGAGCAGGCGCTCGAACCGCAGTTTCTCCTCGAGGATGAGGCTGTAGAGCAGGTCGTCGAGTTCGTCGGTCGGCAGCCCGAGGTTCTCCAGCGCCACCGTGAACATCCGGCCGAGCGGGCTCTTCTGGGACTTGGCCCAGGTGAGTGCGGCGTCAGCCCCGCCCGTGGCGAGGCGGCGGCGCAGTTCGTTCAGCCCGCGCGCGCCGTTGAAGCGGTTGCGGTGGAAGTACCAGAGCCGCTCGACGATGAGCGCGAGCGCGGCGATGGAGGCCATGAGCAGCAGGACCATCACGAAACTGCTCTTGAAAATGTCGATCAGGCTGCGACCCATTATCATTGCTGGTTTTCTCCTTCGGCGGGCGGCGCGACCGAGCCCTCGGGCGCGGGCGCCGGTTCGGCTTCGCCTTCAGTCTCGTCAATCAGCCCGGCGCCGAGGCGGCGGCGGCAGATATCGATGTTCTGCTTCGCGCTCTCGACGTACTCGGAGTCCGGGAAGGAATCGACGACAGTCTGGAATTTCTCGATGCTGCGCTCGTACTCGCCGGCGTTGAACCAGGCGGTGGCGAGGTTGAAGCTGGCCCCGGCGCGCTGGGCGTGGTCGGGGTAGTAGGCGAGGAACTTCTCGTAGGCCGCGGCCGCGTCGGGCCACTGCTCGAGCGCGGAGTAGGACTCGGCGGTGAGGAGCTGGGCCTCGGCCGCCGAGGTGGCGGTCGGGAAGCCGACGACGGCTTTCTGCAGCTCGATGATGGCCTCGGCGTGGCGGTCGGCGTCAAACAGGGCGCGGCCCTTGCGGAACTGGCCCTCGGCCGCCAGCTCGGACTGGGGGAAGCGGCGCAGGAAGTCTTCCATCACGGCCGAGTCTTCCTGGCCGGCGAAATAGTAGCTGTTCTCGAGGCTCTTGCGCACGCCCGGCACCTGCGGGTCGGAGGGGTAAAGGTCGAGGAACTTCTGGTACTCGCGGATGGCCTCAATGAACTGGCGCCGGTTGTAGTGGCTCTGGGCGACGAGCGCCTGCGACGGCGCGGCGAAGTCGGACTCGGGGTACCGCTCGATGACGAAGTTGAACGCGGCGGTGGCCTTGTCGTACTCCAGCGCTTTGAAATAGGTGTCGCCGTTGCGGAAGGCCGCCTCGGCCGCCTTGGGGTTGTCCTCGGGGAACTTGTTGACGAGCTGGGTCCAGGCGTCGACCGCCTGGCCGTAGTACTTGAGCTGGTAGTAGCAGTAGCCGGACCAGAACCAGCCCGGTATCGCGGCGAGTTCGAGGCTGGGGAAGGTGTTGGCCAGCGCCTCGAATACGTCGAGCGCCTTGAGGTATTCCTTCTGGTTGAACAGGGCGTAGCCGTACCCGAGGAAGGCGCTGATGGTGAACAGCGTGTCCTGGGTGCGGGCGACGGTCAGGCCCTTGAAGCCGTTGGCGGCCTCGGCCAGCCGGCCGAGGTGGTAGAGGCTGTAGCAGCGGCCGAGCCGGGCATAGGGCGCGATGTCCGAGCTCGTGGCGCCGGCATAGGCCTGCTGGTAGAAGGCGTCGGCCTCGTTGTACTTCTTGTCGTAGTAGAGGCCCTCGGCGAGGAAGTAGAGCGTGCGCACGCGCCAGCCGGTTTTGTCCTCGGGGTAGTCGCGGACGTACTTGGCGCCGATGGCCACGGCCTGCTCGAAGTGGCCGAGCGTGTTGTGCGAGAGCAGCAGCATCGCGGCGGCGGGCTCGCGCAGCGAGGTGGAGGCGTAGTTGACGAGCACGTTCTCGAACTGCTCGGCCGCACGGGCGTAGTCGCCGACCTGGTAGAAGACGACGCCGGAAAGGTAGTTGCCGACGCCGGAGAGTTCGCCCGACTTGAACATCGTCGCGAGCTGGGAGGTGGCCAGAAGCGTCTGGGCCGTGTCGGCGGTGGCCAGCATCGCCTGCGAGAGCTGGAGGTTGGCGTAGCTGGCGACCTTGGTGCGCGGGTAGTTGGCCCGGACGCGCTGGAACCGCTCGACCGCGTCCTGCGGCTTGCCCAGCGCGAGGTTGGCCGAGCCGATGAAGTAGTTGGCGTGGGCGGCGATGAGGTTGTTGGCGTGCCGGGTGAGCGGGGTCAGCTGCGTCACCGCCGCGGCGTACTGGCGCTGGGCCAAGAGCGCGCAGCCGAGGAAGTAGGCGGCGTAGTCGGCCAGCGGCGAATTGGGGAACTGCTCGATGAACACGGCGAACTTGGCCCGCGCGCCGTCGTAGTCGCGGTTGAGGAACAGCGCCTGGCCGGCCGCGAAGTGCGCGAGCGTGGCCAGCGACGTGTTGGGCACCTCGTCGGTGATTTCCTTGAACTTGATGAGGGCCTGGAGCGGCTTCCCGGTGCGGGCGTAGGCCTTGGCGAGGTAGAACCGCGCCTCGGGCATCGCCAGCCCGTCAAGCCGCGATATCGCCTGCGGGAACTCGTCCTGGAAGTAGTGCAGGACCCCGGCGGCGAAGGCCACGCGCGGGTCCTTGTCGTAGCCCTGCTCCTTGGCCAGCTTCTCGAGCGTCGTGCGGGCCTGGCCGTAGTTGCCGGTCATGATGCCCGACAGGGCCACGCCGTACATCGCCTCGGGCCGGATGTAGCCGTAGCGCGGGCCCTCGACCAGCCCGGTGAAGATGTCGCCGGACCGGCTGTACTGGCCGAGGTTGAAGTAGGTTTCGGCCAGGGCGAAGCGGAGTTCGTCGCCGAACTCGCTTGAGCCGAAGTCGCGCACCAGCCCGCTCAGCTTGGCCGCGGCGGCGGAGTAGTCGTCACGGCCGATGGCTTCCTGGGCCGCGTTGTAGCGCTCGACGAGCACGCGCGACTGCTCGGGCGAGAGGGCGGCGGCGAGCGCGAGGATGAGCGGGAACATCACCGAAGCGCCCTAGCGTCCCGGCCGCACCTGGATGCGGCCCTTGGGACCCCGGGTGCGCAGTTCGGTCAGCGTGCCGCCGAACTTCAGCGTCGAGTTACGCTGGTCGACGACGATGATTTCGTAGGAGTAGCGGCCGTCCGACACCAGCCGGCCGGCATCGTCCAGCCCATCCCAGGTCAGGCGCAGGGGCGGCGCGTCCCAGCCGCTGTAGGAGCGGACGACCTCGCCGTACGAGTTCTTGACCAGCAACTGCCAGCGTTTGGCCGGCGAGCGAGTCATCAGCCGCACGTCCATCCACAGCACGTTCTCGGGCTCGTCCGGGGTCGGGGAGAAGTTCTCGGGCTGGGCATCAACCCAGACCC
>JAWOHG010000011.1:0-8837 GCA_046485245.1 bacterium
GGCCGCGGCGGGCCAGGCGATGCGCGGCCCGGTCAACAGCTCGATGGCGGCTGCGCTGCGGCCGTGTTCGAGCACGTGGCCCGGGGGCAGGGAGTTGACGTCGTCGGTGACCTCAAGCAGGGCCTTGACCTCGGAGGCGAAGCAGAGGTCGCCTGAGGCGGTCCGGCCGTGGTAGAGCGGCACGACCCCGATGGGGTCGCGGGCCAGGGCCAGGCCGCCTGCCTCGGCGCAACCTGGCCCGGCGCCTCCGCCCGGTCCGCGGGCGCAGGCGAAGTGCGGGACGAGCGGCCCAACGGCCACTTTGCCCGGGCCCGCGTCGAGGCAGGCGGCCTGGCCCTGGCCCGCGACCCCATCGGGGTCGTGCCGCTCTACCACGGCCGGACCGCCTCAGGCGACCTATGCTTCGCCTCCGAGGTCAAGGCCCTGCTTGAGGTCACCGACGACGTCAACTCCCTGCCCCCGGGTCACGTGCTCGAACACGGCCGCAGCGCAGCCGCCATCGAACTGTTGACCGGGCCGCGCATCGCCTGGCCCGCCGCGGCCGTCACCGCCGAACTGCACCGGCGCCTCCGCGCCGCGGTCGAGCGCGCCGTCGCCGCAGACCGCACCGGCGCCTGGCTGTCCGGCGGGCTGGACTCCAGCGCCATCGTCGCGCTCGCCCGGCCCCTGGTCCGCGAACTTCACACCTTTGCCGCCGGGCTCACCGGCGCACCCGACCTCGAGTTCGCCCGCGAAGTCGCCGGCTTTGTCGGCTCGGTCCACCACGAAATCGTCATTCGGCCACAGGAACTGCCCGCCGCGCTGCCCGAGGTCATCCGGCATCTCGAGTCGTTCGACGCGCTGCTGGTCCGCTCCAGCATCGCCAACTACCTTGCCGGCAAGGTCGCGGCAGGGCACGTGACCGGCGTGCTCTCGGGCGAGGGCGGCGACGAGCTCTTCGCGGGATACGACTACCTCAAGGCGCTGGACCCGGCCCTGCTGGCCGACGAACTGCTCGACATCACGCACCGGCTCCACGACACCGCGCTCCAGCGCGTCGACCGCTGCTCGGCCGCGCACGGGCTGCTGGCCCACGTTCCCTTCCTCGACCCCGCGGTCGCGTCCTTTGCCCTGCGCATCGGGCCCGAACTCAAGATCCGGGACGGCGTGGAAAAGTGGATACTGCGCCGGGCGCTTGACGGCCTCCTGCCCGGCCGGGTGCTGGCTCGGCCCAAGGCCAAGTTCTGGCAGGGCGCGGGCATCGGCGAACTGCTGGCCGAGCACGCCGAGCGGCACGTCACCGACGCCGACTTCCGCCGCGAGATGGCGCTCCCCGACGGCTCCCTGCTGAACAGCAAGGAAGAACTGCTCTACTGGCGCGTCTTCCGCGAGCGGTTCGGCCGGTGCCGCAATCTCGACTGGATGGGCCGCACCAAGGGCGCGCCCGTCACCCGCCCGGCCTGACACCGCCGGCGCGGGGCGCTCGCCGGCTGACGGCTCATGGCCGACAGATGACAGCTTGCGGCCGACGGCTTACGGACGGCACAAACCAACCTTTCATTCCGACGGAGCGCCGCAGGCGCGATTGGAGGAATCTCTCCGACGCCGGGACACCTGCTAACTGCTCGCTGCTGACTGCTCACTGCCCGCCGTCATTCCGACGCCGATTCGCCCTGAACGAAGCTGCCCTGCAATCGACAATCGACGATCGTCATTCAACAATTGCATGGGCTCGTGTCGCCTTTGTGGGGTTAACTGTACCGCGTCGGCCAGGGCCAACCCTCAGACGAAATCCTGGAAGTGTCCCGCATTACCCTCGCCGACAATCCCGAGGGCGTAGCGGGCATCTTCGTTCGTGATGCGAGGCTGCATCGGGAGTTGCCCGCGTTCGTGCAGGGTGGTCACCTCCACGTTACTCTACCACACGCTCCGCCCCCGCAGCTCCTCCATCGCCGACTTGTGAATCGCGATCAATCGCGAGACATCCTCGTCGGTATGGGCAGCGCTGAGAAAACCGTGGTTCGGCGAAATGTGCAGCCCATTCCTGCGATACAGGAGCCGGAGCCCGGCAGCCGCCACGCCGTCGCTCGCCTGCACGTCCCGAACGCTCTTGACCGGTCCGCGTGTCGTGTGCATCCAGAACATGGAGCCGGCGCCGACCGCCGTCGCCGGGTAGTCCCGGTCCCGGGCGAACCGGTTAACCTCGGCCCGGAAGCGATCGCCCATCGCGTTCATCCGCTCATACAGCTGCGGCTCCTCCTTCAGTCGCCGCAGCACCGCACAGCCCGCCGCCGCGGTCAGCGGGTTGCCGTTGAATGTCCCGGCCATAAGTATGCACTGGTCCATGTTGACGTCGTATTCCATCAGGCGCATCGCCTCGGACGACCCGGCCAGCGCTCCGAAAGGAAGACCGCCGCCGGCGACCTTCCCGTACGTGCTCACGTCGGGCATGACCCCAAAGTACTCCCTCGCTCCGCCGGGGGCCAGGCGGAAGCCGGTGATTATCTCGTCGAAGATGAGGAAGGCCCCGACCTCACGCGTGACCCGGCGCAGTTCCGAGAGAAAATCCCGGTCGGCCGGTATCGTGCCCGCGGCGCCCTGCACCGGCTCAATGATCACGCCGGCCAGTCTGGATGCGTGGCGACGGATCTTGTCAAAGGCCGCCGGGTGGTTGAAGGGCAGGACAATCGTGTCCTGCCAGGCTCCCGCGGCCAGGCCGGGGCTTTCGGGCACCGCGGAAGGGTCATCCGCAGGGCCGGCCGGGCCGGCACCCGGGTGCGGCCGGCCGAAGCTGACAGCCAGCAGGTCGTGGGTCCCGTGGTACCCGCCCTCGAACTTCGCGACGAGCGGCCGACCGACCGTGGCCCGGGCCAGCCGCAGTGCGTACATCGTTGCCTCGGTACCCGAGTTGCAGAAGGCCACTTTGTCCACGCCCGGCACCATGTCGCAGAACAACTTGGCGAACTCATACTCGTGCTCGTGGCATTGCCCGTAATGCGTCCCGCGCGGCAACGCCTCCCTGATCGCAGCTTCGACCTCATCCGGCGCGTTGCCGAGAATCATGGTCGAGAAGCCGAGCATGAAGTCGAGATACTCGTTGCCGTCCGCGTCCCATATCTTCGCGCCCTTGGCCCGGCTGACAACCATGGGAAACGGGTCTGCCAACCGGAAGAGGCTCCCGACTCCGCCCGGCAT
Organism: bacterium; assembly: GCA_046485245.1. GTDB lineage: Bacteria > Hydrothermota > Tepidihabitantia > Tepidihabitantales > Tepidihabitantaceae > CBFGJX01. Next base: position 3,175 of record JAWOHG010000011.1, read on the forward strand.
GACCGTTCGGTTGCGCTGCCAGGTCGCCAGCGACCTCGGGCTCCGGGCCATTATCTCGGCACGGTACGTGTTCAGTATCTCGGTGACTCTCTCCCGCTCACCCATCATTGCCTCCTTGGTCACGACCGTCGCCCTGCGCGGTACGGGCCATCAGCTTTGGCCGGCCGCCGGCAGCCCTTCGCCGCTTTCGATCAGGTCCAGCAATCGCCGCGTGAACCGGGCAGCCGGGGCCCCGTCGACGACGTCGTGGTCAAACAGCGCGGTCAGGTTAAGGACATCGCGCGGCTCGATGCGCCCGTCCACGACCGCTGGCTTGCGGGCGATGCTCCCCACAACCAGGCTGAGCGAATTGGGTGTCATGGCTATGCCCCAGCCGCTGTGGCCCTTGCCGAACATCCCCACCGCGGTGACTGACACCGTGCCCGATGCCGCTATGCGAATGGTCGGGTCGCGGCGCGTCCCCGCGTTCATCAGGGCCTTGACCAGCCTGGACAACGGCCACGGCAGGAGCATCGCCGTGCGAAACCAGGCGGGCATGCCCTTGCTCGACGGCACCGGCGCAGTCTGGACGGAACGGATTTCGTCGTGAATCTGGCGGTACGTCTTGCGGTTGGCGGCCCGGATGATGTGCCCCATCAGGGAAGGCCTTTCCCCCGACCGGTTCTCGATCATCAGCCCAACGTTCACGTCGTCGAAGATGACGACCTGCCGGCGGCCCTTCAGGTAGGCCTGCACCTCGCGGTTCTCGTCCACGGCGCGCGCGAAGCAGTGCACCAGGAACCCGGTGAAGGACAGCGCCTCACCGGTGCGCGCCTTGTGCTCGGCGATGGACTGCTTCGCGAGCGTCACGTCCACCTCCAGCAGCGCGTACATCACGTGCGTCGGCCCGGCCAGGTCGAGCGTGTTTATCCAGGCGCGGCGGCCCGGGGTCAGGTCGACGACGCGGTACGGTCCGACGTTCTCTCTCATGGCAGCATGCCCTCCAGTTGATTCATTCGGCCGGTGTTTCCATCCGCCCGTGCCCTTGCCGGGCGGCGCGCCCTGCGAGCGAGACAGCGGCGGCGCGGCTCTTCACGTGGTCAGCACGACCAAGCCCGCCAACAGGAAGACCCATACCGCTGCGAACCCGCCGCTTGCCAGCGCGACCCCGAAGAGGTCGGGCATGAAGAGACGCAGAAAGCGCAGTTGGCCGCTGGCCTGCAGGCAGGCCAGGACGGCGACGAGCGCCAGGTTCGCGACCACCGGGAGCAGGATGAGCAGCAGCAGGCGCGCGCCGCCGGGCCGGAGTGCCGCGTTCATGCCCCATCGTCCCAGCAGCCAGAGGATGACGAGGCCGGCGGCGACCTGCAGCAACGGCACCAGCGGGAGGAGACGCATCACCAGCGGGACGCCTCCCAGCCTTATCGGGCCGGGCGGCCGGTCGGCGAGCAGGGCCGCGACACCTGATCCGACTTCGCCCAGTATCGGCGGCAGCCCGTAGTGCCCGGCGTTGGCGAGCAGGACAGCCCCGCTCTTCTGCTCCGGGAGAAGGACCATGTACGCGGAGAAGTCGGGGACGTTGCCAGTGTGCCAGTAGGTCTTCACCTGACCCATGTCGGTATCGAACCATCCCATGCCGTACCTGCCCGCCCTGACGCCCATCTTGACGTACTCAACCGCACCGCGGTGCAGTTCGCCGATGCCCTCCTCGGACAGGACACGGGCGTCCCCGAAGCGCCCGCCGTTCAGGTGGGCGATGAGGTAGTGCGCCATGTCCTCGGCGCAGGAGATGACCTGGCCCGACGCCAGCGACCCGCGCGGCACCGGCAGCCCGCGCGCGGCGACCGGGCGGGCAAACCAGTAGCGGTGCCCCACGGCCAATCCGTTCTGTTCAGCCTCGGACTTTGACGTATAGCTGTGGCGCATCTGCAGCGGGTCGAAGACGCGGCGCTGAACCCGGGCTTCGTAGGACTGACCGCTGACGGCCGCGACCACCAGCCCGAGCAGGTCGTAGTTCACGTTGCAGTACTCGCACTTCGCGCCGGGCCGGCGGGTACGCCGCAGCGTTGACAGTGCCCGCGCCTGACGCTCGGCGGCACCAGGGCTGCCGCCGAAATCGGCCAGCGCGCGTTCGCCGGCCGACTCGGGCAGGCCGCTGGTCTGGTTCAGCAGGTGGCGCACCGTCACCAGGGCCGACACCCCGGGGTCAGCTACCCGGAACCACGGCAGGTAACGCTGGACCGGCGCGTCCAGGTCGACCCGCCCCTCCTCCACCAACTGCATCACCGCCAGGGCAGTGATCGACTTGGTGAGCGAGCCGATGAAGAAAGGGGTCTGCGCGGTCGGCGTCTCGCCGCCGGGACGGGCGCGGCCGAAGCCGCGCGTGTGCACGACCCGGGCGCCGTCAACGACGGCAAGGACGGCGCCGGGCGTGCGCAGGCGCCGCAGTTGACCGTCGACATAGGCGTCGATCTTGTCGAAGACAGCGGCGCGGGTCCACTCGGCCGGCCGGGTAGACATCAGCGACTTGCCGGGCCGCCCTCGGTCGGGTGCGCGTCCGCCAGGAACTCCCTGATCGCCGCGCCGACTTCGTCAGGCCGCTCGGCCGGCGCCTCGTGGCCCGCGCGCTCGATAAGCACGAGCCTCGCATCGGTCAGCCGGTCTGCGAGTATCGCCTGGTGTTCCGGCGGGTACAGAAAGTCGTGGCGCCCTGCCAGGACCAGGACCGGCACCCGTATCTCGCCCAGCCGTTCCATCACGTTCCAGCCCGCCAGCAGCCGGCCGAAGCCGAAGACGTGGGCGTCGGGCCGCATTTTGAGGTCCAGGTCGGCCACGACTCCCCGGACCAGCGCCAGCAGGCTGTCGCGGTAGTAGTACGCCCGGGCGAACTTCAGCGCGGAGGTGGTGACCTCGGAGGGAGTCAGTTGGCCGTTGAAGAACCGACGCGCGGCGGAGACTGCGGCGGCGCCGTAGCCCCGCCTGGCGAGTATGTCCGGCGCGCCCTGCTGCACCCACCGCGCGTCGCCGCCGGTGTCCATCAGCACCAGATGCGAAACGCTCTGCGGGTAACGTAGTGCGTACTCGAGGGCGACGTTGCCGCCGAAGGAATGGCCGAGGACCGCCCACTTCTTGAAACCGAGTTCCTGGCGCAACGCATCGGCATCCGCCGTGAGATTCTCCCAAGTCATCGACGTGACTTCGGCCCCCTCGGAACGACCGTTGCAGCGATGGTCATAGAAGACCATGGTGAACTGGTCCGCGCAGCCCCGCAGCGGTAGCAGGCTGGTATGGTCCAGGCCCGGGCCACCGTGCATCAGCAGCAGCGGGTATCCCTGCCCGATGACCTTGACGAAGAGCGACACGTCCCGTACCAGCATTGTCGTCATCGGTTGTTCCCCGGGAGAGTGACGCCGGGCTGACTGCGCGGGGCGCTCAGCGGCCCGGCCGCCGGCCCCGGCCGGGCCAGGCGTCCGGTGCTTCCTGGCAGCGAACACGAAACCACGAACGACTGCATCGCGAGCCTCCTCGACGACGCGCACGCACCGGGTAATGTGCTTCACCCGACATATTCCCCGGACGTGACGCAGTCTATCGCGTCAAGTGTACGAATCCGCGCTAGGCTGTCAAGCGGCCGGGCGCCCGGTTGCGGCCGGCCGCGACCGCGGTACAATGCCGAGCCGCGAGGGAGACGCAGAGAAGGGCAATGATGAACGCAGAATAGAGAGGACCAGGTCAAGAGCCAAAGACCAAAAGCCAAATGTCAAAACCGCCCGAGGAACGAGGTCGTCCTGCACTACGTCATCGCAGGGGCGCGTCCGGCCGCGCCAACGAGCGCAGCGAATCGAAGGACCTCTTGGCGGACGCGGCAGACTCACCCGGAAGACCGTCACGCTACGCTCGCGGTGACGGAAGGCGGTCTGCCGGAAGCCGTAGGTTGTTGGCCGGCGGCGGCGAACGGCGCGGGGCCGGGTGGATAGGTAAACCTACACAAGGCGAGTAGTGGTCTTTTCGGCCGAACTGCCGAGTTGCCTGGATGTTACGCCACCGATGATGAAAGACCATCCCCTGCCTCCCCCACCGCCCCCCTTGCCGCATCCTTCGCGGCAATGAACGTCGAATCTCCGGCCCAAGGTTTCCCGGCAACCCTGGTTCAGACAATCGGGGCAAGGCATGGCCGAGGTGGCGGTGCGAAGGCCGAGGCGACGTCGGGTGAAACCACCAGTCTCTGTGTCCAGGCAAGCGGCGGAGCAAGCGCGGGTGAAACCACAGGCGCAAGCCCCGGTGCAAGGCCGGGCCCGAGTGTCGCGGCTTGCCTTGTGGCTCCACCCTGTGCCTTGCGCCTGGCCTGTCGCCTCGCCGTCGTGGGTCCGGCTGTCGGCGCAGGCGCCGGCGCAAGACTCGGCGACTGTGTCACAGCGTCGCCGGTACGGCCTTCGCACCTTTAGTATCTCTGTGGTGAAACCTGCGCCGCTCAGCGCAGGCCCGACTGCCAACTGCGGGCTATCCTGGCGCGGATTTCCTCGTCGGTCATCGGGCCGTCGTGGAATTCAAGCGCGCCGGCGCTGCGCCGGTCCATCAGCGTTCGCACCTCGGGCGCCAGGAACCGCGTGACCTGCGCGTAGCCGTGCGCGTCGCCCATCGGGTGCTTGCGATAGTAGTAGCGCAACGGGTAGGCGACGTACAACCGGTCCTTGGCCCGCGTGACCGCGACGTAGAACAGCCGCCGCTCTTCTTCCACGCTCTCGTCGTCCTCGGTCGCCATGTCCGACGGTATCATCCCGTCGGCCGCGTGGATGACGTAGACGACTTTCCACTCGCAGCCCTTGGCCGAATGCATCGTCGACAGCACGAGCCAGTCCTCGTCCTTGTAGGGCGGCCCGGCCAGGTCTGACGTGGACGAGGGCGGGTCGAGCGTGAGGTCGGCGAGGAAGGATGAGCGCGACTCGTACCGCCCGGCAATCAGTTCGAGTTGTTCGAGGTCGCGCCGGCGCGGCACCGGGTTGTCGTACAGCGCATCGACCAGCGGGTCGTAGAACATCCGCACCCGCTCGACCTGCGCCGCGACGCTCAGGACCGGCTCGGCCTTGATAACCGACAGCAGCACGCCGCGCAGTTGCGAGTAGGCCTCCTGCGCCGCAGGCGGCAGCACGTCGTCGTCGAGCTTGGCGAGCTCGAACCCCTCCTGCTCGAGGTCGCCGATGAACCGCTCGGCCGAGCGCGGCCCGACCCCGTCGAGCATCTCCAGCACCCGGAACCACGACAGCTCGTCGCGCGGGTTCTCCAGTATGCGCAGGAACGCGAGCAGGTCCTTGACGTGGGCCGCTTCGAGGAACTTCAGTCCCCCGTACTTGTGGAACGGGATGTCGCGCCGGGCCAGTTCGATTTCGAGCTGGTCCGAGTGGTGCCCGGCGCGGAACAGCACCGCCTGCTGGTTGAGTTTGATGCCCTCTTCGAGGTGCGCGAGCACCTGGTCGCAGATGAGTTTCACCTGCTCGTCCTCGTCGCGGCACACCAAGAGCGTCGGCTTCTGCTTGCTCTTGCGGGCCGAGAACAGGTTCTTGGTGTAGCGCTTGCGCGCCGGCTGCATCACCGCGTTGCCCACGTCGAGGATGGGCTGGACCGAACGGTAGTTCTCCTCCAGCGTCACCACGGTCGTACCCTCGAACTGCTTGGGGAAATCGAGG
>JAWOHG010000024.1:0-8453 GCA_046485245.1 bacterium
GTTCAAAGAACGCGGTCAGGTGGCGCCGGGTGATGCGCTGCTGCTCGGCGCGGGTGATGGTCGCGCTGCCGCCGTTCTCCCAGAAGTACGAGTAGTCCATCGCGTAGCCGTGGTTGGCCCCGCCGATGACCGCGAACGTGCCGGGCGGCGGCGCGTCCGCCCAGAACGCCGCGCGCACGCCGGCCCACGGCGCGATGTTGTCCACGCCCCCGGGCAAGAGCATCTTGGGCACGAGGATGTGCGCCGAGTGGGTCGGCGGCGTGGTCTGGGGGCAGGCGATGCCGACCACGCAGCGCAGGGTGTCGCCGAGTTGCAGCGTGTCGGCCGCGAGCATCGAGATGCTGCCGCCCATCGAGTGACCGGTGAATCCCCAGCGCTCGCGGTCGAGCCTGCCGTAGAAGGGGTCGAGCGGCAGCGTGTCGAGCGTGCCGACAAATCGCGCCGCGTCGGCCATCAGCCGGGCCCGCTTGTCGTGCTCGGGGTCGAGAATCGGGTTGGAGATGGTCGGCAGGACGCAGACGTAGCCCCACGAGGCGAGGTGCGCGGCGTAGGAGTAGTACCGGTCGATGCCCATCTGCCAGCCGTGGCCGAACACCGCAATCGGCGCGGGCGCGGCCGAACCCGGAAACACGCCGGACGAGTCCGGGTAGTAGACGCGCGAGTTGCGCATCGTCTCGGTCGTGCCGGGAATATCCATCACTCGGAACGTGTCGGCGTACGGCCCGGCAGCGGCGAAATCCTGCGCCGGGGCGCCAACGGCAAGCACGGCGGCCAGCAGTGCGATGCGAGTCATCGCCCAATGATAACCTCCGGCCAGTAACGGGCAAGACCGGGTTGCTTGACAACCCGGCAGGGCAGAGGCGAGAATGAAGCGATGCGCTCAAGGCTTGCGGTAATCCTGCTGGCATTCCTTGCTGGAATCGGCATGGCCGGCACGTGGGGGCCGGACGTGGTTGTCGACACCGGGCGGCTGAGCGCGTTCGCAGTGACCGCGGACACGACCGGCCGGCTGTGGGCAGCGACCGGGTCTGGCACGCGCCTGCGCCTGTTCGCCTCGACCGATGCCGGCGCCACCTGGCAACTGCGGTTCGAGCACGATGCGGGCTCCGAGTTGCGCGACCTCGAGCTCTGCGCGGGCTGGGGAGGGGTCAATGCCGTCTACCTGCCGTTCCTCGCTTCGGCCGGCGACGGCGACCTGTGGCTGTTGCGCCTCGGCTGGGACGACACCGCCGCCGTGGTACTGCCGATCGCGGTCGGGCCGGACACGGTCGACGACTTCTCTTTCGCGCTCGACCACGACCGCGCCTACTATCTCTACTGCGTGACCGCCAACGAACACCGCGCCGGGCTGACCGGTTTCTTCTCGCGCTCGACCGACTTCGGCGCGACGTGGGAGCCGGGGCAGAGCTGGTGGAACGCGCACGACCCGCAGGTGCTCTACGTCACCGGCTCGACCGTGCACTGCGTCTGGCGCTTTGCCCAGGACGGCACCCAGGTCCACCACCAGATCAGCCGGCGCTACGCCGCGCCCGGTTCCTGGGAGCCGCACCGCATCGCGGCGCGCGGCGAGTACCTGCGCTGGGACCCGCAGCTCGCCGAGGTCGACACGCTGCCCGAACGGCTGGCCCGGATGTGGCTCATCTACACGCTCGGCTGGCGCGACTCTAGCCGGACCGACATCCGCTTTGCGGTCGGGGGCAACGACGGCCGGCAGTGGGGAGCGGAGCAGAACTGGAGCAGCCCCTACCACGACGAGTGGTTCGCAAGCATCGCCTCCGACCCGTGGACCCCGAACGGGATGGCCGGCCTGGTCTACAACTTCGGCGGCCGGGGACCGGGCGACTCGACCGTGGTGCGCTGGCGCTGGACGAGCGCGTTCGAACCCGAGTGGTGGTCCGACGCGGTCACGGTAAGCGACCGCCGGGCCAACGCGACGGTACCCGCTTGCCGGCCGCGCGCGCTCTGCGCGCCGGGAACACCGCTGGCCCTGCCCCTGGTGTTCTTCGCCGGGTTTGATTCGACCGGCGCCCGGGGACTGTATTGCGACGCGCCGTGGTTCGCCGCGGCCGAGCCGCCCGAGCCGGCACCGCTGCGCGTGGCACCCAACCCGGCGCGCGGCCGCGTCGCGTTCGCGCTGGTCGCGCCCGAAGCCGGGCGCTACGAACTGGCGGTCTATGACGCACTCGGCCGGCGGCTGTGGTCCGGCGCGCAGACCGCGGCCCGCGGTTCCGAACTGCGCCCGGGCTGGAACGGTCAGGGCAGCCCGGCCGGCAGCTACATTGTCGTCGTGCGCGGCGCGGGCCGAACCTGGCGCACGATGTTGACCCTGGTCCGCTGACCGACGAGAGGAGCGAACGATGCGACTATTGCGACCCCTGGCCCTGGTGATGCTGGCCGTGATGACGATGGGCAGCCTGTGCCAGCCGCCGCCCGCCCGGGCCTGGCAGCCCGGCTTCTTCGAACCGCTGCCCGGCAAGACCTGGCGCTGGCCGGCCGGGCTCGACGTGCTGCACTTCTGGGGCGCGTTCGACCCGATACCCGCCTCGGACCTGCCGCTGGAACTGTTGCTGCGCAACAGCGGCGCCCGGCGCATCGCGGTGACGATGCCCTCAGGCCTCACTTTCAGCCCGCACTTCGCCGAATACCAGCACATGATGCTGCTGCAGGAGTTCGCGTTCACCTGCCCGGTCGGGGAGACTGTCGTGTTCGTGCCGACCTACTGCGCCAACGAGGACCTCGACGAACCGGACGACGAGAGCTTCTACGATGTCGCCCTGCAAGTCTGGGAATTGGAGTTGAACGAGCTGTTCGACATCGTCGAGCCCAAGCTGCTTGAAGACGACGCGATGATACTGGCCCAGGACGCGCTGTGGGAAATCACCGAGGGCGGTGCGCTGTCCGACTCGACTCGCCAGAAGCTCGCGGCACTACCCGACCGCTAAGGGAGACTCTGTCAACCCCTCAACCCCCGACCCCCAGTCGCCTCTCGTCTTGAAGCAGCCGCCCTTCGTGCCGATGACGCGGGCCGACGCGCGCGACCTCGGCTGGGACGATCTTGACGCAGTCATCGTCACCGGCGACGCCTACGTCGACCACCCGTCGTTCGGCGCGGCGGTCATCGCGCGCGTGCTCATCGACGCCGGTTTCCGGACCGGCATCATCGCCCAGCCGAACTGGGATGCGCGGACCAACTTCACCGCGCTCGGCCGGCCCCGGCTGTTCTTCGGCGTGACCGCGGGCAACGTCGACTCGCTCGTCGCCAACCTGTCCCCCACGCGCCAGCGCCGCCGGGAAGACGACTACTCGCCCGGCGGCAAGGCGGGCCTGCGGCCCGACCGCGCGACGCTGGTCTACTGCAATCGCGTGCGCGAGCTCTACCCCGGGGTGCCGCTCGTGCTCGGCGGCATCGAGGCCAGCCTGCGCCGCCTCGCCCATTACGACTACTGGGCCGACGCGGTACGCCGGTCCCTGCTCGTCGACGCGCGCGCCGACCTGCTGGTCTACGGAATGGGCGAACGCCAGGTAGTCGAGGCGGCCCGGCGCATCGAACGGGGCGCAAACCTCGCCGGCATCCCCGGCACCTGCGTCATCAGCCGCGACAAGCCGGACGGCGCAATCGAGCTGCCCGGCTACGAGCAGGTCAGCACGGACAGGCTCGCCTTCGCCGCGGCGTTTCGGACCTGGTACCGCACCGCGGCCGACCCGCTCGGGCCGGTCGTGGTGCAGGCGCACGCCGCGCGCTTCGTGGTCCAGTACCCGATGAGCCCGCCGCTCGAGCCGGCCGAGCTCGACCGCGTCTATGAACTGCCCTATGCGCGCGCTGCCCACCCGTCCTACACCGAACCGGTCCCGGCGCTCGAGCCGGTGCGGTTCTCCATTACCGCTCACCGCGGCTGCCTCGGCACGTGCGCCTTCTGCGCGCTCGGCGCGCACCAGGGCCGCATCATCCAGGCCCGTTCGGCCGAGTCGGTCGTGCGCGAGGCCCGGCGGATGACGCGGCAGGAAGGCTTCAAGGGTCACATCACCGACGTCGGCGGCCCGAGCGCCAACATGTACGCCGCGACCTGCCGCCGGATGCGGCAGGGCCGGGTCTGCACCGGCCGTGAGTGCACTCACCCGCGCCGCTGCCCCGAACTGCAGATCGACCTCGAGGCCGAGCTCGCCCTACTCGACGCGGTGCGGCGCGTGCCCGGGGTCAAGCGCGTCACCGTCGGCAGCGGCGTGCGATTCGACCTGCTCGACGACTCGGCCGGGACGCGCTACATCGAAGGGCTCTGCCGCTGGCACGTATCCGGGCAGCTGCGCGTCGCGCCCGAGCACTGCGCGAGCGGCGTGCTGGAACAGATGCGCAAGGGCAGCCACGAGAGCTACCTGCGCTTCCGCGAGACATTCGCCGCCGCCAACCGAAGGCTGAAGCTGAAGCAGTACCTCATCCCTTACTTCATCTCCGGCCACCCGGGTGCGACCGTGGACGACGCGGTCGCGCTGGCCGAGTTCCTCGTGCAGGTCGAGCGGTTCCGCATCCGCCAGGTCCAGCAGTTCACGCCCCTGCCCCTGACGCTTGCCGGCGCGACCTGGCACTGCGCCGCCGACCCGCTGACCGGCAAAGCGGTCCACGTCGCGCGCGACGAGCGCGAGCAGAAGCTCCAGCGCGCCCTGCTCCAGCTGCACACGCCCGAGAACTTCAAGCTCGCCGAACGCGAGTTGTCGCGGCTCGGGCGGCGCGACCTCATCGAGCGCATCCGGCGCCTGCGCCCGCTCCTGCACGGCGTCCGGCTGGAGGACAGCGACACGCCGCACGCACCACGCCCGACGCGCGATGCGTCACGCGGGACGCAACACGCTCAACACTCGACGCCGCCGTCGCCGGGGCGCGGACGTGCAGCGCCGGGCGTACGGCGTACGGCTCAGCGTCGTCGCCCGCCTGCTTGACGCGTGGCCGGTTTGACCCCAAACTCTCGTCGGAGGATATCATCGTGAAGAGACTACTGACCATCGCCGCGGCCGTTCTGCTTGCGGCCGGCTGCGACTTGCTCAACGAACCCGGGGACTACGAACCCGAGGGCACGCCGTTCACGCTCAACCCGGCGGTGACGCTCGTGCGCGTCGTCGGCGCGGCCCCGGGCTGGAACCCGAACGGCTGGACCACCATCGGCTTCGAAATCAGCGGCGACTCGACAACCTGGGTCGAGACCCTGCCCGGCGGCCTGTTCTTCAAGACCAAGGACGACGAGGTCCAGAACATCATCCTGCTCAAGCGGCACATCATCCGCGGCCTGCCCCGCGACACGGTCCTGCCCGTCGGCGGGTTCTGCGTCAACCTGTCGCGCCACCTGCCCGACGAGGAGGACACGTTCGAGCTCGGGCCGGTGACCGAGAACGATGACTTCCGGCGCCTTATCGACGCGGTGGCCGACCGGGACATCCGCTACTGCGCCTGGCTCCAGACCGCGGTCTGGGAAGTCAGCGAAGAAGGTAAGCTCTCCGGCTACTGGCTCGACTCAATCGCCGCCCTGCCGCCCGACACCGGCGGGCTCGCCCCGCTGCGCCTGCCTGACCGCCGCGCCGAGAAAGCCGCCGGCCGGAGGGCACGATGAACCGCCGCCTCGCGCTCGGCCTTGTCGCCGCCGCGCTCATCCTCGCGTCGGGCTGCGATCTCCTGTGCGGCTTCGAACCGACCGGGCCGCAGTTCTACCTCAACGCCGGCATCGAAGCGGTGTCGATAACCGGCGACCCGCGCCTGAGCGACCAGGGCCCGTTCGCCCTCGCCATCACCGCCCGGGCATCCGGCGCGGTCGACCTCTATGACACCCTGCCCGCCGGCCTGCTGTTCCGCTCGTCGAGCAACCTGACCCAACACATGCTGCTCCTCAAGGACCACCCGATAACCGCGTCGGGCAGCGGCGCGGTCACCGTGCTGGGCAGCTTCTGCTGCAACCAGCGCCGGGTGTCCCCGGACCGCGGCGACACGTTCGACCTCGGCCCGACCACCGACGACCCGGAACTCAACCAGCTCGTCAGCCTCGTGCGCGACAAGGACATATCGGACGGCGCGGCGATGTGGATGGTCCAGCGCGCGGTCTACCTCGTGACCGACTCAACCGGCCTGACCCAGGCCTACATCGATTCCATCAACGCCCTGCCGCCCGAAACCGGCCGCTTCGCGGGCCGCTGACCGACGAAAGGAAGACGGTATGACGCTATCACGAATCGGGCTCCTCGCCGCGCTGGTCGTGGTTTTCGCCGGCTGCGGTTACCCGGAGCTCTTTGAGGACCAGGGCACGCTCCAGCCGCCCCAGACCGGCATCACCAGGCTCGAACTCGACACCGGCAACGGCTACGTCCGGGTCACGCGCGTGGACGACTCGGTCGGCATCGCCATCGCCTACACCCGCCGCGCGCACGGCCGGTCGCGTGCCGACGCCGAGGAGCACATCAACGACGTCGTCATCTCTCACCAGGTCGTGGACGGCGTGCTCAAGGTGAAGGCGGAGTGGCCCGAGGGCGCCCGCTCGTACGGCTGCGACTTCAACGTCCAGATGAACATGCGCATCCCGGTCGACGTCCGCACCTCCAACGGGCTCATCGCGGTCGCCAACACCGACGCGCAGGCCGCGCTCGAAACCTCCAACGGCCCCATCGAGGTGACCGGCACCAGCGGCGCAACCACGGCGCGCTCGTCCAACGGCGCCGTGCGCTTCACCGGCCACCGCGGCCCGCTGGAAGTACGCACCTCCAACGCCCCGGTGACCTGCGCCGTCGACGTGCTCATCCCGACCGACGCGGTGACCCTGACCACCTCCAACTCCTCGGTCACCCTGAACATCCCGGCCGACACCCAGGCCGACTTCGACGCGACCACCAGCAACGCCGAGGTCACGGTCGCCGGCTTCCCCAACATCAGCTACAGCCGGACCGAGCGCGAGCACAAGAGCGGTACAATCAACGGCGGCGGCGCCAACGTCACGCTCTCCACCAGCAACGCGCGCATCGACATCAACGGCGAGTAAAGGGCGCACGCGGGACTGCACGACTGACGCACCGCAGAGATTTGCCATCGCCGATTCCCGATTGTCGATTGGCCGTATGCTACCGGCGATCCCTCCTCGGCACGGGATGACACTGCGTGTCACTCTTGGCTTTTGGCTTTTGGCTTTTGGCTTTTGGCTTTTGGCTTTTGGCTTTTGGCTTTTGGCTTTTGAAGTTTGACTTCCCCTCCTGATTACTCCCGCCTCTTCGACTCCCAGATCGAGGCGTTCTTCCGCGACACGGTCAAGACCTGTCTGAAGCGGCCCGCGCTGGCCGGGTTCTTCATCCGCACGGTCGCGCACCAGCAGGCCGCGGCCAGGCGCCGCAGCGAGTGGGCCGCGCGCGGCCTGCACGTGCCGCCACTGCTCATCGCCTCCATCACCGACCAGTGCAACCTGCGCTGCCGCAACTGCTACGCCCAGGCCCATTGCCGGCCCGGCCGAACAGAAATGCCGGTTGCGCGCTGGGCCGAGGTGTTCGCCGAGGCGCGCGACCTCGGCATCTCGATAATAATGGTCGCGGGCGGCGAACCCCTGACCCGGCCCGAGATGCTCAACGTCACCGCCAACCTGCCCGGCGTCATATTCCCGCTGTTCACCAACGGTCTGCTCCTCGACGACGCGATAATCGGCCGGCTGACCGAACAGCGCGACGTCATCCCGGTGCTCAGCATCGAGGGATTTGAGGCCGCCACCGACTCCCGCCGCGGTGCGGGCGTGTACGACGCAGTGCAGGGAGCAGTCGACCGGCTCGAGCGCGCGGGCGTGTTCTTCGGCGTATCGCTCACGATGACCCGCCACAACTTCGCGACCGTCACCGGCGACGAGTTTATCGCCGGACTGGTCAAGTCCGGCTGCCGGCTCGTGTTCCTGGTCGAGTACACGCCGGTGACGCCCGAGAGCGAGAGCCTGGTGCTCGAGCCCGCACAGAAGGCCGCAGTCGAGCCGACCCGCGCATCGCTGGCCGCGCGATACCCGCTGGTCTGCGCCGCGTTCCCGGGCGACGAAGAGCAGTACGGCGGCTGCCTCGCCGCCGGCCGCGGGTTCGTCCACGTCGGCCCAGACGGCAGCCTCGAGCCCTGTCCCTTTGCCCCGTTCTCCGACACCTCGGTCCGCGACCGCCCCCTCAAAGAGGCGCTCGCCTCCGAGTTCCTCGCCCGCGTTCGTGAGGGTCACGACAAGTTGAGCGAGTCGGAAGGCGGCTGCGCCCTCTGGCGCAACCGCGACTGGGTGACCGGCCTGCTCGACGCAAGCAAGGGCCGCACATGACCGGACCTGCCCAGCAACCTGACGACCCGCGCCCGTTGGTCACCAGGCCACGCATCGGCCTCACGATGGTCATCGCGGCTGCCGGCCTCCTGCTTGGCATCGTCGCGCCTATGGTGGCGTTCCTTGTCATACGGGGACGCAGTGCGCCCGGCGGGC
>JAWOHG010000030.1:0-5421 GCA_046485245.1 bacterium
ATCGCGTCGAGGGTCTTCACCGGGATGACGCCGAACCACAGCCCGGTCGACACCTCGGTACATTCGTAGCGGGAGTCGATGTCCGCCGTGTCCAGCCCGAGCACGGCCGCCGCGGCGCGGGGCGAGAACGCAGCCCCGAACTCGGGCGCGAGCTGGGTCATAACCAGCCGCTCGCCGCCCTGCTCCACCGCCACCGGCACCTGCCCGGCCCCGAGGTCGAGCGTCACCAAGTCAGTCTTGCGTCCGAGGAACCGTTCCCAGATGACGTACGCGGTGCCCAGCGTCGGGTGCCCGGCAAACGGCACCTCGCGCGCCGGGGTGAATATCCGCACCGGCCAGCCCTTCGGGCCCGGCTTGTCGGCCGTGACAAAGGTCGTCTCGCTGAAATGGATTTCGCGGGCCAGGGTCTGCATCTCCTCATCGCCCATCCCGGCCGCGTCGGCAAACACCGCCAGCTGGTTGCCCGCGAAACGCTTGCGGGCGAACACGTCGCAGATCGTGAACTGGCGCGGCATCGCTACATCCGGAACGGCGGGCGCGCCGCCGAGCCAAAGCGGAACCCGGCCTCCCAGGAGAAACCGGAGAGCCCGAACGCGGGCGGGTCGGTCTCGCCCGAGTACACCTCGGGCCCGCCGATGGGGAGGAAGTAGTTGGCCTTGGCGTATAGCCCGACGTACTGCTCCTGGCCGTAGCGCAGCCGGCCCATCACCTCGAGGCCGGGCGCCGCGCCCACGGTCCAGCCGTAGAGCACGTCCCACAGGTCGGGGTCGGTCACGAACAGCGCGCCGTCCTCGATGGAATGCGCGTACAGAAACCACCCGCCGAACCCGACCTCGACGTGCGGCCGGACCCAGAAGAAGTCCCACGGTACGTAAGCGAACCCGGCGTCGAAGTTGCCCCGGATCCCGAGGAGTTCGGCGGCCAGCGAGTCGGTCCGGTGCGTGCTCGCGGTGGCTGCGCCGCCGCCGCCCAGCGTGATGTTGCCGACCGCGCCGGCGCGGTGACCGCCCAGCCACCAGACCGGCTTGCCCAGGTCGAACTCTTCACTGCCGCCGTAGCGGCCGCGGTTCAGCTCGGTCAGGGTCTGGTTAAGGCCGGCCGTCTTCAGGTACGTCGCGGTCGCTCCGAACCCGCCGTACCCGGCCATCGCCGTACCGGCCAGGGTCACCAGCGCCAGCAGCACCACGCCGACGCCCTGTACTCTGCACTTTGCACCTTGCACTCTGAATTGGTCCATCCTCACCTATTCCTCCTCACTCTCCGGCTGGCCCCGGACCTGCGCCGGTGCTGACCGGGTTGGTGAAATCGTATTCGACTCCGCGCTCCCTGACCGCGTCGCCGCCGTTGCCCGCCGGCCGCAGCGACCGCGCCAGTGTCGTGTCGGTCCAGATGGCCATGGCCCGCCACTGCATTGCCCGGGCCGACTCGCTCTCGACAAGATAGGCCCAGACCACCCGCACGCGCCGCTTGCGCTTGCCGTTGGCCTCGTCCAGGACTGAAAACAGCACCCGGTCCAGGGCGGCGCGCAGGGCCGAGTCGCCCAGGCCCGGCGCGACCAGCGCGCGCACGCTCAGCCGCTCGACACCGCCCAGCGGCTGCTCCCGGGTGTCCAGCACGCGGACGTCCGGCGCAGGCCCGGCCGGCTCGGGCAGGATGATGCCTGCCGGCCGCGGCGGCGCCAGGAGGAGCAGTCCCGCCCCGACCGCGGCGAGGCAAGTGACAATCAGCCAGTAACGGCTCCGCCCGCGCGACCAGCGCATGCGGTCGACCAACGTCACGGTCTCATCTCTTGTCCGGCTGGAACGCAGGGATATCATCTGGCCCGACAGATTCTAGCCGTCCGACGGGCGGGCGCAAGTGCGCCGGGCCACTGCCTTGACTCCCCCGCGGCCCCGGCTAGAATCCTCACCGCAACGAAGCGCCGGCGTGGCTCAGTTGGCAGAGCAGCGGTTTCGTAAACCGCAGGTCATCGGTTCGATTCCGATCGCCGGCTTAAACTGTGGTGGTGTCCTGTGAGATGCGGTTTCCCGCAATCTCCGAATTGTCGATTCCCGATTGCCGATTACCCCTCCTCATTCTGCATTCCGCGTTCTGAGTTCTGCATTCGTCTGCTTGACTCTCTCTGCCCTGCCGTTATTCTGAGCGCACCTGGGTATGGAACGTAAGCTAGTCCTGTTATTCGGCCTGGTGCTGTTGCTGGCCCCGTTCGCGGCCGGCGGGCCGCGTCGGGCCGCTCCGCTTGCCCTTTCATCCCCCATCTTCTTCGCGGCGATTCTCAGTCGCGGCCGCGACCCGCGCCGCGAGGCCGAAGAGCAGGCCGCGTTCGAGGACGCCGAGCGCCAGCGGGCCGAGCGCCGCGCCCGCGCCACGTTCGAGAGCTTCATCGACTCCAGCCCGGTCAGCATCGAGCTGTTCGACAAGAACGGCAAACCCCTGCGCAGCAACAAGGCGGCCGAGCGCCTGCTCGGCAAGGTGCCGCCGCCCGGCATCTCGCTCTTCGACCCGCGGGGCCTGAAGCGCGCCGGCGTGCTTGAGCCCCAGCTCAAGCGCGTGATGGCCGGCACCCGGGTGGAGACCCCGCCGACCTGGTATGACCCGACCGAAATCGGCCTCGCCGGCATACCCGGCCGCAAGGTCTGCTTCCGCGCCACGGTCTTCCCCCAGTTCGACAACGAGGGCCGGCTGGTCGGCATCGCGGTGATGCACGAGGACCTGACCGAGCTCAAGACCGCCCAGCAGGCGGCCAAGGACGCCGAGGACCGCGCCCGCGAGGCCGCGGCCGCGCCGGTCGAACCCGTGCCCCAGCCCGAGGCGATGGTGCCGGCCAATGCCGACGCCCGCGACATCGAATTCCAGCGCCGCAAGATCGAGGCCGCCCTGCGCGAGAGCGAGGAACGCTACCGTTCGGTCTTCGAATCGGCCCGCGGCTACGTGCTCGCCCGGTTCGGCGACCCGGGCCAGCTCATCAGCGCCAGCCCGACCATCGCCGACATCTGGGGCGTCGGCCGCGAGGAAATCGTCCGCAACGGCACGCTCTACTTCGCCCAGGTCCATCCCCAGGACCTCGACCGCGTGATGGGCATCGAGAACCAGGCCCGCCAGGCCGGAGCCTTCCCCTCCGGCTACGAGTTCCGCGTCGTCAACAAGACGACCAACGAAACCCGCTGGGTCGAGGTGCGCGGTTCCCAGTCCGTCGTCGGCGGCCGCAAGTTCCTTGACGCGGTCATCGAGGACATCACCGAGCGCCACCGCGTCGAGGAAGCCCTGAACCGGCGCGAGCTCGACCTCGCGGTTCTTTTGGCCAGCGGGGCCGACGGCGTGTTCACGCTCGACAAGGAATGGACGGTCAAGACCTGGGGCCCGGGCGCCGAAAAGGAAACCCGGATGAGCTCGACCGAGGCGCTCGGCAAACGGCTCTGGGACCTCTACCCGGACCTCGAGAAGGCCGGCTTCGCCGCCGGCATGCGCAAGACAATGGTCGACCGGGTGCCGCAGAACTTCGAGGGCTTCTACCAGGACGGCCGCGAACGCTATGCCGGCTGGTTCTCGGTCAGCTCCTACCCCCTTGAGAACGGGATGCTCGTGCTCATCCGCAACACCAGCCAGCGCCGCCGCGCCGAGCTCGCCTGGCAGGAAGCCGAGACCCGGCTCAAGGCCCTGCTCGACCAGCCGGGCCTGGTCATCACGCTGAAGGACCGGTCGTTCCGCTACGTCCTGGCCAACCAGAACGCGCTCAAGGCCTACGCCGCGTTTGCCGGCGAGGTCGTGCTCGGCAAGACCGACCCCGAGATGTTCAACTCCCGCGTCTCGGCCCTGCTCGCGACCTACGACAAGGGCGTGCTCGAGACCGGCAAACCGGTCGAGATAGAGATTGCCCTGCCCGAAGGTACCAGCCCCAACGCGGTCTGGTACCACATCATCAAGCAGCCCTGGAGGAACGCCGCCGGCGAAGTGCTCGGGATATTCGACACGGCCTGGGACGTCACCGCCCGCGTCACGGCGCAGGGCGAGCTCAACCGCCGCCGCGAGTACGTCACCCGCCTGCTGGCCGAGGGCGGCCAGCTCATCGAACGCGCGAGCGAAGACCTCAAGCGCTGGACCGGCTGACCGGCCGCTTGACAGCCCCCCCCCGCGGCCTACAATCGGGCAGTTAACGGAGGAGGTACCGTGAATCGCTTCGGCTTCGCGCTCTTGACGGTTATCATCGTCGCCGCATCCGCGGCCCTCGCGGTCGACTGGATGCCGCTGGCCCCGACCCCGCGCTGTGCGGCCAAGGCCGCATTCGACTCTACCAACAACCGGGCAGTGCTGTTCGGCGGCACGACAGTCTATGCCGACAACCGCTATCTCGGCGACGTCTGGGCCCTTGATTGGAGCAATGTCGGCCCGCGCGGCTGGCGCCCTTTGACGCCGTCGGGCACGCCGCCGTCGGGCCGCGCCGACCACTTGTTCGTCCACGACCCTGATGGCCAGCGGATGCTGCTCTTCGCCGGTTCGCCCAGCCGTTACGCAGTGACAAATGACATCTGGGCGCTCAACCTTGCACCGGGCGCCGAGTCCTGGCAACAACTTGCTCCCTCAGGTTCGCCGTCGGCCCGCGCGTACCCGATGGGCATCTATCACCCGACCCGCCGGTCGCTCATCGTCTACGGCGGCTGGTCTGGCTCGACCGAACTCGGTGATGTCTGGGAACTGAAGCTCGACAGCCTCGTGTGGCGCCAGCTCTCGCCTTCCGGCACGCCGCCCAGCGCCCGCTATGATGCCGCCTGCTGCCTCGGCCGGGCCGAGAACCGGCTGGTCATTTTCGGCGGCCGCAACGGCGGCCAGTTCCTCAACGACCTCTGGGCACTCGACCTCACTCCAGGCTCCGAACAGTGGACGCAGCTGAGCGCGAACGGACAAGTGCCTGACGGTCGTTGCGGCGCTGCCTATGCCGCCAGTTCCTCGGGTTCTGAGCTCTACGTATTTGCCGGCTGGGATACATACGAGTTCTTCAACGACCTATACCGGCTGGACGTGGGGACGCTGACTTGGACCAGACTCAATCCCGGCGGCGTGCAGCCCCCGCCGCGTCGCAACACCTGTGGATTCGCCGGGCCTGATGGGCTGTTCTGTGTGTTCGGCGGCGAAGCTTGGGGAGGAGGCGTTTACGTCTGCGACACGTACATTGCCGACTGCCGCAGTACCGGCGTTGCGTGGCAGTCACCGGCCGAGTTCGCCGCCAACCCGAACCTGCGCATCAGCGTCCAGAACGGCGTGGCGCGCATTCACTGGAACCCGGCGCGGCCGGGCCGGGCAACCGTGACGGTCCTCGACGTGACCGGCCGCATCATCGCCCGGCTCTACGAAGGCGCGGCCCCGGGCGGCCCGGCACTGCTCGAGTGGACCGGCACCGACGGCACGGGACGAGCGGTCCCGGCC
>JAWOHG010000040.1:0-3636 GCA_046485245.1 bacterium
GTGCGGTCGCAGAGCCGGTTGAACCCGGCGGCCTCGAGCAGGCGGGCAGCGAACATCCGGACCAGGGTCGCGACCACGAGGCCGCCGAGCAGGATGAGCAGGGCAACGGCGCCTGCGGGCAGCGCCGAGGACGCGCCGGTCGGGCCGACGAACGGTTGCGTGATGGAGTCGCCAGTCATCAGGTCCTCCGAGTGGTTGTCAATCAGTCCCGTCCACGATGCGGCGGATGCCCTCGACCGTCAGGCCGGCCAGGCCGAGGCGTTCGACCGTCCGTCCTTCCGACCAGTAATCCCGGCCGTGCATCACCTCGGCCAGCCGGATGACGAACTCGATGGTCGGCGCGCGCGCGCCCAGCATCGCGCCGAGCGACGCGAGCGGCACCAGGCTGGAGGGTACGTCCTCGAATATGTAGCGATGGGCGATGGTCGCCGGCGCACGGATGCCGCGGTAACTGTGCGTGTTCTGGATGGCTTCGTAGATGTCCCGGCCGGGCGAGTCGTAGGTGAGGTAGAGCCACTCGCGGGCCGAAACGGTCGCGACGCCGAGGCTGCGCGCCACGGCGATGCGTTCCCGGTCGACCTGTTCCAGCAGCCTGGCCACCGAGGGCGTGATGCCCTGGCTGTAGTAGTCGAAGTCGCCCTGCGTGGCCTCGATCCAGCCCGCGTTGAGCAGGGTCAGGGCCGGGTGGAACACCGCGCCGATGTTGTCGAGGCTGGTGCAGAGCACGTTGGTGCCGGCCACGAACTGGGGGAAGGCCCGGCCGAGCACGCCGAGCACGTCGGGCGTGAGGTGGGACGGCAGGGCGGCGAGCGGCACCCGGTTCTTGATTGCGTAGATGAACGCCTCGGACCGCGACACTGCCCGCGAGGCGTAGACGAAGGTCTGGGCCTCGGCGATGACCGGGCAGGCCGGGGTGCCGCTGTCGGCCAGCACCGAGCGGAACTCGAGCGCGCCGCCGGTGCGGCCGGGGTTGAGCACCACGACCTGGCCGTCGCGCAGGTGCGGCGCCATCAGCCGGGCGAGGTTCCGGTGCGCGGTGGACGGCACCACCACCATCACCACGTCGGAGCCGTCGAGCGCGGCGGCGATGTCCGATGTTGCCGTTTCGATGCGGCCGAACCCTTCGACCCGACCCCTGACCTTGATGCCGCCGTGCCAGCGGACGCCGTTGAGGTGTTCGTCGGTCCGGTTGTACAGCTTGACGCGGTGACCGGTGAGGGCGAGGTGGCCGGCCATCGCCATCCCGCCGTGGCCTGCACCGACGACGCAGAAGCCGACGTCGGTATCCCTGGCGAGCACACCCTGCAGTACTGAGCGTACCCGCTCGCTTGCACGGGTCGCCATGGGGTTATCCTAACGCCGATGACGGGCCGGTCAACCCATACGGCCCCGCGTGTGGCCGCACAGCAATAATGTCATAGGCTAGTGACACAGCGATTATGTCATACCCGACGGCTGGGACGGCTATCTTGGTGTCATGCCACAGCCTCTCGTTTTCACTGAGCAACATATGAAGCGCTTCAGCGTCATCGATCAGACCCTGCGCGCCGGGTTGAGCACGAGGACCGCAGCGGCCATGCTTGACCTGAGCCGACGCCAGATGTTCCGACTCAAGAGCAGGGTCAAACAGCAGGGTCTGGCCGGCGTCCGACACGGCAACTGCGGCCGCACCACCGCCAATGCCCTGCCGCAACGCCTTCGCCAGCGAATCCTCGATCTGTACCGGAAGGAGTTCTACGACTTCAACTTCGCCCACTTCACCGAAACCCTCGTCGACGAGTTCGATATCCACCTGAGCCGTGAGACTATCCGCCGCTGGCTCCGGTCCGAGCACCTGGGCCCGGCGCCGCACCGCTCCCACAACCATCGCCGCCGGCGTCAGCGCAAACCCTGTTTCGGGATGTTGCTGTTTCTGGACGGCAGCCCGCATCCCTGGTTCGGTCCCGACAAACCCAGCTGTGTCCTCATCCTGAGCACCGACGACGCTACTGGGCAACCACTCTGGGGCGGCTTCTATGAGCAGGAAACCCTGGCCGGTTGCTTCGAGGTCCTCTATAACGTATTCAAACGCCACGGTTTGCCGCAATCCCTCTACCTGGACCGGGCCGGCCAGTTCACCACTACCCGCCATGGCGGAACCCACCGCTTCCAGCGTGACGACAAGCCGACCCACTTCGAGATCGCCATGAGCAGGCTGGCCATAGAGCCCATCTATGCCAACTCGCCTCAAGCCCGTGGCCGCGGCGAGCGCATCAACGGCTCGTTCCAGGGCCGGCTTGTAGCCGAGCATCGCCGCGCCCGCATCACCACTCTCGCTGCTGCCACCGATTACCTCAACCAGACCTTCATCCCCAGGTATGCTCGCCGCTTCGGGATCAAGCCACTCGAGGATCGGTCCGCATTCCGCAAGCCGCAGCCCGGGCAGGACCTCAGGACGGTTCTGTGTGCCCACCATCGCCGCAACGTCGACAACGACAACACCGTCTCCTTTCACGGCCACCGGTTCCAGTTGATGCCGACACGGCGCACCGTCCGGCTGGCTGCCAGCGACATCGATGTCCAGGAGTGGTTTGACGGCTCACTGCATTTCTCTCACCCGGCTGCCGGTGAAGTCGCCGCCACCAGGCTGCCATCCCGACCGGCACCTTTACGACTCAAGCAGTCAAGACCCTATGACATTTCTGTTGTGCGAAAGGTATGACAGAATCGTCGTGCGTTGACACCCATACGGCCCCGCGCGGGCGCGGCAGGCCGGCTTCTTACACCCGGTCGAGCCCGACGCGGGCCTGGTCCGAGGAATCGAACCGCACTCGGACTTCACTGCCCGGCCGGCACCGGGCCGCGGCCTGGGCGTCGACGACCCCGGCAGCCTCGGCCAGGAACGGCTCCGCGCCGACCGGCAGGACCCTGACGACGAGGCTGAGCAACTCACCGCCTTCGGCGGCGCCGATGGACTCGACCCGCACCACGTGGGCGCGCGCCGGCTCGCCGCTGCGGTGTAGCCGGTCGTTGTACCGGCTGACTTCTTCGATGCGCTGCACCAGCGCCGGGTCAGGGGCCCGGGCCGCAGGTGCCTGGCCCATGATGTCTGCCAGCGCCACGCGTTGTGGGTCGAGCGGGTCGACGACGACGCTGACCACGGCGCCGGGCAGGTAATGCCCGGTCGCGACCCGCGAGACCGTTGCGACTGTCACGGCCCGCCAGTTGTGGCCATCGGCGGTTCGCACGTCGAGTTCGAGCCGCACACGGGGGTTTTTGTTGACGGTGAGGCCGGTGTCGGCCATCGATATGACTGTAGCCTGCGCCGGGATGCCGCGCTCGATTGGCCCGGTTTCCCTCAGGAACCGGTCGGTGACCCGGCGCGCGGCGCGGCGGGCAAGAAACAGTACGACCAGGACCAGGAGCACGGCGACCCCGGCGACAACCAGGACCGGCAGGACGCCCGGCCCGCCGGGCGCACTGCGTCCCCGTATGACAAGGAACGCCACCATAGGCGCGACGATGCCAAGCAGGAGGCCGGCAGCCGCGATGACCATCGTGAGGCCGATGCGTGGCCTGGTGACCAACGGGCGCGGGTCGTCAGGTTGCTGGGCAGGTCCGGTCATGTGCGGCCCTTGCTTGCGTCGAGCAGGCCGG
>JAWOHG010000078.1:0-5426 GCA_046485245.1 bacterium
CCCAACGCGGTCGGGCTGCAGGCCGGGCTGTACGCATCACCGCGCCTGCCCGTCGAACTGCGCGCCGAGTACGCGCGCGTGACCGCGTTCACCTACTACCACCGGGTCCACTCGACGATGTACGAGAACTACCTGACCGCGCTGGGGCACTGCATCGGGCCGGACGCGGACCAGGCGCTGGCGGTCGCGCGCTACACGCCGCTGGAGTGGCTGAGGGCCGAGCTCTCTGCCGACTACACGCGGCGCGGCTTCTACAATCGCGGCGACTTTCGCCACCTGAGTTACGAGTATCCCGACGACACGACGTTCCTGCGTCATCACCTCGAGTTCCCGGCGCGCGGCTGGGACGAGAACGGCAACGTGGTCGTGGAAGTCGAGAAGATTCTGTGTGTCGCGCCCGGGGCCGAGGTCCGGGTCGGGCAGGACCTGTTCGTCAACGCCTCGGTTGAGCTCTGGCTGGCCGAGAACTACCGGGGTACGCCGGGCGAGAGCAAACAGGGAATCGACTTCGACCTGAAGCTGCAGTACAGATACTAGGAAGAAGTCAAAGGCCCAAAGTCAAAGGTCAAATCGCAAAACTGGAGCCGGCCCGCAGGCCGGCTTCAGCTTTGGTCGGGTCGGGGAGCGCTAGCGCGCGAGTGTGTGGCCGATGACGGGTTCGATCTCGGCCACGGGCACCGCGCCGGGGCGGATGAGCCGCGGCTCTTCACCGGTGCAGTCGAGCACGGTCGAGGCGCGGCCCGAGCCGCAGATGCCCGCGTCAAGCGCCAGGTCCACGGTCGAGACCAGTTCCGCATCGAGGAGGGTGAAGTCGGCCGTGTCGGGCTCGGCGTGGTAGTTCGCGCTGGTGCCGGCGAGGGGCCGGCCCAGCCGCGCGATGAGGTTCTGCGTCACCGGGTGGGACACCATCCGTACGCCGATGGTCGGCGCGCCGCCGGTGACGACGCCGGAAAGGCTCGCGGCGCGGCGGAACACCAGCGCCAGCGGGCCGGGCCAGAAGCATTGCACGAGGCGCAGGGCAATCTCGGGGATGCGGTCGGTGACCAGCGCGAGCTGGTTCGGGCCGGAGCAGTGGGCCATCAGGGGCAGGGCCGGGTCGCGGCGCTTGAGCGCGAACACGCGCGCGACCGCGTCGGGCCGGTCGATGGCCGCGCCGATGCCGTAGACGGTCTCGGTCGGGAAAATCGCCACCGCGCCCCCGGCCAGGAGTTCGGCTGCCTGTTCGATTTGGTCGGGGTCAATCGCCCCGCGCGGGAAGTGCAGGACCAGGGGCATCAGAGACCGGGCGTGATTTCGCGGACCGTGTGCGGCTGGCCGTCCAGCTCGGCCCGGTCGCCCGGCTTCTTGCTCATCAGCAGGCGGGCGAACGGCGACAGGTAGGAGATGACCCCGCGCTCGTGGTCCGAGTCCCACGGCCCGAGAATCGTGTACACGACAGTCGCGCCGGCGGCATCCTGGAGCGCGACCCGGCAGCCGATGGAGATCTCGGCGGTGTCGATGTCGTCGGAGCGGATGGGGCGGGCCAGGGCGAGCTCGTCGCGCAGCCGGTTCATCCGCGCCATCAGCCGGGCCTGCTTCTCCTTGGCCGCCTTGTACTCGTAGTTTTCGCTCAGGTCGCCGTGGGAGCGGGCCTGGGCGATTTCCTCGGCGGTGCGGGGCAAATCCTCTTCGCTCATCCGGCGCAGGTCCTCGCGGGCGCGCTCGATGCCGGCGGGCGTGGAGTAGATGAAGCTGTCGGCCTGGACCTGTTCCAGGTCGGGGAACCGGGCGATGACGAGCGCGCCGATCTCGTCGGCCCGGTAGCCGTCGAGCGCGGCCACGGCGTGGCTGCGGTTGAGCAGGCGCTCGGCCTCGGCGCGGTCCATCGTGGCCAGCGCGGCGCGCACGAGCGCGTAGTCGTCCGCGGTCATCGCGTTGCGCAGCTTGGTCCAGTGAGTCTTGTGGCCGGGTGATTCCAGCAGGTCGAGCAGGCGCACGACCACGCCCTTGGGCCCGCTCACGTCCAGCCGGTCGGTGTGCTCGACCAGCCACAGGAACGCTTCGGGGTTGAGCCGGTACCCGGTCAGCACGCTGTCGAGCAGGACGCGCCAGAGCTCGGGCCGTTTCTCGGCCAGCGCCTTCTCGATTGCCCCGGCGGCGCGGTTGTCCCTGCCGGCGCGGAAGACCGCGGCGAAGATGCGGTCCCAGTCGTCGGGCCGCGACTGCGCCACGCCCTCGAGGAACGCCTTGCGCTCCGGGAACGTCTTGAGTTTCTCGTAGGCGGCGAGCAGCCTCGGCTCGCTCATTTCGGCAATGTCATCGGCGGCGAACTCGACGCGGCGGGCCTGTTTCTGGGCCGGGGTCTCGGCCACGGCGACCGGCGTCTCGCTGAACTGGAACGTGCGCCCGGGCACGGTGCGGCAGACCACGTGCGGGTCGCGCGCGACTTCCTTGCGCGCGCGGTTCCAGAAGCCCTCCCAGTTCGCGGTCGACACGATGCCCGACAGGCCGGTGCCGATGTCGGCCACGCTCATCGGTTTGCCCGCGTCGCGCAGCAGCAGGCGGACCAGCGTGCCGGGCGAGTCGGCGGCCAGCTTGAGCAGGCCCGGGCGGTCCGTTCGCAGGCGGCGGAAATAGCCGTCCGCGGCGCAGGCGCGCAGGCGGCGCGAGGCGGCGGCCACGTCCCACGCCAGCTCGGCGCCCATGTCGAAGTCCACGGTCACGCGGTCGAGCAGCAAATCGAGCTTCTTGACGCGGCCCGGCCCGCGGTCGGCGTCGTACACGCAGGCGCCCGGCACGAAAGCCAGGTAGCGGTCGAGCTTGGGCATCGCGTCCTTCAGGGACTGGCCGTACCCGACGCCGGACTTGTGCAGCAGGCCCTCGAGGTCGGGCAGGTCGGCATAGGCGTGCTTGACACAGTCGGTGATTTCGTGGGCCAGCTCGGCCGAGTCGGGGTCGAGCGCGACAGCGCGGCGCAGCACGTCCAGCGCCTCGTCGAACCGGCTCTTCTCCTTCAGCGAGTCGGCCAGCACCGAGAGCAGGACCGAGGCGGTCGCGCGCGGGGCGTGCTTCTCGGCGACTGCGGCCTCGGCCAGCAGGGCGTCCAGGCCGGGGTCGGCCTCAATCAGCTCCAGCCAGATGCCCTCGAGGTTGTTGAAGTTCTTCTTGCGCAGTTGTTCGCGGAAACGCTTGGCGAGCTCTTCCATCATCTTTGTAGCTTAGTGGGACAGAAGGGAGAGTCAAGGCACGAGTGATTCAAGGCGGACGAAGACAGGCGGCAGAGTGCAGAAGGCGGCGGGGCGGAGGCAGATGTCAGATGACCGGCTACTGACGTCAGGCCCGTGTCTCGGCAGGGCAGCGGCCCGGCAGACCGTCGGTGCGAGCCCTGTACCTTGGGGAGTCGGCGCGGCGGACTATTGGCAGAACGCCGTGTCGCTCACGAGCTTGTGCTCGCCGTCCTTGTCGCGCCACGTGAGGACCAGCCAGAACGGCTTGTCCAGGTACATCCCGGGCGGGGCGGACTTGGATGTCGAGAACGTCTGCACCTGGTTGTGCGCGGTCCAGGCGTGAATCTCCTCGTTGTAGGTGCCGTGGGAGCTGTGCCACACCGTCGTGACATCGACTACCTCGTCGAGCAATCCGGGTTGGCCGTCGCCCCGCGTGCTCGTTCCCTGGTAGCTGCAGGTGACGGTGTTGACGCCCGACCCGCCGACCGGCTGGCTGGTGATGGTGATGCTGAGGTATGCTTCCGGGTTGGATTGTTCGCACTGCAGGCAGGCGAGCCCGACGAGGGCTGAGAGGACGAACGGCAGGGTAGAGATGGCGGTCAGGTTCTTCATCACGTCGCTCCTTTCGACTCGGTCCGGGACTTCCCATCGCATTGTATGATGCCGTCGGCCCGGGTCAAGGAGCGAAGCTCCCGGCGCCGGTCTTGAGCCGCGCTGCTCGCGCCCGACGGCTCACGGCTTGCAGCAGCGTGAGGGATTCAACCGGATTGTGCGTGGTGCGTTACCACAACGAACACGACCGGCCGGAGACACAGAGTCGACAGAGTCACGAGGTGCGGGTCCAAGGCTCAGCCCGGACGGCCGGCAACCTGCCGGGCCGCGAGTCGAGCGGCCCTGTGAACCGCCTGAGAAGCGGTCTGACTGGTGAACCTGAGAGCGGCCGCGCTGGCGGGGTGCGAAGCGGCCGGACACGGGGCCTCGGCGGCGGAACGCAGAATGGCGGGAGTGGCAGCGGTGGAAACGACGACACACGCGCATCGAGAAGTGACGACGCAAGCGGCGGGTGAGATGGTTTCGGGTTGGGCTTCTCAGAGGGCTTGGGTGAGAGCCCTGCAAACAACCTTCCAGACCGCCTAGGGAGCGGGGGAGTCCAGGGCGGCTTTGGCCAGTTCTCGCGCGCAAACCATTGTCGCGCCTGCGTTTGCGCAACCGGCCAATCTGACGGCGCCTGTAACCATAGTTATCCTTGTAGCCAGCGCCGCCAACTGTGCACATTCAAGCTCGAAGTGCAACAAAGCGGGCGGCAGCTTCTAGCGGTGTTTTGTAGCCCAAGCATTTCATCGGGCGGGTGTTGATCGTAAACCCGGGACACTTCCCCTATTTCTTGACAGCGGCAGGCTAGGTGTGTATCGTGGGGCGTGTCTCGGATAGCGCGTGTCGTTGCGGTCGGTCTGCCGCATCACATCACCCAGCGCGGCAACGACCGCGCCCAGGTATTCTTCTCTGACGACGACCGCAGGTTCTACCTCTGGACCCTGCTGAAGTACCGCCGGCAGTACGAGGTGGACGTCTGGGCCTGGTGCCTGATGGACAACCACGTGCACCTGCTGGCCGTGCCGCACCGGCCCGACTCGCTGGCGCGCTGCTTCGGCTCAGTCAACCTGGTGTATACCCAGCGGGTCAACAAGGACCGCGGCCGGTCGGGCCGGCTGTGGCAGAACCGGTTCTTCTCCTGCGCGGTGGACACAGACAGCTACCTCTTGCCGGTGGTGCGCTACATCGAGCGCAACCCGGTGCGTGCCGGGCTGGTGAACAGGGCGTGGGACTGGGCGTGGTCCAGCGCCCGCAGGCACGTGCTCTCAGAACCCGACCCGCTGCTCTCAGACGACAACCTGCCGGTCGGGATGCTGGGCAGCGACTACCGCAGCTACCTTGCCGAGCAACCCGAGGACGAGACGCTGCTCATCCGGCGCGAGACCGCCAGCGGCCGGCCGCTGGGCAGCTCACCTTTCACCGCCCGAGTCGAGTCACTGACCGACCGCACACTCACCCGCCGCCGCGCGGGCAGACCGCGGAAGGCAGCGGCGGAGAAATAGGGGAAGTGTCCCGGGTTGGGGACTTGACAGGATGAAGGGGGCGCATAGACTCGGCGGGATGAGAGTCGGCCCGGAAACTCCGCAACCTGACTGCGTGCAAACACCATGAAGACAACTACCATCG
>JAWOHG010000137.1:0-9055 GCA_046485245.1 bacterium
CGAGTGCACGATGGACGACGAGGGCAACCTCTACTTCGTGCACCACTACTTCACCGGCGGGTCCAACATCCAGATGATCGAGGCCGACATCTACGTCTGCTACCGCAGGAAGCGCTAGCGGGGGCGGGGAGAAGTGATGACGAAGCTGATTGCGGGCGCGGCACTGGCCGTGCTGGTGCTGGCGGGCGTCGCCTGCGAAGGGGTCGAGCCGCTGCCCGAGCCCAGCGTCGAAATCGCGCGGCGGCGCGACGACGGCACGGTATCGGCCAACAAGGCGCTGCTGCCCGACTCGGCGCACGGGTTTGCGTACGGCTGGAGCGCGGCCGGCGGGGTCGGGGTGAGCACGGTGAGCGGCGACACGTTCTGGTACCGCAGCCTTTACCGGTTCAAGGCGGTGGACTGGGACTCGGGCGACGTGAGTTTCTTCCTCGTGTGCCGGCTCACTCGGGGCGCGCCCGGTCGGGTCAACCTCTACATCGTGCCCGACTTCGACTCGATGCCCGACTACTCGGCCCGCACCAACGTGACAGCGTACTTCCAGCGCGCAACGGGGATGAGCCCGGCCGCTTCGGTCACGCCGCCGGACGGCGAGTGGTTCCGGTTCACAGTGCCCGACTCGGCGTTCCGCGCCGGGCGCGGCGCGAACGGCTGGATTGCGTTTCTCCTGGCGATTGACGAGGCGGGCGTCGCGCCGGGCAACTTCTACGAGCTTTCTTCCTGGGAAGCGACCTACATCGACGACTACCGGCCGTACCTGCACTGGTAACGCGGCCGGGCGGGGCCGGCCGCAGGCGGCGCGAACACACTTCTGACCGACGCAGCGGCCCTGTACCTGAACGTCAGCCTGAGACTGCTCTTGAGTCTGCGCTTGTGGCCGTGTTTGAGCCTGCATCTGGCCGCAGGCCTGACATGCGACCTGGCCGGCGCGCTTAGACCGGCGCTCGACAGGCCGCTCGCATTGGTTCTGACACTCTCATTTGCCGATGCTTTGGACACTTAGCTCAGACTGCGGCTGGGCGTGGCGCTGAAGCCGTCGCTTGCCGGCGTGTTCAGCGTTCTGATGAGAATCTGGGTGAGTGGGGGATTGACTCCCCCCTTGCGTTCCTTTGCCGCGTCCGCAAGGGCCGAATCAGGGCAACGCTCGGCAGTTCAATCGCTTCCGCGGTCGGCGGCCTGCTGGGAAAATGGGCAGCGTCCCTATTAAGCACAGCCTGCCGGGCTTGCCCCTTGACACCCCGGCTTCATTGCCTACACTCGACCGGATGCGACGCACGCACGCGCAAGGGACAGAAGGACCGGTCCCTGCCGGGCGGCTCACTTCACCTGAATCGGAGACTCGTAAAGAGGGAAGTGTCCCGGGTTTTGGTTCCAGGTCAATTGCTTTGTTGGTCGCGGCCACAGCGATTGCGCTATCGTCACTGGCTCTCGGCGCACCGCCCGATTCAGGTACGCCGTGGTCCCGTGGCGAAGCACCGTACGAGCCAGACATGATCCGCAAGCACAGGGTGGACATCCACCCCGTAGCGCCTGACTCGGGCATAGAGAAGGGCTTCGTCTTCCTCTATGGGTACTACATAGCGCCGCCTTACGCATTGGAAGTCCGGGGCTGCAGCACCTTCATCAACGGTGTCCCCATCTACCCGGAACTGAAACCAAACGAGCCAACACCAGACACGACCTCGGCTCCACAAGAGCCGCCCGACGAGTGGTTCCTGGTGTCGGCGCATTTGAGTGACCTGACCATGAGAGCTGGCGGCGGGTACTGGGAGGACATAGAGCGTGGAGAGTCTCATGCGACGGCTGAGCAGAGGGCGGAATCACTCTTACGAGCTGACCCACTGGTAGTCTCGGTGGAGCGTCTGCACGGTCAGGGCTTGAGAGTCAAGGCCGGCAAGGCAATGCTGCGGGGCAAGCTCATGTCGATTCCGACACACGAGATTGTCTACGATTGGGTCAGACCCCGGCACGGGGAGCGTAGAAGATCGACCCCCATCCCACCAAGCCTTGGGATGGCGGTCCTGACCGAGAGCATTGTGCGGCGAGTGCTGGAAGCGGGGCAGTGCGAGGTCCGCAGCTTTGGTCTCTCCGGGGCAAAGCCGGCCGAGTACGCACGACGAGTGGGACGAGCAATGCTGCAGACGGAGCTGCCGGAGAGGGAGTTCTGGCAGGGGGTTTGTCGGGCTGCCGGTTACAGCGAGGCGCTTGCCTTCTTCGCCAACAGGGATGCCGCGGCCGGCACGTGGCGACAGCTTGCTGTCCGACTCGGGGAGCAGGAATGACTGCACTCAGGCACATTCAACCGAGGGGGAATGGGCAGCGTCCCTATTAGACTCGCAAAGATGGAAGTGTCCCGGGTTCTGGGGTTCTGATGTGAGACGAATCCCCGTAGCCCTGGTACTCGGCAGCGTTGTGGCCAGCGCGCCCTTGGCCGTTGCCGTTGAGCCACAGGTTGCCGTTGACCAAGGAGTGTCCTCGCGCATACGGCGCGGGACACCCGAGTGGTACGTCAGTCAAACGGGACAGAGGAGTCGCGAGTTCTCAGAGGTCGAGGCGAGTCTGTACCGGTTCAGAGTCAGGCCCTCTGCTCCAGACAGCGGCATCGAGAACGGCTACGTCATCGCGTACGGTCACCTGCTGGCGAGACCATATCGCTTCGAGGTCCTCGGGGACTCTCTGCTACTCATCAATGGGATTCAGATCACACCTCGACTCACCCATCCAGCATACGACAGCGCGGCAGCCGTCTGCCGCTCGTTGCTCCTCGACGGCGTGCCGAGAGTGCCCCGAGAATACGTCGAGGCCACTGGGCAAGTCGACCACGCGCTGTTCGTGATGGCGGACCGGATCAGGGCAGGCGGAGATCTGACCCGCGAGGCCGTTACTGAGTCGACTTGGACGGCGCTTAGGTCCTTCGACTTCGTGGATACAGCCGCATGTTGTGTCAGCGTCGAGGTCGAAGGTGACCGAGCTGTAGGCGCCTTCGTGACGTACGGAGTATGCATCCTGAGAGATGACGAGCCCGCCTATCGCCGAAAATGGAGTACGCAGCTGGTGTTTGACACGAAGCACGAATGGGCTCTGCCGGGGCGCGGAAGTCCGACGGCTGCTGAGAGGCGTACTGCCCTCATGAATGAGGCGACCGCGGATAGCTGGCATCTTGAGGAAGGGGCTTTGCTGGTGTATGGAGTCCACGGCAGTGGCACGTTCCCAGGCGACAGGGTGCGGCGCTCCATGTCGAGAATCGACAGCTCGTCAACGACTTGGTCGGCGACATATGACGCCTTCCTTGATCTGAATACGGGACCGGGCTCTGTGAAGGAGTTGGCCTACAACTTCGACTGGTTGGAGTACGCTTGGGTGTTGAGTGTCCGATGAACAAACCGCTTCACCTGCTTGCGGTGAGCGTTC
The DNA here is from genome assembly GCA_046485245.1 of bacterium. Lineage (GTDB taxonomy): Bacteria > Hydrothermota > Tepidihabitantia > Tepidihabitantales > Tepidihabitantaceae > CBFGJX01. The sequence goes on from JAWOHG010000137.1 coordinate 3,409, forward strand.
TGGGCACATTCAACCGTCAAATGCAGCAAACCATGCGGCGGCGGCCCATTCAGGTATTGGGGACATAATACTTAACTCCTTGACAGCGCGGCGGGCGGGGGTACGATGAGGCACTATGGCTAGATTTGCGGTTATTGGGGACATAATACTTAACTCCTTGACAGCGCGGCGGGCGGGGCTACGATGAGGCACTATGGCTAGATTTGCGAGAGCGGTCGTGCCGGGCGTGCCGCACCACATCACGCAGCGCGGCAACCGGCGGCAGAACGTGTTCTTCCGGGACGCCGACTACGAAGCCTACCTGAGGCTGATGGAGGAGTGGTGCCGCAAGTGCGGGGTGGAGGTGTGGGCCTATTGCCTGATGCCGAACCACGTGCACCTCGTGGCGGTGCCGGAGCAGGAGGACAGCCTGGCGCGGGCATTGGGGGAGGCGCACCGGCGGTACACGGTGAGCGTGAACAAGCGGGAGTACTGGACCGGCTACCTCTGGCAGGGCCGGTTCGCTTCGTTCCCGATGGACGAGGAGTACCTGCAGGCGTCGGTGCGCTACATCGAACTGAACCCGGTGCGGGCCGGGCTGGTGAAGCAGGCGCGGCATTGGCCGTGGTCGAGCGCTCGCGCGCACCTCGCCGGCAGGAACGACGAACTGGTGCGGGTGAAGCCGATGCTTGGGCGCGTGCCGGACTGGCGCGAGTTCCTGGTCGAGGAGGTGCAGGAGTCGGACGCCATCCTGATACGATTGCACACGCGGACCGGCCGGCCCCTGGGCGAGCGGAGTTTCGTGGCGGCGGCGGAGCGGAAGCTGCACCGGGTGCTCGCGCCGCAGAAGCGCGGGCCGAAACCCAGGGCGGCCAAGCGCGCAGCGAGGCGCCGCTCCGACAAGACAGACTGAGCGCGGGTCGGCCCCAGCTTGACCGGGCGCGGCAGACGCCCATAATCTCTCTGACCGTCATCAACAACAAGGAGTGTGGCGTGAACTGCAGAACCATCATGGCCGTGAGGATTGACCGCCGGAGCCTGGAGGCCGCGAAGGTGCAGCAGACCCTGACCAAGCACGGCTGCATCATCAGCCTGCGCATCGGCCTGCACGAAATCGGCAACGTCTGCGCCGAGGACGGGCTGGTGCTTTTGAACGTCTGCGGCAAGGCGAAGGAGCTGGCGGCGCTGAAGAAGGACCTGCGCGCCATCAAGGGCGTGAAGGTCAAGTCGATGGAGGTCTAGCCCGGGTTGACCCAGCTCAAGAAGCTCAACGTCCCGGTATTCTACGCCGAGGGCATCCCGGCCGACACGAGCCGGGAGAGCTGGCGCCTGACCGTGGACGGGCTGGTCAAGGGCGCGCCGCACGTGCTCACGTTTGCCGAGGTCGAGGCGATGCCGATGGCAACCGTGAACGCGCGGCTGACGTCGGTGAGCGGCTGGAGCGTGCGGGCGGACTGGCAGGGCGTGAGGTTTTGCGATTTTCTCGCACGGTTCGAGCCGGCGCCCGAGGCTCACCACGTGCTCTTCACGAGCAAGGGCGGGTACACGACGTCGGTGCCGCTGGAGGCGCTGCGGTACGAGAAGGTGCTGGTCTGCTACAAGGTCGGCGGCGAGTATCTCGAACCCGAGTACGGCGCGCCGCTGCGGATGTTCATTCCGCATCTCTGGGGCTACAAGAGCGCGAAGGGCCTGGAGCGGATGACGTTCACCGACCGGTCGGTCCCGGGCTACTGGGAGCAGCGCGGGTACCCGGACGCGGCGGCAATCGAGCCGGGAGTGACTTTCGACATCAACTCGCGCAAGAAGCGGGACATCCGCGGCGGCGAGGTTTTTGAGTTCTAGGGGGTCGTATGGACGTAACCAAGGCAATCCACGAGCGCAGGGCGTTTCGGTCGCTTGACCCGGCGCCGGTGGGCGAGGAGCTGGCGCGTGACCTCACGAGTCACGCCCAACTCGCGCCGACCTGCAACAACAACCAGCCGGCGCGGTTCTGCTTCGTGTGGGAGCCGGGCGCGCTGGACCGGCTGAAAGAGGCGCTGAACAAGGGCAACGCGTGGGCGCGAGCCGCTTCGATGATTGTAGCGGTGTTCACCGAGCGCGAGTCGGACTGCCTCATCAAGGGGCGCGAGTACTACCTGTTCGACACCGGGATGCAGACCGCGCTGCTCATCCTGCGCGCGACCGAGCTGGGCCTGGTGGCGCACCCGATTGCCGGGTTCAATCCCGATGGCGTGCGCGCGGCGCTGGGCATACCCGAGTCGATGACGGTCATCACGCTGGTCAACATCGGGCTTCATTCCGCGGCAATCAGCCCGGTGCTGAGCGAGAAGCAGGTCGAAGCCGAGAAAGAGCGGCCCGAGCGGCTGCCGCTGGAGCAGGTCGCGTTCTTCAACTGGTACGAGGAGCCCAAGGAGGCGGCAGAGTGAACTTCCTGCGCAAGGCACACCTGTTCATCGGCGCGTTCCTCGCGCCTTTCCTGCTGGTGACCGGGGCGACGGCGTTCGTGATGCTCACCGGCATCACGCACGACGCGCTGGCGTTTTTCCGGCTGCATAGCTGGCGCGTCATCCAGAAATACGTCGGCGTCGTGGTGGCGCTCGGTCTGGTGCTGCTGGCCATCACCGGCGGCATCCTGTACGCGAGTTTCAGAATCCAGCAGTTCAAGCGCCGAGCAAGAGCCCGGGCTGCGGGCAAGACCGCCGGGTGAACCCCGAGAGCCCGGCCCGCGTGGTGCGCGTCGCGGGCGGCAACGCCGAGGTTGAAGTTACCGCGCGCGGGGCCTGTGGCGGCTGCTCCAACGCGGCGGTCTGCGGCGCGGTCGGCGGGAAGCAGCGCGTCCTGCTGGCGCGCAACCCGGTCGGCGCGGCGCCGGGCGACTGGGTCGCAATCCAGGTCAGCGAGGCGCGCGGTACGCTGTCGGCCGTGCTCGTGTTCGGCGTGCCGGCCGCGCTGATGCTGGCCGGCGTGCTGGCGGGCGGCCTGCTGATGGGCGACCTGTGGGCCGGGATTCTCGCCGGGGTCGGGCTTGTGCTGGGCGTGGTCATCGTTACCATTGTCGATCGGCAGGTGGCGCGGTCCGGGCGCGGCCTGCCCGAGATTGTCAGAAAGATCGAATCACCCGAGGAACTGGACTGCAAAGGAGGCGGCAGTGAAGCAGTGGCTGATGATAGCACTAGTGCTCGCGACGGCGATGGGACTGGCACAGGGCAGTAAGAGGACCACGGCGCCGGTGTTTGACAATCCCGAGCACGGCACACAGGCATACTGGAAAGGCCTGACGTTCCAGCCCGACACCAGCGACGAAACCGGCAAGCGCGGCACGTGGAAGGGCTGGTTCCGCCAGGACAATATCGACCTGTCCAAGTACGACCAGGGCGTCATCCGGGCCAAGGTCGAGGGCAAGTGGCAGGATCTGAAGGTCGTGAGCCTGCCGCAGGACTTTCTCGACTGGAACTTCGGCCGACGCCGCGAGCAGCTGGCCGAGATAAAGAAGATGTTCTCGGGCGACGGCGGGATGGGCGGGGCACGGCCGGAAATCGCCGGGCCGCACAACGCCATCGTCGCGTCGCACGGGGCCAAGCGCAAGGACTCGGACTTCGCCATCAACAACGCGGTCAAGGGCACGGGCTGGCTGCCCAAGCCGGAACGGATTGCGGGGATGCTCGACCTGCTCAGGCAGACCTGGGACGACTCGATGCACCTGAAGATCGCCCTGCTCGAGAGCCTGTACACGAAGGAAACGGGCATCTACGACGTGACCAAGCAGGCCTCGTTGGAGTTGTACTCGCAGCCGAATTTCGAGACGCACTCGTTTCTGAACCAGATGGTCGACGCGGCGGTCGCGGTCGTGTTCCTGGACCTGCCCAAGTCGTACGAGCTGCGCTGCGTGGCCCAGATGCTGCACCCGGACGACCCGGGCCTGACCGAGTACGAGCGCAACGTGGTCGAGTACATCAACCTGGTGCACGACTACTTCCACGGGCAGGCGCCGCGCAAGTCCATCGGCGTCATCTACCACGTGGTGCAGGTGTTCGACAACTCGCCGGGCAAGATGCGCGGCCAGCGCATCGTCCCGCAACTGCCGTAGGGCGGCAGGCTTCCTTCGCGGGCCGGGGAGGCAGCCGCGCCAGCGCGGTTGACTTCGCCCCGGCCCGCCGTTATCTTACCCCGTGGCGGAATCAGGCCAGCTTCAGCCGGCACCCAAGGCGTTACCGGTCCCGGACGAGGAATTGGTACGCCGGGTGCAGGCCGGCAACAACGAGGCCTTCGAGGAGCTCGTAAAGCGTTACGAGCGTAAGGTTTACAACATTGCCTACCGGCTGATGGGCAACGAGCGCGATGCCAGCGAGGTGCTGCAGGACGCGTTCCTGCGCGCGTACCGGTTCCTGCCCAAGTTCCAGTTCAAGTCGTCGTTCTTCACGTGGCTGTATCGGATTGCCACGAACGTCAGTCTAACCAAATTGAGGAAGCGCGAGAAGGTACAGCTTGTCTCGATTGACGAGCCGGCCAACGCGGACGGCGACCTGCCGCTGGAAATACCGGATTACCGGTACAACCCCGAGAAGATGATGAAGCAGCGCCAGTTGCGGGAGGCCCTGCAGAAGGCGGTCGACGAACTGCCGCCGGACTACCGGTCGGTCGTGGTGCTGCGCGACTTGGAAGGACTGAGCAACGAGGAAGTGAGCAAGGTATTGAGCCTGACCGTGGCGGCGGTGAAATCCCGGCTGCACCGCGGCCGCCTGGAACTGCGAAAGGTGCTGGCCGAGTACCTGTGAGGTTGATTAATGGAAGAGACTGACGGTAACTTCTGTTCTGACTGCCAGGAGCTTGTCGAGTGGCTCGCCCAGTACATCGAGGGCGAGATGGACGCGGAGGCGCAGCGGCAGTTGCTGCTGCACATCCAGACGTGCCATGCGTGCGCCGAGATGCTGCGTTCGATGAAGCGGACCGTGCACTACTGCCACCTGCAGCCCAGTTGCGAAATACCGCAGACCGTCCACGAGGAATTCTGGGTCTGCATCCGGCGCGAGATCCGGCTCGGCGGCGAGGCTCGCCCTTAGGCGACGCCGCTTCACTCTCATGCTGACGCCCGGCCCCGGCCGGGCGTTTCGCCGGTTTGACAGGCCGGCAGGCCGGCTTATCTTGGGTTGTGCGCATTGTCGTGGCGATGAGCGGCGGCGTGGATTCGGCGGTCGCGGCCGCGCTGTTGCGCGACCGGGGTCACGAGGTCATCGGCGTCACGATGCTTCTGTTCGACGCGCCGGCGGGTGAGGGCGGCCGCGGCTGCTGCGGCGACGCGGGCGTGGACGCGGCCCGGCGCGTGGCCGGCCAGCTCGGCATCCCGCACTACACGGCCGATTTCCGCTCCGAGTTCAAGCGCTGCGTCATCGACGACTTCGAAGACCAGTACGCGCTCGGCCGCACGCCCAATCCCTGCATCCGCTGCAACGACGAGCTCAAGTTCCGCGCGCTCGTCGAACGGGCGAGCGAGATGGGCGCAGACACCATCGCGACCGGGCACCACGCGCGCGTGACCATACACGATGACGGTGGCTGGCGGCTTGAGCGCGGCCGCGACCCGGTCAAGGACCAGACCTATTTCCTGTACCGGATGACCCAGGACCAGCTCGCCCGGGTCGCGATGCCGGTCGGCGAGTTGACCAAGCCC
>JAWOHG010000182.1:0-3047 GCA_046485245.1 bacterium
ATGACGTGGGCGCAACGGCAATCATCGCCCCGCTCGGCACTCTCGACTCAGGCGTCGTCGTGACGCCGCAGGCAATCGTGCGCAACTTCGGCACGCGTGACGAGAACTTCCCGGTCACGCTCTCAATCGGCAGTGGCTACAGCCAGACCGTGCAACTGACTCTCGGAGTCGGCCTTATCGACACGGTCAGCTTCCCGGCCTGGACTGCGGCGCCGCTCGGGCAACTGGCGATGACCTGCTACACCGCGCTGGAGCCCGACGAGAACCGCGCCAACGACACCGCGACCACGACCGTGACGGTCGAACTCGCCGCAGACGTGGGCGTCGAAGCCATACTAGCCCCGGTCGGCGAGGTGCGGCTGCGCGAGGGCATCCGCCAGACCACCGCGGTTCCGCGTGACCGCGTCCGCAACTTCGGCCAGCAGGCCGCGGCCAACTTCGAAGTCAGGCTGCGCATCGACTCGGTCGAGGTCGGCGCCGACACGACGATGCTCGGCACCGCGTTCGAGCAGACCCTGACCGTGACCCAGTCGCTCGCCCCGGGCGAGGCGCTGGATCTCGACTTCGACGAGGCAGAGCTCTGGCTGGGCCGCTACGTGGTCGCCTGCTCGACCGCCTACGCCCCGGACCGCAGGCCCGGGAACGACCGCGCCGAAGCGCCCTTCCGCGTGGCGGCCAGCGCCGTCGCCGACCGCGACGGCCGATTCTCGGCCGTCATCTACACGCGCGCCGGGGAGCGCGTCCGCGCCATCGAGCAGGATGTTTCGGCGGGCGACCCGCTGCTCGCGTACTGGGACGGCCTGAACAACCGCGGCCGCCGCGTCGCGCCGGGAATCTACGTACTGATGTTGCGCTTCGACCCGGACGACGGCGCGGCCGAACACCAGACCGCGAAGCTGCTGGTGACAACCGATTTCGCGGGTATGGTCCTGACTTGGAGGTAGCGATGAACCTGCTAACTGCCACACTCATACTTTCCCTGCTCGGAGCCGACCCCGGCACGGCGGTCTTTCCGCTGCTCAAGATCGGCCAGGGCCCGCGCGCGTCGGCGCTGGGCGAGGCCTTCACCGCCCTGTCTGACGACGCCACGGCAGTCTACTGGAACCCGGCCGGGCTCGGCCAGGTCGCCGGCCACCAGTTCGCGATTTCCCACCAGCAGTGGTTTGCCGACATCAAGGACGAGGAAGCCCACGCCGCGATTCCGGCCGGGCCGGGCACGGTCGGCCTCGGCCTGGTCTACACCGGAGAGCCCGACCTGCTCCACTGGAACCAGGTCGAGCAGCGCTACGACAGCCTGCGGGCCTGGTATACGATGCTCACGGCCGGCTACGGCCTACCCCTGTCCAGCCGTTACCGCATCGGCGCATCGCTCACCGGGCTCTACCAGGACCTGAACCTCGAGAACGGGTTCGGCGGCGCGGTCGACATCGGCGCGGTCGGACACCCGGTCGACAACCTCGGCGTCGGCCTCGCGGTCCGACACCTCGGCACGATGTCCTTCGGCGCCGGGGCCGAGCGCCTGCCGATGGAGCTCGCCGCGGGCGCGACCTACGAACTCGGCATGTTCCGCGGCACGCTCGACGCGGTCTTCCCGTTCCTCGACAACAATCCCAGCGTCCGTGCCGGCGTCGAATTCACGCCGGTCCGCGCCCTCGCCCTGCGCGTCGGCTACCGAACGGGCCCAGTCCACCTGCCCAGCCTCGGCCTCGTCAACGGCCTCTCGGCAGGAGTCGGCGTCACCGTCGGCAACCTGGGGCTGGACTACGCGATGGTTCCCTACGGCGAACTGGGTATGACCCACCGCATCGGCCTGCGCCTCGTCGCGCCGCCGCCCGAGTTCGGCAGCCAGGCCCTCGTCGTACTCGACGCGGAAACCGGGCAGCGCCTAACGGCCGTAATCGTGGCCGGCGGCGTGGCTGACACGTCTGCGACCGCGTCCGAGCTGCGGCTCGAAGGGCTGCAGCCCGGCACGCTCACGGCCCGGGTCTCCGCCGACGACTACATCCCGGCGACCGGCACCTACACCGTCGTCGCGGGCAAGCACCGCGAAGATACCCTAGTGCTCAGCATCCGGCCCTCGGCCCTGCGCGGCCACGTGTACGACGCCCGCACGAAAGAGCCCATCGGCGGCGCGGTCGCCTATGCCGGGCCTGCCAGCGGCAGCCTGCCTGCGGCCACACAGGACGGTGCCTGGAACCTGGGCCCGGCCAAGCGCGGCCGCTATGTGCTTGACGCCGCCGGCCCGACCGACGAATACCTGCCCCAGACCTGCACGCTCGAGGTCGCGGCCGGCGACACGGCCGAACGTGACTTCTACCTCTGGAAAAAAGGCGACCTGCTCTACCTGATGGTCAACTTCGAGACCGGCAAGGCCAACATCCTGCCCGAGTTCAACTCCGACATCGACCGGGCGGGCGCCATCATCAGGCAGACCCCGCTCATCAAGCTCATCGAGCTCGGCGGCCACACCGACCCGCGCAAGATCAGGACGAAGGAGTTCCCGTCCAACTGGGAGCTGTCCCAGGCGCGCGCCGAGGCGGTTCGCCAGTACCTCATCGACAAGTTCGGCATCGCGCCAGAACGGCTCACGGCCAAGGGCTACGCCGACACCAAGCCGATCGCGCCGAACACCACGCCCGAAGGAATGTACAAGAACCGCCGCACCGAGCTGCGGATACTCGAGTAGCGGCCGGTACGAAACCACGGGGCGCGGCAAATCTGCCGCGCCCCGTCTCCTTTGCAGGACGTGCTAACGGTCGATGAACTCGGACAGTGGGCGGACGCGGGGCGGGCGGCCGCGACCGAGCAGCAGCGCGCGGATGAACAGCCGGGCGAGTTCCGCGTCGTTGACCAGCGGCACGCCGACGTCGGCGGCGGTACGCCGGATGTGGTAACCGTCGGTGAGCGTGGCCTCGTCAGCCGACCGCTTGGGCACGTTGACCACGCAGTCGACCGTGCCCGCCAGTATCAGCTCGGTCACCGAGGGGCTACGGTTGTCCGAGAGCTTCCACGCCTGCCGCGATGGTACACCGTTCCGCTCCAGGAAC
>JAWOHG010000193.1:0-4719 GCA_046485245.1 bacterium
GCAGTGGACCCGATACCGGACGGGCCGCGCCAGCCGGCGCGGTTCTGGGCCTACGACGACGTGGACACGGCCTATGCCCAGCATCCGCAGTTCGGCTGGGTGGAAATCAACGGGGTCGGCACGCGGCTGACCCTGTCCGACGACCAGACCTCGGTGGTGAGCCTGCCGAGCGGGTTCGGGCCGTGGCGGTACTACGGCAACAGCTACACGCAGGTGAGCATCTGCTCCAACGGCTGGATATCGCCCGGTTCGACCACCAACTCCAGTTACACCAACGCGAGCCTGCCGGATGGCCAGGCCCCGGCCAACCTGTGCCTGATGTGGGACGACCTGTACCCGGCGGCGGGTAGAGGCGTGTGGTGGTATCACGACGCGGCGAACCGCCGGTTCATCGTCGAGTACGACTCGGTGTGCAAGTACAGCCCGCGGACGTCGTTTGTCATCGGGCAGTTCATCATCTACGACACGACGGTGCGGACGCCGACCGGGGACAACGTGATACTGCTGCAGTACCGCGGCGGCAACGATTTCTCGTCTTCCACCGTCGGCATCGAGAGTCCGACCTACAACATCGGCATCAACGGGCTGTTCAACGGCACCTATCACCGCGGCTGCGCCCCCCTGGGCGCGGGACGGGCCATCAAGTACACCACGCTCGACCCTACCGGCATTGCCGAGGAGCCGGTCGAGCGCGGCAGCGGCCTGAGGCTCGAGGTTGCCAGCCCGGCGCGAGGCCGCGTGAGCGTGCGATGGTTCGTGCCGGCGGCCGGCGGGGCCGAAGTGTCAATCTATGACAACAACGGCCGGCTGGTGCGGCGCATCGCCTCGGGCGCGAGCCGTTCCGGCTGGTCGAACGCGACCTGGGACGGCAACGACGGCGCGGGCCGGAGCGTGGCGGCCGGCACGTACTGGGTGCGGCTGACCGCGGGCGACTCCAGCGGCGCGGTCAAGGCGGTAGTGCTCAGGTAGCGCGAAGGACAGAATGACGAAACCCGAAACTCGAAACCGCGGGTAATGGCGCGGAAGAGCTGGGACCGGTACTTCATCGACATCGCCCGGCTGGTGAGCGAGCGGTCGACCTGCCTGCGCCGGCGGGTCGGGGCGGTGCTGGTGCGCGAGAAGCGCATCCTCTGCACCGGGTACAACGGCGCGGCCCGGGGCCTGCCGCACTGCGACGAGGCCGGGTGCCTGCGCGACAAGCTGGGCATACCGCCGGCCGAACGCATCGAGGTCTGCCGCGGCATCCACGCCGAGCAGAATGCCCTGGTCCAGGCCGCGACCTTCGGGGTCAGCGTGTCCGGGGCAATGCTCTACTGCACGCACAGCCCGTGCGTGACCTGCGCCAAGATGCTCATCAACGCGGGTATCACCGAGTTCGTCGTGGCCGAGCCGTACCCGGACGACTTCGCGGCCGAGATGGTCAAGCAGGCCGGGGTCGTGGTCCGGGCGCCGGCCGACTAGTCCGGTATGGGTTCGCGGGGCGGCGGGGCGACCCGCCGCCCTGCCTGTTGTGTTGACTACCGCGGCCGGTCGGCTAGTATGGCGCGAGTGAGCATCCTGAGGGTCCCGGCCGACTACTTCCTGTTCGCGCTGCGCTGCGTCCTGCCGCCGTGGGACTTCCGGCGCACCGTGCCGCGCTTCGTCGAGCAGGTCATCAACCACGGCCTCAGCGCCCTGCCCGTCGTCATCCTCGCCGCGGCATTCGTCGGCCTGACCACCGCGGTCCAGACTTCCTACCAGCTGATGGGCACCGTGCCCAAGTTCTTTGTCGGGATGGGCGTGGGTCGGCTGGTGCTCATCGAGCTGGCGCCGGTGTTCGGCGGGTTCATCGTGGCCGGCCGGTCGGCGTCGGCCATCGCGGCCGAGCTCGGCTCGATGCGGGTCTCGGACCAGACTGACGCGCTGTCGGTGATGGGCGTCGACACCTACCGCTACCTCTGCCTGCCGCGGATACTGGCGACCACGGTCAGCCTGCCGATACTGGTGGTCGTGATGGAGCTCGTCGCGATCGCCACCGCCATCTACATCTCGGACCTCGCGCTGGGCGTGCCGGCGGCGACGTTCATGTACGGGATGTACCACTTCTTCGTCGTGTCCGACTTCATCGGCGGGCTGGTCAAGGCGCTGGTGTTCGGCCTGCTCATCGGGCTCAACGGCTGCTTTTTCGGGTTCAACGTGACGGGCGGGGCCGAGGGCGTGGGCCGCTCCACGACGCGCGCGGTCGTGCTGTCCGCGACGCTCATCCTGGTGGTGGACTTCTTCCTCGCGGTGGCGTTCTTCCGGATATGATACGACTCGCCGGCGTGTGCAAGACCCTGCGCGGGATCGCGGTGCTCGACCGGGTCGACCTCGAGGTGCCGGACCGGGTGGTGACCGCGATACTCGGGCCGTCGGGCGTCGGCAAGTCGGTGCTGCTGCGGACGATGGCGGGCCTGATGGAGCCGGATGAGGGCGAAGTGCTCTACGACGACCGGCCGATGCGCTTCGGGCTGTTTGCCGACAACGGCGGGCTCACCGGCGGCATCGGGTACGTGTTCCAGGGCGGTGCCTTGTTCGACTCGATGACCGTGGCCGAGAACGTCGCCCTGCCGCTGGAGGAGACCCTGCGGCACGGCAGGGCAGACGTGCGGCGCCGCGTCGCCGACGCGCTGGAAACGGTGGGGATGGAGCGGAACGCGGGGCTGACGCCCTCCCAGCTCTCGGGCGGGATGACGCGGCTCGTCGCGATAGCGCGGGCGATTGTGACCGACCCGAAGTACTACTTCCTCGACGAGCCGACCACGGGCCTGGACCCGGCCATCGCCGAGCGCATCATTGCGCTCATCCGGCGGCTGCGCGACGAGTTGGGCCGGACCGTCGTGCTGGTGACCCACGATTTGCCGGCGGCGCGGGCCGTGGCCGACCGGCTGTTCCTGTTGCGGGCCGGGCGGCTCGAGCCGGCCGACCAAGTTTACAAGGAGGACTATGCGCAGGCGCATCCGTGAGATAATCGTCGCCCTTTTCATTCTCCTGGGCCTGGCCGCAGCGGTGTTCGGCTATTTCTGGTTCTCCGGCAACCTGCAGAACGCCAATCGCCTGCCCGTGACCGTGTACTTCTCGGGCGTGGCCGGGCTGCGCAACGGCGACCCGGTGCAGGTGCTGGGCATCGAGAAAGGCCGGGTGCAGGCGGTCGAGCTCGACGGCAGCCGGGTCAAGGTCACGGCCGCGCTCGACCCGGACGTCGTGCTGACCGAGGACACGCGGTTCGGCATCCGTTCGATGAGCTACCTCGGGGCCGACCGTTACCTGCTGGTGATGCCGGGTGAGGGGCCCCGGACCGCGCCCGGCCGCACCTTTGAGGGCCGCAACGAGGCGCTCGACCTCGAGGAAACCTTCCTGCGGATGGACTCGCTGCTCTACGCGCTCGACCCGAGCCAGCTCACGGCCCAGCTCGGTGCGATGAAAGACGAGCTTACCGGCCTGCTCAAGAGCGAAGCCGGCGGCCTGAGCGGCAACATCGAGCGAATGGCGGTGACGCTCGAACACCTCTCGGGCACGGTCGACAGCCTCGTCGAGCCCGGCTCGACCGCGGGCAAGCTGGTCGGGTCATCCGAGCTGTACGACGAATTGCGCCAGACCAACGCCGAGCTCAAGGCGCTGGTCGCAGACATCAAGGCCAACCCCGACCGCTACGTCAAGGTCCGGTTCAGCATCTTCGGCAAGAAATAGGGCAGACCGACAAAAGCGAAACCCCGGCCGCGGCCGGGGTTTCGAGTTTGAGTCGGGCTACTTGCTGTCAGCCTTGGGTTTGGGAGCGGGCTCGAGCTTCACGTACCTGGCGGAGACCTCCGCCGATATCCAGAGCCCTCAGCAGGCTTCCGTTCCGGAGCCGTAAGACTCCAGGGTTATGCGCAGGCTGGCGACCTTGCCCGGCACGATGCCGGCCAGGTTCTTGCGCAGTTCATCGCCGATGTTCAGCGTGACGTCCTGCCACTCGCCCCGCCTGGCAATCGGGACGAGGCGGACCGTGTTTGACGCCTGCCAGGGCCTGGTGCCGGTAGTCGAGAACCAGCGGGTCTCGCCCAGCTTCTTGCCTGATTTGTCGAAGTAGCCGAGCGCGACCGTCGAGTAGGCGTAGTAGTCGTCCCGGGTCGCCTCGCTGGCGAACTTTACCCGGGTCGAGAAGACGGTGTTGAGGGCGGCCAGCTTCACGTCCTGTTCGATGCGGGCGTGGCCGCACATCGTCTTCTGGACCTTCACGCCGCCGTCCTTCTGGATGGCGACGATGTTGGAGCCGACCAGGTTGCGGGCCGACTTCTGCCAGCCGACCGCCAGCGGCTGGGCGAAGTCGCCGTTCACCAGCGTTTCGTTGACCACGGGCGCGGTCGGTGCGGCCGCAGGCTGCGCCCCGACCGCGACAGCCCCGGCAAGTGCAATCAAGAGTGTTCGTAAGACCATAGAGAAATGCTAGGGGGATGCGACGAGGCAGTCAAAGGAAACAGGCGGGGGAGGAGGAGGAAGGGGAAACGGGAATAGGGAAAGGGTTCAGGGGACAGGGTTCAGGGGACAGGGTCGGAGTTCGGACTGCTCACTCCTCTTGAGGCGTGAGCCGCAAGCCGACCGTCTCCGCGAGCGAAGCGTGGCGGTCTTCCGCAGAGGATTGCCACGGCCGCTGCGCGGCCTCGCAATGACAAATCACTTCACCTGCTTCGCCTCGTGCCTCAGTCAACTTCGTGTCTC
>JAWOHG010000199.1:0-4190 GCA_046485245.1 bacterium
GACTTCTACCGCTACAACATCGGCGCCAACACCTGGACGACTCTGCCCGGGATGCCATTGGGCATCGAGGCGAAGCCGCCCTACAAGGGCGCCAACATCTGCCCTGACGGCAACGGCACGTTCTACGCGACCAAGGGCAACAACAAGTCCGGGTTCTACAAGTACACGGTCGAAGACTCGACCTGGACCGCGCTGGCCGACGTCCCGCTCGGGCTTTCCAACAAGAAGGTCAAGGGCGGCACGGACATGGTCTACGTGGTCGACGACACGAGCGAGTACGTGTACCTCCTGAAGGGCTACAAGACGGAGTTCTACCGCTACAACGTGAACTCGGCGGCCTGGGAGACCCTGGCCGAAGCGCCCATCGGGACCAAGGCGAAGTACGACAAGGGTTCCTGGCTGGTGTATGACGAGCCCAACCGGAAGATCTACGCGCACAAGGCGAAGTACCAGGAGCTGTACTCCTACAGCCTTGATTCGCTGACCTGGAGCGCGATGATGCCGGGTATGCCGCTGGCCAACGGCCAGACGGGCAAGAACAAGAAAGCCAAGGACGGGTCGGACGCCGTGATATGGAACGGGCTGATCTGGACCCTGAAGGGCGGCAACACGGTCGACTTCTACACCTACGACATGGGCACCATGACGTGGGCGGAGAAAGAGACGATCCCGTCGGTCGGCACAACGGGCAAGAAGAAGCGGGTGAAGGCGGGCAGCGGGCTCACGACCGACGGTGAGGGGCTGTACGCCTTGAAGGGCAACAAGACGGCGGAGATGTGGACCTACCGCATCGGCACGGCGTTTGGCGCTGCCCCGACCCGCTCGGGCGTGATGGCCGAAAAGACGGTGGGCGGAGTCGGGACCGCACTGGCGCCCAACCCGCTGTCGACCGGCTATGCGACGCTGCGCTACGTGCTGCCCAAGGCCGGGCCTGCGACGCTGCGGGTGTTTGACGTGACCGGGCGGGCTGTGGTCAGCCAGAGCCTGGTTGCGGGCCGCAGCGGGACTGCCAGCCTGGACCTGCGTTCCCTGAGTGCGGGCATCTACCTTGTGAAGCTCGAGTCCGAAGGGTACTCGAGCACCCACAAGCTGGTAGTCCAGCACTAGCCCGGACCGATACCTCGACCGGGGCGGCCTTCTGGCCGCCCCGGTCCTTCTTGCCGGACCGGAGTAACCACGACGCCCAACCGTACCACCCTGTCATTTCGACCAAGGCGGTTCTCCGCCGCGTGGAGAAATCCCTCTCCGCTCCGCGCCGCGGAAAGGACAAGGTCACAAGGCCCAGGGACAAGGCAAGTGCTGAGAGGCCCAAGGTTCCAGTCCGACTCAGACCTTGTCCCTTGTCCTTGTCCGCGCTTGATTAGTCCCTTGTCCCTGAAACTTTGTCCTTCGCATCAGTTGAGTGCCCGGGCCAACGGCAAGGGATTCCTCGACTTCGCTCGGAATGACGGACTTCGGTAATGCCTAAGCCGAGCACGACCTCGCAATGACGGACGCCTCGGCCTTGTCCGGGTCTCGTCAATCGACATTCGACAATCGTCATTCGACATTCACGCTGTCACCCTGAGCGCAACGAAGGGTCTGGCGCGTCTCCCTGCGGCATGGCGCGAGATTCTTCGCCTGCGAACAGGCTCAGAATGACAGAGAGACTCGTGCCAGTACCACCGCCCTGTCACTGCGAGGAGCACAGCGACGCGGCAGTCCTCCTGCTCTTGAGATTGCCACGGGCGAGGACGCCCTCGCAATGACGGACGCCGCGGCCACCCAAGCATTGACGCGCCTCGTCGGATAGTGGTAGTAATCAACACTATACAAGCCAAATTCCAAGATTGGTGATTCAACTAACAGACCGGCAATCTCTTACGCGGTTTTGCCCGCAAATGACACCCCTGCCCCCCAGGCCGCCTCGCAGGCCGCTTCGCGCGCCGCCCCGGACGGCATCCTGCGCATCCTCTCGCACGTCGTTTCGGAGGTCATCTCGCAGGCCATCTCCCTCGCCGCAGCCGTCTCGGCTCGGCCCGCGGCTCCACGCGCCTCAGGGCACTCGGCTTGCCACTGGGCTTCGGGACTCCCCACATTCGCCATCCCTCTCGCGACAGCGACGTCGGTCTGCCGATCGGCCATCGAGTCGGCCCACAGCGCGGCTTCCCTCGCGGCCTCCAAAGTGGCCCGGCCCGCCGCCCCTGCCGCCTGCCGCTGCGCCCACGCCGTTCCTGCGCCTTCCGCCCACCCTGCCAACCCTATTGACAGCCGATGTCAGGGGCCTATCATCGCTCAGGCGCGGGTACACGCGACCGGACTACAACCTGGTCCTGATTCGGGCCGGTGTGTAAGGGCGGGCAGTGTCCGGGGCAGTCGTGCGAACCGCGCTTGGCTGCAGAATACGCAAGAAGGAGGCAGAAGATGCATCAACGCATCGTGATGCTGGCCGCCATACTGGCAGCCGGCATAGCGGTCGCGCTACCAGGCGCGGCCGACATCGCGGCACCGGCTTTCCAGACAGGCAAAGCCGACATCCTCAAAGTAGAGCTACCGGCTGATGCAACCGTGCGCGTGGACGGGACGATACCCGGCGAGGTCCCGCTCGACGCAATCACGCCGCCGCCGGTGGCCGAAATCGACGGCTTCGTCACCATCGGCGACAGCGCCATCGGCACCACGAACTCCTGGCCCTGGAACTCCTCGAACGCGTCCTGCCGGTTCCAGATGATGTACCTGCCCACGGAGATGACCCGGGGTGGCATCATCAACCAGTTCGGGTTCCAGGTTGCCGGCACGAGCCTGAAGTACGCCCAGAGCGTCTGCATCAAGCTGTGCAACACCACGGTTTCGGCCGTCGGCACCGACCTGAACGCGAACTACGGCACGGCGACGCCCGAGACGGTGTACTTCCGCGCCCTCGACACGATCGGCACGGGTGTCATCGGCACCTACGACATGTTCGTGTTCGACCGCCCATTCTCCTACAACGGCACGGGCAACCTGCTGGTCGAGATTACCTACAACATCGGCACGTCCAACGGTCCGTCGTGCCGCCAGAGCACCGTTTCGCCGAACCGCCGGACCTGGGTGTGGCAGTGGAACGGCAACACCGGCGTGATGGCCGATGCCGCCCGCTACAACGCCCGGTTCAGCTTCCTCGACACCATCTCCAACGACGTCGGCATAACCAACGTCTGGGTGTCCCAGCCCTACACCACGGTGCAGGGCCAGGCCCAGACCATCACCGCGACCATCTACAACACCGGCGTCAATACGCAGACCTCCATCCCGCTGTTCTACAACGCGGGCGGCAGCAACGTCAGCGAGACCTGGACCGGGTCCCTGGCACAGGGCGCGAGCGTGAACTACACCTTCACGGCGCCCTGGACCCCGACCACCTCGGGCGGCCAGGAAGTCATCTGCGCCACGACGCTGGGCACCGATACCTACCACGCCAACGACACGCTCCGGCGGACACTGCCGGTGTTCGTGACCGGCACCAAGGTCGGCCAGCTATTCAACGCGACCCAGTTTGCGCCCCCCGGCTGGCAGGCCAACATCATCTCCGGTTCGTACAACTGGCAGCGGTCATCCGGCGGCACCTACCCGACCTGCGCGCCGCTTGAGGGCGCCGGGATGGCGACCTACCAGTCGTGGTACGCCTCGACCGGGCACAGTGCCCGTCTCGTGGCGCACCCGTTCTCGGTCGGTTCGACTGCCGAGAACATCTACTGCCGGCTCTTCATGTACGGCGACCCGGGCTACTCGACCTCCAACGACCGGGTCATCGTCGAGTACTCGACCGACTCGATGGCGACCTGGAACGTGGTCGACTCGTTCAGCCGCTACAACGCCGTGGCCGGCTGGTACCAGAAGAACGCCGAACTCGGCACGCTGGCGGCCAACGCGCGCGTGTTTGTCGGGTTCCGGGCTGTGAGCGCGTACGGCAACAACATGTACGTCGACTCGATTCGCATCCGGTACGAAGTGCCGGTGCCTAACGACATCGCGCTCGACGCCATCCTCGAGCCGGCCCGGTTCTACTCCAACACCGACGTGACGCCGGTGATACGCATCAAGAACCGCGGCACCGCGTCGCAATCGGCCATCCCGGTGTACGTGACGGCCGACTCGGCCGGGACCGTCATCTACTCGGCCAACGCGACCTATGCCGGCCCGCTTGCGGCGGGCGACACCGCCAGCGTGGC
>JAWOHG010000231.1:0-2688 GCA_046485245.1 bacterium
CGCCGGCTCCAGCCACGGCCCGCACTGCCCAAGCGGCGTCCAGTACGAGGTGCCGTGCTCCGAGCTTGGCACGTCACGCAGCACCGCGCCGTTGCGGTCGGTGATGACCAGCGTTGCCAGCCGGTCCCCGCGCACGAACCGCCGCGGCACCGGCAGCGCGACAAACGAGGCCAGCAACGCCGGCAGAGAGAGCAGGGCCAGCGCGAGCGCTACTTCACGTCGACCCATTGCTGGCCGGTGCGGCCCCAGACCTCGGGCGCATACATCTCCTCGGCGCGCGTCGCCGGCATCAGGAACCGGCCCGGGGTCAGGGCGCGCACGAGGTAGGTCCGCTTGTGCAGCCCGCGCCGCAGGTACGTGGCGAAAAGCAGGAACCGGTCGTCGCGCTTCTCCTCGTGGTCGAACCCGCCCCACCAGCCGCCTTCTGCGGCCTGCACCTCGGCCAGCCGCCCGGCAGCGCCCCGGCTCTCGGTCTCAAACGAAGTGTTGACGATTTCGAACCCGGCCGGCAGCGGGTCGTCGACCACCGCGAACAGCCGGTCCTGGCTGGTCGCTATCGTCAGCGTGACAAGGTACAGCGCGCCGCGCGCATAGCCCCGCGTCTTGCCTTCGAGCGGCTTGACGGTCTTCTCCACGTGGAAACCGGCGTCCTGCGGACCCGGGTCGCGCCGCGGGCAGAAACTCAGGCGCAGGCCGTAGTACAGCCGGCCGGCCCCGGTGCGCTCGATTGACACTGCCTGCCGCTCGCCGCGCTTGAGTTCGGCGACCGGCACGAACCTGCGCTCCATCGCCAGCGAGCGGCCGCTGAACAGCGCCTCGACTATCGACCGCCCCTCCAGTTCCACGGTGGCGCGGAACTCGGGCCGCACCGACTCGTAGCTGCGGTAGAATGCGGCCAGCGCGCCGAACACCGCCGCGTTCTCCTGGGTCGTGCGCCAGCGCCCGGACCGCCGTTCGGTCACCAGCCACTTCACGGCGTTGTCGGCAAACTCGTATCGACCCCGCGCCGCGAGCAGCGCCTGCAGGACCAGCGCCGTCGTCCGCACGTTGGAGTAGAACAACCAGCCGCCCTCCCTGCTCTCCTCGTAGTGCGCGGTGGTCGGCGTCAGCTTGACCAGGTTGTCGAAGTCGCGCGCCAGTTCGGTCTTCAGCCTCTCGGCACCGAGCACGGTCGCGGCATCGAGCAGGCAGGCCCGGCCATACACCGACATCTGCTCGCGCCGCTCGGCCAAGGCGTTCAGGTCCGACATCGGCCTCTGTCCCAGGCGGGCCAGGGCCAGCACCGCCAGCGCCCGCACGCTCAGCCGCTCATCCAGCTCATAGGGCCACGCGCCGAGGCTGTCCCGCCCGCCGAGCCAGCCGGACAGGTAAGCGACCCCTCGGTCCACGACCCGTGCGTCGACCGAATAGCCGGCCTGCCGCGCCCGGGCCAGCACGTCCATGCAGTATGCCGACAGCCAGGGCGACACCCGCTCGCCCGACCCGGCCCAGAATGTGAACCCGCCCGAGGCATCCTGGTACCTCGACACCTTCGCCAGCTCGCCGCCGACGAACTCCCGCAGCGCCGTACCGCGCAGCTCGGACAGGCCGAAGTCGTTGACGATGCGCTCGCCCACGATGAACGGCAGTATCTTGCTCAACCGCTGCTCGAGGCACTCGTACGGGTAGGTGCGCAGCCACTCCAGTCCCCTCTCCAACCCGGCCAGCCCTGAGGACGACAGCGTCACCTCCAACCCGCCGACACCGTCCAGCGCGTCGGCCGGCACCTCGACCCAGTGCCGCGCCCCGGCCGAGTCGGTGTTCTCATACACCGCGGCCGCCTCGATGGCCAGAGGCATGCGTACCGGTATCGACAGCTTCAGCCCGTCGCGCTCCGAACCGGCCTCGGCCGTGAACTCGAAATGCGCCCGGTCACCGCCCGTGCAGCGATACCTGAACCTGACCTCGACTGCGCGGTTCGGCTCCACCGCCACGGTCTTGCGCGACTCGCCCGCAATCTCCACGCCCGCGCCGACCGCGGCTCGCACCGTGACGCTCATCGGCTTCTCGGTCCGGTTGTGCACGGTCACGCCCGCATCAAACTCGTCCTCGGGCCGACAGAACCTCGGCAGCGACGGCGCGACCAGCAGCGGCTTGTTCGAACGGAACTGCGTGTCGGCCGAGCCGAACCGGTCCCCGGCCACCGCCACCGCCATCACCTGCCACTGGGTCAGGTTGTCGGGCAACTCGAACTCGACCCGCGCCCGGCCCTGCTCATCCGTCTCGACCGCCGGCAGCCAGAGCGCGGTCTCGAGGAACTTCTCCCGGAACGCGAACTCGTAGCCGTCCCGCTTCGGCGCACCGGCCACCAGCCCGTCCCCGGCCTGTGCCTCACCCTTCTCGCCGTAGTTGCGCTGGCCGATAACGTGCAGGCGCGACTCCGCCGTGGCGACTGAAAGCGGCCGCCGCGCGTAGAACAGGCCGAACGGGTCGGGCGTCGCGTACCCGGTCAGCTTCAGCACCCCGAGGTCCACTACCGCGACCGTCACCTCGGCGCGCCGGCCCGCGCCCGACTTGTCTTTCACCGTGAGGTCGAGCTTCACCCGGCCGCGCGGCCGGTACTCGGGCCGGTCAGCCGCGACGCGCACGTCCAGCCGCTTCGACTCCGGGTCCACCGGCAACTCGACATAGCCGATCTTGATGCCCGGC
>JAWOHG010000290.1:0-3581 GCA_046485245.1 bacterium
CGCGAGGCGCTGGAGGGCGGCGCGCTCGTCGGCGAAACGCTGTACTGCGCCGCGCACCAGAACGGTATCTACGCCATTGACGTGTCGAACCCGGCCGCGCCGCGCAAAGTCGCGGCGCTTTCACTAGCTTCCGACGGGGCGGCGTGGAACGTCGAGGGGCTGGATTCGTTCCTGTTCATCGCGAACGGCCGGCACGGGCTGGCCGTGGCCGGACTCGCGGGCGGACTGCATCTCGTGTCGAGACTGGAACTGCCCGGTACCTGCAACGACATCGTGATGATGGGCGACGTGGCGACCGTGTCGCTGGGCACCGCCGGGCTGGCGACCGTCGACGTCAGCGACCCGTACAACCCGGTCCTGCGCGACACCATCGCGACGGCCGGTTGCGCGTGGGGCATCGGCATCAGCGAGGGGATGGTGGCGTGCGGGTCCTGGCGGCTGCTCGAAGTGTTCGACGTCGGGAACCCGGACCGCATATCGCGCGAGGCGTGGGACAATACCCAGACCTGGGCGCACGGCGCCGACATCCGGTCGGACGGTCTGGTGGCGGTGGCCGACTGGCGCGGGGTGTCGTGCTACGACGTGGACACGGACCCGGGCTCCGACATCGACATCGACCCGGAAATCGTCGACTTCGGCGCGACCCCGAGTCCGCGTGAGACGACCATCGTGGTGTACAACAACGGCATGGGCACGCTGGACGTCTCGAGCGTGAACGCGCCGGCCGGATTCAGCGTGACGCCGTCCAGCTTCAGCATCCCGTACGGCTGTTCGCTGGCGGTGCGGCTGACCGCGTCGGGCGGCGGCGTGGTGCATTCGACGTTGACCTTCAACTGCAACGACCCGGACGAGAGCGCGCGGACAATCGAGGTCTGCAAGAACAACGCCGGGTTCCCGCAGGTCGGGTCAATCGCCCCGGACTTCAACCTGCTGGGCACGGACGCGGTGTACCACCGGCTGTCCGACTACCGGGGGCGCGTCGTCTACCTTGAGTTCGGCGCGTCGTGGTGACCGCTGTGCGGGCCGCAGGCTGCGGCCATCGACGGCGGGATCTTCCCGCGCTATGACACGTCCGACGTGGCGATGCTGGCCATCGGGACGCAGATCGGGTACCTGAGCGAATTCCGTGACGTGTTCGGGATGCGCTTCGTCGGGCTGGTCGACTCGGGCGACGCCGTGTACCAGTCGTGGCGCGTCCCCAACCCGACCGCGCCCTACCCGCAGGACTACATCATTGACCAGGCGGGCGTGGTGCGCTACTGGTCGGACCAGTTCGACCCGTGGCAGGTCATCGCCACCATCGACCGGCTGCTGGCTGCGGGCATTGAGGACGAAGGCAGAATGCAGAAGGCAGAATGGAGAATGCAGATGACAGGGAACCCGACAAGCGGGGCGGTCGGGCTGCGGTTCGCGGCCGGGGCGCGGCGCGTGGCGGTTGTGGATGCGGCAGGACGGATCGTGCTTGAGCGCGCCGTCGGGTCGGACGACACTCGGGCCGAACTGGACCTCGCACCGATGAGCCGGGGAGTGTACATCATCAGGCTGGACCGGGCGGGTGAGTCCGAGACGCGCGCGGTCGTCCGGCATTAGCAGAGGAGAAACAGTGAAGGCAACAGCATTCAACGGTTCGCCGCGGGTGCACGGCAACACGCGCCGGGCCCTGGAATTGGTGCTCGACGAACTCAAGCCCGCCGGCATCGAGACCGAAATCGTGCAGGTGGGCGGGCTCGATTTACACGGTTGCATCTCGTGTTTCAAGTGCAGCCAGATACGCGACCGGCGCTGTCACGGCTGGGATGACGCGATGAACCCGCTAATCGAGAAGATGTACGCGTCGGACATCATCATCATCGGCTCGCCGACCTACTTCGCGTCGATGAGCACGGAGACCAAGGCGCTCATCGACCGCGCCGGGCTGGTCGAGGGCAACAACGGCAACCCGCTGCGCCGCAAGATCGGCGCGGCCGTGGTCGCGGTGCGCCGGGGCGGGGCGACCGCCGTGTTCTCGCAGATCAACAGCTTCTTCCTGATGAAGGAAATGGTCGTGCCCGGCTCGACCTACTGGAACTTCGGGTTCGGCTCGAAGCAGGGCGACATCCTCAAGGACGAGGAAGGAGTTGAGACCTTCAAGAACCTCGGCCGCAACATCGCCTGGCTGGCCGAGCGCCTGAAAGTCTGAGATGCGCGCGGGACTGCGCGCCAAGGAGGCAGACAGATGACACTACTGATGGTCTTTGCGGTACTGGTCGGCGCGGCGCTGGTGCCGGGCGCCGACCGGCTTGCGCCTGCGGCCTCACCGGTGAGGCTTGAGCCGGCGGCGGACCGTACCGATACGGTGCTCTTCTACGACAGTGGCGTGACCGTGACCTGGTGGTGCTCGGACCGCGACTCGTTCGGCGCGGGCGTGAGGTTCACGCCCGGCGAGTACCCGTGCGAGGTCATCGCCGCGCGGGCCGAGGTGAACTACGACGGCGGTCAGGAGATTTACCTGCGCGTCTGGGACGATGACGGGCCGAATGGCAAGCCGGGCACGGTGCTGTACCACGAGCAGCGGCTGGACGTGCCGCCCAACCGGACCCCGGGCTGGCGTGACTACGCGCTTACCGAGCCGGTGCGCATCGACTCGGGCGACTTCTACATCGTATGGTGGCAGCGTAACATCTTCGACATGATATTCTCCTCCGACGACGCGCTGACCTGGCCCGAGCGCCAGTGGTGGTTCTTTCCGGACCAGGGCTGGGTCACGCCTTACGGGATGAGTGCGAGCGACCACATGATGCGGGCGCTGGTGCGGTACGGGACGGGCGTGGAAGAGGAACTCGGGCCGGTGGCGCGTGCGGCGGGCCTGCGCATCGCACCCAACCCGGTTTCGGGCGGACGAGCAACATTCAGCGCGCCGGGCCTGGCCGGACCCGCGACCCTGCGCGTCGTCGACGCGGCCGGTCGCGTCGTGCTGGCGACAAGTTTGACAGGCGGCACGGGCTGCGCTACCCTTTGCACTGATAACTTGCGCAGCGGCGTATTCGTCGCGTGCTTGACCGAGCCGTACCGTACGACAGTGCGCAGTTTCGTAGTGGGCCGCTGATAACGCGGCGCACTTCACTTGCCGGGGCGGTTCGCCGCCCCGGCGGTTTTTGACGGTCGCCGACGGATGCACGTTCGTCCAACCGGCAGGGCGCCGGCTTGACGCCCGGCCCCCGTCAGTGTAATTCTAGGTGACAACCGAGGAGACACAATGACGCTTACCAGAGAATCCGTTCTGACCGCAGTCCTGGCAGCAGGGCTGGTCCTGTCGGGCATCTCGTGCCCGGGCAACGCCCGGCCGGACACGTCCGCACCGCCCACCGGGCCGAGCCAGCTCCTGGTCGGCGTGGCCGGGACTTTCACGGCCCGCGGCGAGGACCCGGACGGGTTCCGGGTGGCGATGCGGTTCGACTGGGACGACGGCGACACGACTGACTGGAGCCGCGTCGTGAACAACACCGACACGGTTCAGGCGGTCCACGCCTGGAGCGTTCCCGATACGTACTACGTTTCGGTGCAGGCACAGGACCCGCAGGGTTCGCGGTCGCTGTGGTCGA
>JAWOHG010000021.1:0-3328 GCA_046485245.1 bacterium
CTCAAGAAGTACAAGGCGGTCGACGATCTCCTGCGTGTCGCGCGCCTGCTGCTCGACCGCGGCCGCAAACTGCGGGTTGTGATTGTCGGCGTCGCCGAGGTTGAGCTTGGCCGCGACCGCCTCGAGACGGGGCCGGTCATCACCGCCGCCGACAATCACAACCCGCAGTTTGCGGCCGCGGTCGAGCAGCAGGCGCGCGGCGCGCAGGAGATGGTCGACCGCCTTGTACTTCTTGAGGCGGCCGACGTGAAGAACAACGGGAACGGGGTCGAGGGACGGGGGGCGAGGGGCGGGGGCGAAACGGGAGAAGTCGGTGCCGGGCGGGATGACTGCGATGTGCTCGGCCGGTATGCCGACCCTGACGGTGTCCTTCTTGGAGCTCTCGGACAGGACGGCAAACGGGCAGTTCCTGTACGCGAGCGGGATGGCGGTCTCGGCGAGCCAGACATAGGCGGCGAGCGGCGGGATGGTCTCCCTGAATATGGAGCCGCGGAACAGGTGCATCAGGATGGCCAGCACCGGTTTCCCTGTGCGCCAGGGCGAGTAGAAAGGTATCTTGTTGAGGTCGTCGATGACGATGTCGTAGGCGCCGTTGGCGACGATGGCGGGCAGGGCGCGCCAGACCGCGAAGTTGAAGGTGTGCCCGCCACCGAGGCGCTGGACGCGGATGCCGTCGAGGTATTCGTCGGGCAGGGAGCCGGCAAAGCGCTCGGCAAGCTGGGTGACCTCGTGGCCGCGGCCGACGATGCGGCGGAAGATCTCCTGCAGGTATATCTCGGCGCCGCCGGCCAACGGGTTCTTCATGCAGCGCCAGTTGATGACGAGGATGCGCATCCGCGCTTATGATAGGGGCGGTGCCGGGCGGGTCAAGGCGGCAAGCAGGACGGTTGACACGGTTCGAGAGTGACTTATGATGGACTGATACGTCCGGCAAAGGAGCATCGCCATGTTGCATCGTTCGTTCGGCCGCACCCTGGTCCTGACGCTGGCGCTGGCCACGGTGGGCCTCGGCGCGGTCGCGAAGTCCGGGCTTAGCATCGTCATCTTCTCCGACAACCCGGCCAAGGCCCGGGCGCTTCTGGACAAGCTGGCGGCGCGCGGCTACAGCAATCCCGAGGGCCGGGTCCGGTCCAACCCCAACCGCGAGTTCAACATCAAGTACGGCGCGGCGCCGCTTGCCTACGTCGACGAGATCGCCACGTACACCGAAGGCCGGTACGACGTCGAACTACGCCGCAGCCGGGAGTTCGATTCGACCGACCTCGAGGTGTTCATCAACCTGCCGTTTGAGACGCAGGCGGGCACGAACTCAAACCGCGCCTCGCTGCGCGTGGTCGTGTCGACCGACGACGAGGAACAGGGCGAGGGGTTGCTGGACCGCCTAGCCGCGCTGGGTTACACCAACGACGAGAATTACGTCGAGGCCGACGTGCAGGAGGAGGCCGAGGTCCGGTACGGTTCGGCCGCGCCGGTCATCGTCGACGAAATCGTCGCGCTCGTGGACGAGGAACACGACGTGGCGCTGCAGCCGCGGCGTTCGTTCGAGCCGGACGACGACGACGTTTTCATCTACCTGCCGGTCGCGGGCCCGCCGACGGCACCCGAGCGGGATAGGGTGACAATCACCGTTTTCGCCGCCAACCAGAAGACTGGCAGCGACGCGCTCGAACTGCTCGCCGAGCTCGGGTTTACCAACCGGCGGAACGAGGTGCTGGCCGGTCCCGATGCCAGTTTCAGCATCAGCTACGGCGCGTGCCCAAAGGTCTACATCGACGAGATCGAGGCGAGCCTGGAGAAACGGTTCAAGCAGGACTTCCAGCGTCTGCAGGAGTTTGGCGACGACCCGCGCAGCGTGTTTGTTCACATCCCGGTCCGTTAGGCAGGAGACGAGGGCGAGGGCTCGCGCGATAGACAAACCCAGCCGCTGCAAGGTCGGGCGGCCGAGCACGGCGGGCAGGTGATGATACGGGCCTGCGCTGCGGCGCTGCTGGCCTTTGCGCTGGCCCGGCCGGCTGCGGCCCAGCCGCGGACGATGGGGCTGATGCAGAATGACACGGGTGCTTTCGTCGGCTACACGCTGTTCGCGCCGATGTCGTACGAGGTCACTTACCTCATCGACAACCAGGGTCGCCTGATTCACTCCTGGCCCAGCCAGTACAAGCCGGGGTTGGCAGCGTACCTGCTGGAGAACGGCGACCTCCTGCGGACGGCAAGGCTGCCCAATGCGCAGTTCAACGGTGGCGGTCGGGGCGGTCGGCTGGAGCGCATCAACTGGGACGGTAACCTGGTCTGGGCGTTCGAGTACTCCACGGACCGGCACGTCCTGCACCACAATGTCGCGGTCCTGCCCGACGGCCACCTGCTGGCCATCGCGTGGGAGTTCAAGGGGCGGGAAGAGGCGATTGCCGCTGGCCGCAACCCAGAGTTCCTCAGCCGCGACGCGCTCTGGCCCGACCACGTCATCGAAATCGACCCCGGGGCCGATTCGATAGTCTGGGAATGGCACGCGTGGGACCACCTCATCCAGCAGTTCGACTCTACGAAGCAGAACTGGGGCGTGGTGCGCGAGCACCCGGAGCTGATCAACATCAACTACCACTCGGACACGCGCGGCACTGCCGACTGGCACCACTGCAACTCGGTCGACTACAACGCCGAACTGGACCAGGTGATGATCAGCTGCCGCCAGTTCTCGGAAATCTGGGTCATCGACCATAGCACGACGACCGAGCAGGCACGCGGGCATTCCGGCGGCCGGCACGGGCGAGGCGGCGACCTGCTGTACCGCTGGGGCCACTCGGTCGCGTACAGCCACGGCACCGAGGTCGACCGGCGGTTGTTCTTCCAGCACGACGCGCGCTGGATCGGTGACAGCCTCAACGGCGCCGGTCACGTGCTGGTGTTCAACAATGGGATGCTGGCCGGTCGGCATTACTCCACGGTCGACGAACTGGTGCTGCCGGCGGACAGCCTCGGCTCGTACCCGCTGCGGCCGGATACCACCTGGGGACCGGACTCGACGGCCTGGTCTTACGGCGGGCCGGGCGGGTTCTACGCGGACTACGTGTCCGGCAGCCAGCGACTGCCCAACGGCAACACGCTGGTTACCGCCGGCCCGAACGGGGACATATTCGAGGTCACCGACGCGGGCCAGGCTGTCTGGCGCTACATCAACCCGGTCTGCGACTCGGGACCGATGATCCAGTACCACACGATTCCGCTCAGGGCCAACGAGGTGTTCAAGGCGCACCGGTACTCGCCGAACTACCCGGCGTTCACCGGGCGCACGCTCGTGCCGGGCCTGCCCATCGAGCGCTACCCGCCGGCG
>JAWOHG010000051.1:0-5265 GCA_046485245.1 bacterium
CACGCCTACCGCTCGGTCCAGTTCGCGGGCCGGGCCGAGCTGGTCGAAGACGAGGCCGACAAGCACCGCGCCCTCGAACTGCTCATCAACCGGCACGAGCCTGACCCGGCCCCGGTGAAAGCGCGCCTGCTCGGCCGCGACCTCTCGAAGGTCGGCGTCGTGCGCGTGCGCATCACCGACTGGTTCGGCAAAGCCAACGGTTAGCCCGACCCGACACAGGCCCGGGCCGGGCCTCTGCCGCCTGTCGCCCGGCTCCCATCTTCTCTCTCGCCTCGATGGCGGTAGTTACCGAGCTGTCGGACGCAGACCCGGGACTGTCCCAAGCGGACCTGGGCGACGGGGCTGTACCGCGGTTTGCGCGCGGGCCGGTTCACCACAAAGAACACGACAGCGTCCAAGACACGAAGCCAACAGAGACACGAAGCGCTTCGTTCGACGTCCCGCGTCTTCTCCCTCTCCATTGATGGGAGAGGGCAAGGGTGAGGGTGCCAGTCGGCAATCGTCTCAGCGCGTCCCAAGCGAGCTGTCATTGCGAGGCCGCTTCAGCGGTTGTGGCAATCCCCGGCGGAAGACCGCCACGCTGCGCTCGCGGTGACCGGACGGCTTACGGCTCTTCGGTCTGTCATTCCGACGGAGCGCCGCAGGCGCGATTGGAGGAATCTCTCTCCGCCGCCGGCCCACAGGTGGTATGCGCCGACGGCTTGCCATCAGTCAGGACTGGGCAAGCCACTTGGGAAGCCACGGGTGAGGCACCTTGCCGGGCCGCGAACGGGGCCACGAGGCGGCGACTTGACCGGCGTGCCTACGCGCGCGTAATCGCCTGCGTCTGCCCGCGTTTCTCGCCAGGGCTGAACGCGACCCTGATTGCGTTCCTGAACTCCGCGGTCGCGGCTGTGCTGGTTGGCGAGCTCGCGCCCCTGCTCAGGCCGCTGCTTGCGTGCCGGTTCGACCATCCGCTTGCCGGTGTCATCGTCATCGAGTTCGAATCGCCGGTCTGGCTCGCGCTCGCACAGCGGCTCGCCACCGCGCTCGCGGCCTGGCTCGGGACCTGCATCACCACCGGGCTCACCCCCTCCACAACCTGCAGTGTCCGATTCCGGCTCGGACCACTACATGTAGCTATCACGCCTGCCCCGCAAGCGCGGCGGCGGGCGCCGGCCACGGCAAAGTGGGATGCCCTGGTTTTGGACTGGTGAGAAGACGGTCAGCGGACCACGACCACGCGGCGGCGCTCCGGGCCAAAGTAGTACACCCCGGGCCGCAACTGCCCGGCCGCGTTCACCCTGCGCCCGAGAACGTCGAAGCAGGCGGTGCCGAGCGAGTGGAGTGATGCCGTCAACGTGGACCGAGCACGCGGGGTGCGCTCAGCGAATCTGTGCACCGTCGTGGCAGATTGCGCCGGGTCCGTCTTTGCTGCGCCAACCTTGTCCTGCTCGTAGCGCCACAGTTCGTCCGTCTTGCCGCCCTTGAGAACGAAGAGCATCGCCGGAACGTTACCGCCCTCGTAGCTTATCATGTCGCCGCCAGCCTTCACGCGGGTGCGCTTGCCGTTATAGAAGAACTCCCCGGGCACGGTTTCGCGTTCTCCCCACTGTCCCGTCTCGGGGTTGAAGCTATAGATATCTTGCGTGTTGTTGCCCTTCAGAGCGTACAGCAGGCCGTCGTGCCAGGCACCGCCGCCGCCTTCGCCGGGTTTCTTGGTCCGGCCGGTCTGCAGGTTGAACCGGGGGACCCCGTGAAGCGAGTCGCGCAGCCACGTATCGCCAGCGACATCGAAGCGGTACATCATTGACCCCTTGGCCGGCTGGCAGTAGATGTACCGTTCCAGGTCGTAGCAGAGCCAATTACCTTCTCTGCCCCTGGGCTCGAACGGCGGAGCTGGCAAGGCGGACCAGGCGCCGGTCGAGGTATTGTAGCGGTAGTAGTCGGGACCCTTGCCCCGCAGTAGGTACACATAGCCGGTACCGTACCGCTGCACGAAGACAAGATCGACGCCACCCTTCACCGTCGGCTTGGTCCCGACCGGCACGTCGGGCAGAAGCGACCATGAGTCGGTCGCCGCATCATAGCGCATGAACTCGGCCGTGTTGCTGCCGCGGACGTGGTAGATGTAGCGGGCGTCGTCGCCCGTTGCGCGACTGCCCTTGTAGGGAGGCTTGCCGGACGGACCCAATGGCAGGTCCGCGAGCCGCACGTTGCCGCCGCGGTCGGCATCGACGCCAATGAGGTCGAAGGTCTTGTTGCCGCGGGCGGCGAACAGGCGAGGGCGGCCGCGGATAGTCGCGAGCCACGCACCACGGTAGGCTGCCCGGCCCGATGGCGAGGTGGGTAGTAGCGCGAACTCGCGCCAGCCGTGGCTTCAGGGCAAGTGCGCGTCCAACCGGAACCCGCGGTGCAGCGTGTCGTTCTGCGGGTTGGAGTCGCCGATTGCCGCTACCCAGCAATGGGCGGTAGCCGTATCCCCACGAGCTCCAACAAGGAACACCGGAAAGTAGAGCGTGGTTTCCGAGGCCGGGGCAAGACCTGCGACCCGGAGCGATTCGAGGTAGCAGATCGCGCCGTAGGAAGTGACCTCGAACCAGGCGGTGAACGTGTCGGCCGCGTCGCCGGAGTTCGACACGCGTGCCGCCGGGACTATCCGCACCCCGGACATTTCCACCGCACCCGGCCTGATGATGGAATCCACCCCGATGTCCGGGGCGGCGAGGAGGGTAAGGGCGACAAGCGCGGTCAGCATATCAGCGTATCACCACCACGCGGCGGTGACCGGGTCCAAGGTAGTACACGCCGGGTCGCAGTAGGCCGGTCGCGTTCACGCGCCGGCCGGTGGCATCGAAGCAGGCGGCGTCGGGCGAGTGAATCGACACCGTCAATGTGGAGCGAGCGCACGGGGTGCTCACGGTGGGCTTGGGTACCGTCGCGGCAAGGTGTGCCGGTCCCGAGGCCGCCTTGGATGTGCCTGTCATGGTCCACTCGTAGCGCCACAGCTCGTCCGACTTGCCACCCTTGAGCGCCAGCAAGACGACCGGAACGTTGCCGTCGTCGTAGGTGATGGCGTCACCGCCGCCTTTGACGCGGTGCTTCTTCCCGAGGTAACCAACACTGGGGATGGTCTCCCGCTCGAACCACTGGTCCGCAACAGGGTCGTATATGTAGAGGTCCTGCGTGTTGCCACCCTTCATTGCGTACAGCTTGCCATAGTGCCAGCCGGCGCTCCCACCATCTTTGGGCTTCTTGGTCTTTCCAGTCTGGCTGTTGAACAACGGCATGCCTGCCAGAACTCCATGACACCAGGTGTCAGCCTGCGCGTCGAACCGATACATGAACTCGGACTTGGCCGGATGGACATAGATGATGCGGCTGAGGTCATAGCATAACCAGGTGCCCTCTGTTGCTTTTGGCTCGAACGGAGGAGTGGGCAGCGTCGACCACTCACGCGAGACCGTGTTGAAGCGGAGGAAGTCCGGGCTCCGGCCCTTCAGCAAGTAGACATAGCCGGTGTCGTGCCGTTCGGTATAGGCGATGTCGCATCCGCCCTTCACTTTTGGCTGTGTGCCGGCAGGGATATCGGGCAGGAACTCCCAGGAGTCCGTCGCGACATCGTAGCGCATAAACTCCAGCGTGCCGTTGCCGCGAACGTGATAGATATGGCGGTTGCCCCCACCCACGGCACGGCTGCCTTTGTATGGAAGCTTGCCTGACGGACCGACGGGAAGCGACGACAGGGTGTCATAGTTCAGGCGGAAGAAGTTGGCGCAGAAGAAGTCCAGCGTCTTGTTGCCGCGCGCTACGAAGATCCGATCGTCGCCACGGATGCTGGCGAGCCAACTGCCGCGGTGGACCGCCTTGCCGGATGCCGACCTGGGTACTGGCGCGAACTCGCGCCAACCTCCTGGATTTCAGGGCAGGTGCGGATACGGCGAGACCCCAAGCCGGGCCGTGTCGTTCTGCGGGTTCGAGTCGCCAATCGCCGCAACCCAGCAGTGCGCGGTCAGCGTGTCTTCCGAATACGGGACGAAGAAGCCCGGGAAGAACAGCGTAGTATCTCCGTCCGGTTCCAGGGCGGCGACAGCCAACGACTCCCGGTAGAGAACAGAGCCGTAGGAAGTGATGACGAACCAAGCGCCGAAGGAGCCGGCCGAGTCGCCTGAGTTCGATATCAGTGCGGCCGGGATAATAGTCGTGCCAGATTCTTCGCTCGCATCCGGCTCGGTGATCGAATCCACCCCGATGTCCGGGGCGGCAAGGAGTGAGAGGGCGAGCAGGGCGGTCAGCATTGCGATTCTTTCCCGCCACAGCGTAGTCCGGGACGAGCGGCTGTCAAGCTGCCGGGGCTCAAGGGCCCCAGCGCAGTTCGAGGGTGAAGATGCGGGTGATGAAGTCGTCGGTGTCGACCGCGTGCCACTCGGGGCTGACCGTCGCGGAACCGTTAAGCGACAGGCGCGAGCCGGCCGCGGCGATGAGCGTCCAGTCGAGCATCAGGCTGAGCTCGTTGAAGGCGTACGAGCTGGCAAAGAGCGTGTCGGCATTGGGGAAGCGGCGGGCGCCGAAACGGTCGTCGAGCGACAGCCAGAACCGGCCGGAGCGCGCTACGTCGAGCCCGGCGGAAAGCGACAGCTCGCGGTAGTCCTCGTCACTCGCGCCGCGCAGGCCCTGGCCGAAGTCGAATTGCGGGCCGACCCGCAGGCCGACGTCGGTCCCGACGCGGTACTCGAACCCGAGGCGGGTCGAGTTCTCCACGAAGTCGGTGT
Organism: bacterium; assembly: GCA_046485245.1. Classification (GTDB taxonomy): domain Bacteria; phylum Hydrothermota; class Tepidihabitantia; order Tepidihabitantales; family Tepidihabitantaceae; genus CBFGJX01. Next base: position 4,752 of record JAWOHG010000051.1, read on the forward strand.
AGACACCGGCGGTCGAGTCGTACAGGGTCGCGCGGGCATCGTCGTCGAGGTCGAACGAGAACGCGTCGGACACGTCGACCCCGAACTCGAAAGTCGGCCCGACCTCGAAGTAGCTGCGGCCCGGGTCGGCGTAGCGGCGGCGCGCGGCGTCGAGGGTGAGCGCGGCGTGCGGGCCCGAGCCGATGTAGCCGTCGATGCCGGCGTTGGCGCAGACCTCGGTGTAGCGCTGGTCTACGGTGGTGTAACGGCGGGCCAGTTCGACCCCGGCGTCCATCGAGGAGAGCAGGCCGAGGTCCTGGCGCAGGTCGAGTTCGACGCGGCCGGTGAGGTAGTTATAGCTGTAGGAGTCGGGCCGCGGGAAGTACCCGAGGTCGGCGCGGCCGGTGAGCGACACCCGCGTGGGCTCGGCCGGCTGCCAGGCGAGCCCGACGCGCGCTGAGTTGTCGAGGTAGTCGCGGCGAAAGGCGGTGTCGGCGAGCGCGGGCAGGAGCCGGTGGTACAGGCGCAGGTCGGC
>JAWOHG010000134.1:0-16871 GCA_046485245.1 bacterium
CTCGGCCGGCTCGCGGAAGTTGAGCGCGGTCACCCCGACCGACAGCGACGGCGGCCGCCAGCGCACGCCCGACAGCACGCTCAGGACCTCGACGCGCTGGATGGCGCGGTTCTCGTTGAACAGCTTGTCGGGCAGCAGGTCGTAGAGGTTCTGCCAGCCGACGTTGGTCAGCCGTATCATCGAACCGGTCAAGAGCACACCCAGGCCCTTGAGTCCCAGCGAAATCGCGTCGCGGAAATAGTTGGCCAGCGCCATCCGGTTGTGCGGGTCGGCCACGAACCACACCGTCTTGGCCGGCGCATCGCAGGCCAGCAGCACCTCGAGGTGACCGTAGACCTGCTTGAAGTTCTGGCGCAGCGGCGTCTTGGACGAGAAAGCGTTGTCGTAGAACTGCTTGAGCAGGCCCGAGTTCTCGATGATCTTCTGGGCCGGCCGGTCGGCGCGGATGGCGGTGTAGCCGTAGTTGCTCAGGACGTTGACCAGCGGGTCGGACGTGCCGGCCGCGCCCAGGCCCTTCAGCATCAGGCCGCAGCCGTACTTCTCGCTCAGCTTGGCGACCGATATCTCGATCGAGTGGTACTGGTCGAGCCTGAACTTCGCCGGCATGGCGTCAATTGTCGACGGCAGGCCGCCGATTGTCAACCATGGTCAAAAATCGCCGATTTCCGAAGTTCGATCTGCGATCCGGTCGGACAGGTCGGCGATCGGAAATTGGAGATCGGAAATCTCGTCCACCCCTCGCCCTCAGTTCCCGGCTACATCCCGCGGATACGACGGCGGAACACCTTGGCCTCGAAGGCGTCGGTGGCGATGTGGTTGACGAACTGGTTGATGCCGTGTGAGCGCAGGACGTAGTTGCCGTTGCCGACCACGATGAGCCCGCGCCGCACCCAGTCGTGGATGAGCACCTCGTCCTTGCTGAGCTTGACGTAGGTACGAAAGTCGTCGACCGGCTTGAGCGAGTCCTGGTCGAGGATGAAGGCGATGAGCACCAGCGGGAACGTGCGGATGACGATCTTGAAGCTGGGCGGGAAGTTGCCCTTGGCCGGCAGCACCTCCATCCCGGTGATGTTCTTGGGGTCGAGCACCTTCTTGATGTCGAACTCGGGGATGAAGCCGAGGCGGTTGCCGATGACGCCGATGCCGACGTTCTGCAGTTCGACGTTACGGTCGGTCGGCTTCATCAGCCGCATCATCCGGATCTTGAAGGACGCCGTGTTCTGCTGGGACAGCAGCTCGCGGAAAATGGTGTAGGTCATTATCGACGCCAGCCCGTGCCGGCGCAGGGTGTCCTGCACCGCGATGTCCCACAGCACGATGCCCTTGCCCGGCGGGTCGCGCTCGATGTAGCAGCGGCCGACCTGCTTGCCGTCGAGGTAGCTGAAGACGTTGGCCTTCTTCTCCATCACCTCGGTGACGAGCTCGACCTGCTTGCCCGCCAGCGGGCCGTCGAAGATGTGCAGGTGGGTGTGGTCCATCCACTTGAAACGCGGCCCGATGCGGCCCGGGGTCCAGTTGTAGTCGTCCTTCCTGTCAAACAGCCGGGCCAGTCCTCCGATGAGCGGCCAGTCGCGCAACGCCATCGTTTACCTCACCACCTTTGGGGTTTGGGATTTGGGGTTTGGGGTTTCCATCGCGGTTATCTCATCAGGTTCGGGTTGATGCTCACTGCCTTCTCCAGCGCCTGCACGGCCTTCTCGGTCAGGCCCTTGTCGCGGTAGGCGATGCCGAGGTTGTGCCAGGCGCCGAAGTGCTTGGGCTCGATCTGCACGGCGCGCTGGTAGGCGCTCACCGCGGCGTCGAGGTCACCCTTGGAGTAGTGCGCCTGGCCCATGTTGTACCACGCGCCGACCAGCCGCGGCTGCAGCCGCACCGTCTCGCGGTACCAGCGCACCGCGGAGGGGAAATCGCCCTGCTCCAGGCACAGGTTGCCGAGGTTGAAACAGGCCTCCCAGTAATCGGGCCGGTGCTCCAGCGCCATGTTGTAGGCGGCGGTCGCCTGCTGGACATTGCCCGTCCGCGAATAGGCGTAGCCGAGGTTGTTGTAGGCCTCGACGTAGCCGGGCCGCAGCCCGATGGCCCGCCGGAAGCTGTCGATGGCCCGGCGCCAGTCGGTCATCATCGCCCAGGCCGTACCGAGGTGGTAGTGTACCTCGGCCGAGTCCGGGGCCAGCTCCAGCGCCCGCTGCAGCACCTTGACGGCCTTGTCCGGCGCGCCCTTGCGCAGCCAGGACGAGCCGAGGCTGTCCATCGCCTCGACCGCGCGCGGCCGCAGTTCCAGCACCCGCTCGTAATTGGTGATTGCCTTGTCGAAAAGCCCGCGCGTGAAGCAGAGCGTGCCGATGCTGCCGTAGACCAGCGCGAACAGGTCGGGCCGGCCCAGCACGCGCCCCGGCGTGACCGGCACGAACGACAGCGGCAGGTTCTCGGTCACCTCCCAGTGCACCGCCTGGCGGCCGACCGACACCACCAGCCGCATCACCGACTCCTCGATGGTCCAGCGCACCTCGAACCCGAGCTTGGCCAGGATGATGGAATCCAGCAGGGCCAGCCCGAGCGAGTCGCCCGCGCCCGGCCCGTCGCCGAGGTAGCGCTCGAGCACGTGGGTGATGAGAAACTCGGTCCCGACGCGCCGCGGCTTGAGCTGCCACAGCCCCTCGTGCACCGCGGACAACAGGCCGAACCGCGCATTGAAGTGGTCGCCGCGCTCGACCGCCTCGAACCCCTCGAGCGTCTGCAGGACCGCCGGCAGCGTGGTCAGCCGTTCAAACAGCTCATCCAGCCGGTCGCCCTGCCGGGCAAGGTCCTCCTCGCGCCGCGCCCCGGCCAACGCGAAAAGGACGTAGGCCAGCGCCGTGCCCGTGCCGTACTGGCCCTCGATCTTCTCCAGCGCCTCCAGCAGCGCCGCGGCCGAGCGCACGATGCGCGGCGAGCGCAGCTCGGCGCAGCCCCATATCTCGTCGAACCGCCCAACCTCGGACAGCGGCAGGATGCCCAGCGCGCGCCGCGTCAGGGCGTCGCGGTCCCCGGTCGAGAGAATCACGTCGCCCAGCGTCTCGGCCACGAGCAGCGCCTCGCTGTGGGCGCGCACCGCCTCCCGCTGCCGGGCCAGCGCGCCCAGGCCGGCGAACTCATCCGCGGTCCACTCGACCAGGATGCCGTCCTCGCGCCGCAGCGTGCTGCGCCAGCCGGTCAGGCGATGGCTGTCGTTTGCCGGTAAGTCGTTGGGGTAGAACTTGATGGAGCGTTCAAGCAGGGCGTCGGTCTGGCTGATGGCCGCTGCCAGCCGCTGGCTTTTCGCCTCGGCGGCCCTCATCGAACGAATATGGGCGTAACCGCCCGACAAGAGATGATTTGCCAAGCCATAGACAATCCTTGCAGCATGCCTTCGCGTTCCGTTTAAGGCCCGATTACACCCAGAGCCTTAACGTATAATTGTAGGCGAGACAGGGGGTTAAGTCAAGCCGGCCACGGCTCGATACGGCCGTCGGCCAGCCGCGGCAACGCCGAAACGGCGTCGACGCGCAGGGCCAGTTCCAGGTCTGCCCCGAAGCCCAGGCCGGCCAGCCGGTGGGCATGCTCGGTCTCCAGCAGGGTGCCGCGCAGGTCGCCCTCGAGCCGCTCGAACGCGGCGCTGGCGGCCCAAGCCGCGTCCGACAACTGTTCCGCGCCCTGCTCCAGCCGCGTAACCAGCCCGCCGGCGCAGACGAAATCCTCCAGGCTGAGCCGGCCCTCGTTGCCCGCGCAGAGCACGATCACGGACTCGTGCCCGCGCAGCCGCTCGGCCACCGCGCCCAGGTTGAGGAAACAGCCCACGAGGACCAGCCCGGCGTCGCCCGCGGCGAGCAGGGCCGCGGTCCCGTTGGTGGTCGTGAATATCACGGTCTTCCCGCCGACCGCCTCGCGGGTGAACTCGCGCGGCGAATTGCCCAGCGCGAAGCCCTCGATGCGCCGGCACTCGCGCTCGCCGGCCAGCACCGCCTCGCCCGGGTCGTAGGGCTTGGCCAGCCTGACCGCCTGCTCCACGTCGGTCACGGGCAGGATTCGCTTGGCGCCGCTGGCGATGGCACTGACAATCGTCGTGCTCGCCCGGAACACGTCGATGACCACGACCGCGTCCGACGGCCCCGGCTCGGCAAACTCGCTCGGCGTCGGCGCGACTTCGATTCTCATTCAGTCCTCAACCGCCGTTTCGTCATTCGGAATTCGTCATTCGTCATTCGAAGTTCGAGTCTCATCCCAATTCCTCGTCCAGCGCGCCGACGCCCAGGGTCCCGCGCCGGAACCGCGCGTTGGCCAGCAGCCGGCGCTGCAGCCCGATGGTCGTCTTCAGCCCGCTGACCGTCGTTTCGCCCAGGCAGCGCTCCATCCGGGCGATGGCCCGCTCGCGGTCCGGCGCCCAGACGGTTATCTTGGCCAGGAGCGGGTCGTACACCGGCGGGACCTCGTACCCGGGCGCGATGTAGCTGTCGACCCGCACGCCCGGCCCGCCCGGCAGCCGCACCTCGGTCAACAGGCCGCTGGTCTGCTCGAACTCGGCGTCCGGGTTCTGCGCGCTGATGCGGCACAGCATCGCACAACCCTCGCACCTCGCCCCGGCGATTTGCGACTTGCAGTCTGCAATCTTCCCTTTGCGCTCTTCATTCTGCATTCTGCATTCTGCACTCTGGCTTCTGCCTTCGTCCCCCGCCCCTCGCCCCTCGTCCCCGGCCTGCAGTCCTGCCACCGCCCTGATGCCCGCCCCGGCCCAGTCGATGCCGCAAAGCATCTCGGTCACCGGGTGGTCCGGTTCGAGCCGGCTGTCGGCCCCGGCGAAGTAGCACTCACCTTCCGCCGTTGCGAAGAAATCGATTGTCCCCGGCTGGCGCAGTTCGAGGGCACGCGCGACCTTCTCGGCCGCTGCAAGCAGCCGCTCGCGCAGCTTCTCTTCGACCGCGGGCGACGGGCTCTCATCCAGCAGGACCCCGTAGCGGTACTGCACCGACCGGTCGCGCTCGACGAGCGCGCGCACGTTGCCCGTGTTGTCGGCCAGCACCGGCACGCGCAGGTGCCGGCAGCCGGTGAGCAATTTCTCCAGGTAGACGCGGGCGTCGCCTGAGGCTGCCTTGGCCTCGGCCTGGCACAGCCGCAGGCCCGATTCGAGGTCGCGGTCGCGCCGGACCACGCGCATCGAGCGGGTACCGCGCCCGGCCGCCGCCTTGCACACCACCGGGTAGCCGAGCCGTTCCGCGATTGCTGCGGCCGCGGCCGGATCGGTCACCTCGCCGTCGGTGCCGGGCACGACCGTCACGCCGGCCCCGCGCGCCACCTCGCGGCAGCGGATGCGGTCGGAGAGCAGCCGGACCGCGTCGGCGCTCGGCCCGATGAAGGCTATGCCGCAGGTGCTGGCCGCCTCGATGAACTCGGGCTTGTCGGCGAAGAACGCGCCGCCCGGGTGCAGGGCGTCGCAACTGGTTATCTCGGCGGCCGAGAGCACGCGCGACAGGTTCATGTAGCTGTCGGCCTCGGGCGCCGGGCCGATGCAGACCGCCTCGTCGGCCAGAAGCGTCGGCAGCGCGTCGCGGTCCGCCTCGGAATAGGCGACCACGGCCGGCAGCGACAGCTCGCGGCAGGCGCGCATCACCCGCATCGCGGCCTCGCCGCGGCAGGCGATGAGCACCTTCTTGAACGGCAGACTGAGCGAACCGTCAGGCATTGGCTACCGGCAAATGTCGATTGTCGATTGTCGATTGTCGATTGTCCGGCAAACGTCCGCCCCGCATCCTATCGACAACCGGCAATCGTCACTCGAGCTTCGGGTTTCGTCATTCGTCATTCGGACTTCGAGTTTCTCGGCCTACGCTCTCTCGACGTACGTGTTGTTGCGAGTGTCGACCCGCACGCGGTCGCCGAGTTTCACGAAGAACGGCACGGTGATGACCAGGCCGGTGGACAGCGTCGCGGGTTTGCCGCCGCCGGCCGCGGTGTCGCCGCGGAAGTTGGGCTCGGTCTCCTTGACCTCGAGCACGACGAACATCGGCGGCAGCACGCTCACCGGCTTGCCCTCGATGTAGCTCACCGCGATCTCGACCCCGTCGGTCAGGTAGTAGACGTTGTCGCCGAGGCTTTCGCGCGAGAGCGCGAACTGCTCGTAGTTCTCCATGTCCATGAAGTGGCAGCCGGTGTCGTCGGAGTACAGGAACTGGCTCTGCCGCCGCTCCATATCGACTTCCTCCAGCTTCACCTCGGACTCGAAGCTCTCCTCCACCGTCGAGCCGGTCTTGATGTTGCGTATCTTGGCCACCACGCGGGCGCGGCGCTGGGCGGTGCGCGACCGCGAGTGGGTCAGCACGACGTATATTCCGTCCTTGTACTTGATGAGCATCCCGGCCTTGAAATCGTTCGGTGTAACCACGGTATCCTCTCGCTAAAGCTCGATGAGCTGTTTCGGGCTGTGCGTCAGGTTGCGCAACCCCGTCCCTGTCACCAGCACCATGTCCTCGATGCGCACGCCGCCCTCGCCCGGCAGGTAGATGCCCGGCTCGACGGTCACGACGTCGCCCGGCGCGAGCGTGTCCCGGCTCCGCGCGGCCAGCACCGGCCGCTCGTGCACGTCCAGCCCGACCCCGTGCCCCAGCGAGTGGCCGAAGCACTTGGCGAAACCCGCCGCGGCGATGACGTCGCGCGCCGCCGCGTCGGCCGCGCTCGCGTCCAGCCCGGGCCTGATGACCGCCAGTGCCCGGGCCTGCGCCTCGCGCACGATTTCGTACACCCGGCGCATCGGTGCCGGCGCCTTGCCCACGAACACGGTCCGGGTCATGTCCGAACAATAGCCGCCCAGCCGGCAGCCGATGTCGAACGTCACCGCGTCGCCCCGCCTGAGCTTGCGCGGCCCGTGCCCGGCGTGCGGCTTCGCGCCGTTCGGTCCCGAGGCGACGATGGACGTGAACGCCGTCTCGCCGCCCCGCGAGCGGAACCCGAAGTCGATTTCCAGGGCCAGCTCGTCCTCACTCACCCCGGGCCGGACCATCTGCAGGGTCTTGGCGAACACCGCGTCGGTGACCCGCTGGGCCCGGGCAATGGCCTCGACCTCGCCTGCGTCCTTGGTCCGGCGCAGCTCCAGGGTCAGGTCGCCCGACGGCACGACCTCGACCTTCTTCAGTTGCTTCCGGAGATAGCGAAACCGGCCGACCGTCAGGATGTTCTCCTCGATACCCATCCGGTGAACGCCCCCGGCGTCCTCGGCCGGGAACCCGGCGAAAAGGTCGCGGTCCAGCACCCGCTTCCGGCATCCGCGCACCTCGGCCCGGATTTGCTCGCGGTAGCGGAAGTCGGTGTAAAATGTTGCCTTATCGCGCGTTATGAGCAGCATCCCGTTCGAGCCGGTGTAGCCGCACAGGTAGCGCAGGGAAGCCGGCCCGGCCACGACAAAGCCGTCCAGCCGCTCGCGCTTCATCAGTTCGCGGAATCGTTTGATTCGTGATATCATTGCCGCGGAGATTCTAGGACTCACCCTCGGGGTGTCAAGCCGGCACCGAGCCGCCCTCATCGAAGCGAACAGGCCGCCTGCCCGACACCGGCCGGCGGCATCGGTGTTCCGCCGGCCGGCGTCTCGGGTTTCGGAATTCGAGTTTCGAGCTTCTCCTAGTATATCGTCAGCCTCGCCGTGCGGGTCCAGCCTGGACCGGACAGGCGCGCAAGGTAAACCCCGCGCCCCAGCCCGCCCAATTCGACCGTACCGCTGCGCCCGGCCAGGGTTCGGTCAAACGCCACCCGGCCCGCCGCATCGCAGACGGTCAGCCGCGCCTGCCCGGCTGGCGGCACGGCAAAGCTCAAGGCGGCCCGCCCGGCCCGCGCCGGGCTCTGGACTGCCGCGATTCTGCATTCTGCATTCTGCACTCTGACTTCGCCCTGGACCCCGCTTCTCTCCTGCCGCACGCCGGCCTCGGGCCCGAATCCGAGCGGCCCCCACGCCCACGCCTCGGCTGTCTTGCCGCCCTTCAGGGCGAAGAGCCGGGTGCCGTCCGAGGCGAGGTCGCCGCCCGCCTTCACGCGCTTCTTCTTGCCCGTGGAACCGAACGCGGGAATCGTGTCCAGCTCGGACCACAGGCTGCGCGCCAGGTCCAACTGCCAGAACTCCTGCGTGTTGCCGCCCTTGAGCGCATAGATGGTCCCGTCGACCCAGGCCCCGGCCGAGCCATCCTTGGCCTTCTTGCGCTTGCCGGTCAGCGGGCTCACCAGCGGGATGCCCGGGGTCGAACCGGCCGACCAGGCGCCCGAGGCGATGTCGTAGGTCCACAACTCGCTCGCCTTGGCCTTGTGAGCCCAGATGCCGCCCAGCCCGTCCGTGACCAGCCACGACCCGCGGTCCCACTTCGGCATCACGCCGCGCGGCGCGTCGGCCAGCGGGGTCCACGAGTCCGCCGCCACGTCGTAGCGCCAGAACTCCTGCGCTTGCCCCTTGAGCAGGTAGACATAACCCCGGCCGCCGTCCTCGCCAAAGACCATGTCCCCGCCGCCCTTGACCCGCTTGTTCGAGCTTCCCATCGGCACGTCGGCCAGTTGGGTCCACGCGCTTGTCGAGGCGTCGTAGCACCAGAACCCCTGCGTGTTGTTGCCCTTGGTCGCGTAAATCCGGCTGACGCCATCCCCCGTGGCGCAGGAACCCTTGCCCGGGCCCTTCATCTCGACGCCCAGCGGCCAGGACGCCCGTTCCAGCCAGGCCCCGGCCACCTCGTCCCAGGCATAGAAATCGCCGGTCTTGTTGCCCTTGGCCGCGTACATCCGGCCCGGGCCCGCGAGCCAGGCCAGCCACGCGCCGTCCTTGGCCAGCTTGCCCGACGGCGTGATGGGCAGGCTGCCCAGCTCGCCCCAGGCCCCGGTTGAGGCCGACGCGACGTGGGTCATCACCCGCAGCGTGTCGTTCCAGCGGCAGCCGTCCCCGGACAGGTTGATGAACGCGGTGATGCTGAACAGCCCGGTGTCGGCCGTGGTCCAGGGCTTGGCCAGCGCCCAGGTCAGCGTGTCGCCGGCGGCCAGCGTGATGCCGTACTCGACCGTGTCGTACACCACAGTGTACCCCTTGCGCACGATGAAACGCAGGCTCATCCCCGCCTCGGCGATGCCCAGGTTGCGCAACCGCGCCGCGGGATGCTCGATTACCGGCAGCCGCAGTTCTCCTGCCGGCGCGAGTATCGCCTCGACCGCCACGTCCACCTGGGGCAGCCGCGCCAGCGACAGGTTGTCCACCAGCATCGAATTATCGCTCGTGCTCAGCTTGCGCAGGCCGATGCGCACGGTCTGCCCGGCGAACTGCTGCAGGCTGTAGCGCCGCTCGGCGTAGTCGGTCTGCCCGGCGGTGATAACCGCGATGCGCGCGACCGTGTCGGCCGGGGTCGGCCCGTCCATCGCCCAGACCTCCAGCGTATCCTGGCACGCACTCGAGGTCGTCCGCACGAACAGGCTCAGCGTGTCCTGGAACCCGGCGGTGATGAACTGCGGCGGGGCGACGAGCCAGTCGTCGTTGCGCAGCGACGTCTCGTTCGGGCAGCGACCGTGGCTTGAGCCTGCGTGGGCGGTGTTCGGCGTACCGCCGCCCCACGAGTACAGCCCACCGTCGGCATTGCCTATCGCCCAGCCGGGCGGCGGGAAGCCCTGGCTACGGTCAAACCCCTCAGCCCACCACGTCCCGCGCCGGAAGACCCAGTCGTCGTACACCCCGTTATCATTCAGCGGGTTACCGTCGCCGGCGTGCCGCACGGCGAACTGGTACTCGGTTCGCTCGCCGCCCGACCGCGGCGTCGCCACGGCGAAAAACCGGCGCAATTGCGTGCTCGGCGCCATCGCCGGCATCGTCACCGAATCCACCGGCACCGAGTCGACCGCGAGAAACACCCGCGCCCCGCTGACCGTGCTCGCCCCGACGTTGGCCACGTCAACGTACAGCGACTCGACCGTGCCCTCGACCAGCGGGTAAGTCTGCGGCCCGCACCCGGCAATGCCCATATCCACGTCGGCGGTGAACCCGATATAGAGCACCGGCTTCAGGCTCGAGTAGTACGCGTCGGCCCGACCGCCGTAGTTGAGCAGGTTGTGCACCTCCTCCAGCCCGAACGCGGCCCAGTTGCTCGACAGACCGGACTGCACCGCCGCGATGCCGCTTGCGTTCAGCGTGCGGTACACCCAGCCCGTGTCGTGGGTCACCGACTCGGCCGCGACCGGCGCGTTCGAGAACGCCGCCCACAGCGTCGCGGCACCTGTCTCGATCGGGTCTACACCCAGCGCGCGCACCGCGGTGCTCGGCCGGCTCGAGTAGCGGTAGTTGCAGTGGAAGGCCAGCACGACCTCGTCGACCTGTATCCCGTCGGGCACGGCCGACAGGTCGAACTTCACCCAGCCGCGGTGGGCCCCGGAAGTGCCCACCCCGAACTCCAGCGGCCCGCTGTATTTTCCGTAGTTGTTGCCGGACACCCAAGTCAGCCGCCCGGTCGCGTAGCTGACGTTCGGCGGGTAGGCCTCGGTGACCACGTCCTGGCCGCCCTGGCCCGGTTTGAGAGTCAGGTCGCTGCCCTGCGCCATGCCGAGCACCAGCAGCATCCCGACGATGACCAACGCCTGTCGCATCATCACTGCTCCTTTTTGTCCACCGCCCGTTGTGCGGCGCGCGAAAAAAGAGCCGCGCGGCCAAAGCCGCGCAGCCGCACGCCACCCAAGGGCTCGCGCTGCGAATCGGACCTCAACCAGTCGAATAATTATACAGGAAACCGGCACTTAGGTCAACGCGCCGGGCAGAGGCGGCGCGGAACCGGGCCGAATCCAGAACGCCGACCTCGCCGTTTCACCGAAGACCGCACCGGCGCGCGGCCGGCAACCGAACCTGAACGCGCCACCGCCCCCAGTCCTGCACCGGTTGCTGGAACTCAGCCTCGCCGCGCGCCTGCGCCGCACGCTGGAGAGCACAAACGCCGCTGTTCTCGACGCTTAACCCTGACATCGGCTCGCAGCCGCGCCGCATCGACGGTTCCTGCCGCCATCTGACCGCATCCTGGCTGTACGAACCAATGGGGGATCCACCCCCTCCACAACATATGGTATAGCGCGCCGCGCGGCACCACTATGTGTAGTCGTCACGCCCACCCGCAGGACACCCCGCCGGACACATCCGTGATGCACCGCCTCAAAGAACCGAACGGCGGGGTTCTCCCCGCCGCCCTGATCTGAGTGAAACTGAGCTTACTCGGCCCTCAACGCCTTCCCCCGGGTTCTGCCGAAGTCGGAGGTCAGTCGGATGGAGTAGATGCCGCCCTGCGCATCTTCGGGCAAATCACTAAAACTAACCTATTGCGCTACAATCACTTATGAAAACGGAAAGCGTCCCCAATATCGATCACTTATGAAAACGGGAAGCGTCCCCAATATCGCGGTCAGTAGCATCACCAGCACCACTAGCTGCTTCATGTGACCTCCTTACCGTTTGATGAACTTGACCGTCTGCCTCCTGTTGCCCGACCTGTGCTCCACGAAGTAGACCCCAGCAGGCAACGAGCCTATGTCGATAGAACATGCCGCCCCGGCTGCGGCTTTGGCCTCTGGTCTAACCTGCCTTCCTGTGGCGTCGCGCAGAGCGAGACGGCCATCAAGGAGTCTGTCACCGCCTGCTACATGGAGGAGCGGGCCCGAAGTTGGCGTCGGCCACACGCGCAGGCCCCGCAGAGGCTTGCCCGTGCCGGCTCGCGGCTCCGTCACCCCCGTCAGGCTCGACTCCAGCACGCAGACACCCGCGTCGTAGCAGGCAGCATAGAAGTACTGCCCGTCGTAGTGCAGTCGCCTGATGTCGTACGGCGGCCGCCAAGTGCCGACCTCCCGCGGCAGTGCCGGGTCTGTGACGCTCACGATGTGCAGGATGTCGCCCCCGATGTGCAGCAACGTGTCGACCAGCACGACCCCGGCATTCCAGATGTGGCCGCCGGACAGCACCAGGCTTGTGATACGCCGTGGGGCCAATGGATTGGCGACGCTGAACACGACCAGTGAGTCGTAGGCGGCCGGCTGGTACACGAACGTATCTAGAACTGCGTTGCCGTTGCCTCCGACCGGAAAGGTGCCAAGTGATATGGGGTTGCTCGGGTCGGCCACGTTCACGATGTTGCGTGATGCGAAGGCAAGCGTATCAGTCAGTGTCAGGTCCGTGGCCGCGCCTATCACGCAGCTCCCCACCAGCACGGGCTCCCGCGGCCGGGCAACGTTGAAGATCTGAAAGCGGTTCATCTCGGCGCAGTAGAGCAATGAGTCCCTCAGGACCATATCCTGAGGTGCGTTGTAGCACGACTCGGCCGCGACTAACGCCGGAGTCGATGGTTCGCTCACGTCGAGTACTCGCAGGAAGCGGCGCTGGCTGCCAGACCGACTGCAGAAGGCGAAGGAGTCACGCGCAACAGCGGATGTGACCTCGCGGACGCCGGTCGTGTCGTAGAGGCCGATCTCAATTGGTCGCCCGGCATTGCTCACATCGACTATGCGTAGACCGCCCGGCCCGTCGGCAATGTAGGCTCGGTCTCCATCGACATCGACATCGACAGCCTGGAATGTGCCGTATCCCGTCCAGATTTCGGTGGGCGCGTCCGGATTGGTCACGTCGGCCACCGACAGGCCGCCGTACCATGCCACGATGAACGACCGGCGACCGAATGGCTCCACGTAGACGTCGTAGTGCTCGGAGCCATCCGACTCGTAGTTGCCCCTGAGCACCGGGGCGGTCGAGTCGGCTATGTCGATGATGTGAAGCCCTTTGTGGTCGTAGGCGCAGCTCAGGTAGGCGTACCGGCCCAAGAAGTAGATGCCCTCACCGCCGTAGCCGCCTACGCTGCCCAGCTGCCTGATGGCTGACGGGACGCTGACGTCCAGCAGGGTGAAGTAGGATGGCTGTATGCCCGAGCACGCGAGGAGCGGCCCGCGGACGGCCAGCGCCAAGTAGGACCCGCCGCGCGAGGCAATCCAGGTCGGCGCTGCCGGGTTACGCACGTCGAAGACGTTCATAGTGCTGAAGCCGCCCGAGAAGGCGTAGCCGTTGCTGACCGCTATCACGCCGCCACCGTCCCGCACCGCGCCGAGGCGGGCAGGCCGGGTCGGGTCGGCGATGCTGTAGACCTTGAGGCTGTCGCCGCCAAGGGTGTAGCAGAATGTGTCGACCACCGCCAGGTCGCCGATGACCGCGTCCATTGAGCCGAGTTCCCGCGGGTTGGCCGGGTCGGAAACCGAGTAGACCTGAGCGCCCCAACCGCCGCAGGCGACAAACAGCAGGCTGTCGCGGACGACAAGCTGGCTGACCAGCCCTCGGGCAACAATCTGCCCGAGCATTCGCGGATTGACCGAGTCGGTGACGCTCAGGATGCGCACGCCTGAGCCGGACCCGAGGAACAACAGCGAGTCCCGGCCGCAGAGCTCCCACGAGGGACCCCACGGCCAACGGCCGACTTCTCTCAGACCGGTGCTCTCTGGCTTGCGAAACGTGGTGTAGTAGCTGTTGTCCAGCCCGCGGTCAGCAAGCCACTGCCCGCGCAGGCGAGGATGGACTTGGCCAAGCGACTCCCTGACGGCCCACTCCTCCTGCAAGTTAAGCTCGCGCCCGCTGACCGGCGCGAACAGGATGGCCAGAGTCAACAGGACGACGACGACACAGACACGGCTCACGGCTTCATCCTAGGCGCAGTTGGGACGGCGTCAAGCGTCCTGCCCGCCAGCTGTTTCATCACCCGCCGCCGGCCGGTGTCGACGCCGCTATGGGACTTGACAGACATTGACCGGGGCTTAGTATCAAACTGATGCACCGCGCAGGGGTGTTCAGATGAAGCCGCTGTCTTGCTTGCTGCTCCTGGCAAGCATCCTGCCGTGCGGGATGTCGGCGGCCGAGCCGGATGTCGTAATCGCCCCGCCGCTCGCAGTCCCTCGAACGTCAGTCCGCGACCACCGCGACCCTGAACCACGGCCGGCGCCAGTCGGCTGGGTTGACACCATCGGCGGTACGGTCTACGACTGGCAGTTGAACGGACCGGCCTACCGGATGGCTGTCACGACGCCCGGATTCGGGGTCCACGTTCTGTGGATGCACTCCGACGACACGGCCGGGTACGCCGACCAGAACATGCGCTACAACTTCTACGACTTCATCAGCAACGAGTGGAGCTGGCAGGACCCGGACTACATGCGCTCCGGGGTCAACGTATTCTCGGCACGGTCCGGCTACGGCCGGCTGGCCGCCGACCCTGTAACCGGCTCAGCGGTTGTGTCATGTAACCAGGGCAGTATCTACCCGGTCGTGGCCCGCGACATCGCGCCGGGTGCCGGGGTCTTCGAGTACTGCGACGGCAGGCCGGCGCTCGATATGATGCAGTGGCCGATTGTCGACGTGACGCGGTCGCGGTCGCTGCACCTGCTGATGATGGACTGGGCGAGCGGCGAGATGGGTTTCTATTCGCGTTGTCGAACCTGGTGCAACTGGGACGACCCGATCGGGATCGCCGCGCCCCAGCCTGATCCGGGTTTTCCCTCGCACAACATCGCGGTGTCCCGAGTCAGCAACAAGGTTTGCCTGACGTGGGTTCTCGACGACCCCAACGGTCCGGCGTCGCCGGGTTACTACCGGGAGTCCACAGATGACGGCTTCACCTGGTGCGCGTCGACCGAGATACCGATGCCGAACCCGTTTGGCCTTGACACAACCCCGACCTTCCACATCTCCTCGCTGTTTCCGTGGTATGACTCGGACGAGAACCTGCACTTTGTGGCGAGCGTAGTCCCTGTTGTCAACGACACGGCCTACGTAGCACCGGCGGTGATAGTCCATTGGTCACCTGCAACCGGCTGGACGCAGATTCACAGGGCCGACCCGGACACGATACTGGGCTCGGTCGGCTACAACGCGGCGTTCGCCGGCAGGCCGACAATCGCGCAGACGCTTCACAACCCGCGCGGTCTTTGGGTCGCGTGGGAGCAGTTCGACGGCACGAACGTCGAGCCGGCAACCGGACTGCTTCGAGCCGATATCTACTACTCGTACTCCGGCGATGGCGGGCAGTGGTGGACCCAGGCACTGAGGGTGACCGAACCGTCGACCGCAAGCTGCCGCTTCCCGTGCATCGCTGACCCGGTAATGGAGTTCCAGCATCTCTTCGTGCTCTATGAACTCGACTTGCAGGCCGGGTTTTCGACACAGGGCCAAGGCAGCCCGACCCCTAACCCGATTGTGGTCTGGCGCATCACCCATCCCGGCGTGATGGAAGCATCGGGGTCAGGGCCGCACGCGGTCAGTATCGAAGCGATGCCCAACCCGGCCGCGTCGCGCACGTGGGTCGAGTATGCCCTGCCGCGCGCCTGCGTCGCCAATCTAGGCTTGTTTGATGCGGCCGGGCGGTGCGTGAGGACGCTGGTCAGCGGCCGGGTCGAGGCCGGGCTTCACACGGTCGAGTGGGACGTCAGCTCAGTGCCGCGCGGGGTCTACTTCCTGAAGCTGGCAACCCCCGACAAGACTCTCACGAGCAAACTCACGGTCGCGCGCTAGCCGCGCCGGCCGGAACCGTCAACCGCCGCGCTTCACTCGGCGCTGGGCGGAATCAGTCGCTGTCGGACGGAGGCGTCGGGACGAGCGGTTCAAGCAGGTGGACCAACTCCGGGACGCGTTCGGTCGCGACAAGCCAGATGCGTTCGACAAGGACCTCGCCGTACTCGTGCGCCAGCACGTTGCGCTGCCCGATGATGCTCCGCCACGGGATGCGCGGCTGCGCCTGCTTCAGTTCGTCGGACACGCGGCTGGCCGCCTCGCCGATGACAAGGAGCTGGCGCTCGACTGCGTACCTGGTGCGGCGGTCTGACTCGAACTGGACTTGGGTCAGCGAGCGGACGAAGCCGAGTATCTCACGCGCGGCCTCGAGCATATCCCAGAGCAGCGCCGCATCGCGTTCAGCTGGCTGCATACACCACCTCGGCCTCGCGGAGGATTGCGCGGCGGCGGAATGGGTTGCGCAGGGCGGGCTTCTCAACGAGGTCGACCTTGCGGCCGAGCAGCGCCTGCAACTCAGCCTGCAGGTCTACAAGGTCGAAGAGGCTGGCGCGAGCGCCGGGGGCGAACGTCACGAGCACGTCGACGTCGCTGTCGGGCCGGAAATCGTCACGCATCACTGACCCAAACAGGGCCAGCTCCGCTACGCGGAAGCGGCGGCACATCTCGGCCAACCGGTACCGGTCGATGGCGACTTTGGGACTCACGCGTCAGTCTAGCCGCGGTCGGGCAAGCGTCAATGCCCGGGCGCTCAGCCGCCGCGCTTCACTCGGCGCTGGGCGGCCTGGTGCTCGGCCCAGGACTCCGAGAAGACGTGGCTGCCGTCGCCCTTACTGAAGAAGTACAGGTAATCGGTCTTGGCCGGGGCGAACGCGGCTGCAAGGGCCCGGCGGCCGGGGTTTGATATCGGGCCGGGCGGCAGGCCGGGATGGAGATAGGTGTTGTAGGGCGAGTCGTAGCGCGTGTCCTCGTAGCTGAGCACGGGCTTGCGCTCGGGTAACGCGTACTCGACCGTGGCGCAGGACTGCAAGGGCATCCGCTTCTTCAGCCGGTTCTCGAACACCGACGCGACGGTCGGGAACTCCTCCGCCTGCTCGGCCTCACGCTCGACAATGGACGCAAGGATGACCGTGCGCAGCGGCGGCAGCGGCCCCGCCTCCAGCCCCGCGACCTCGGCCCAGGCGATGCCGAGCTGCGCCACCATCTGCCGAATGATATCGGCCGGGTCAGAATCGAGCAGCAGGTCATAGGTCTCGGGAAACAGGTAGCCCTCGGCACTGGCGGCCGGTATGTCGAGTTCGCGGAGCAAGTCGGCGCGCGTGCAGGCCGCGAGGAAGTC
>JAWOHG010000242.1:0-7495 GCA_046485245.1 bacterium
GTCATCACCGCGGCGCTGAGGCCGCAGGGATTGGCCAGACCGAACCACGACAGGTCGGTGGTGACGTTGAGCGCGAACCCGTGGAAGGTCACGCGGCGGCTGACCGCCACGCCGAGCGAGGCGACCTTGCGGCCGCCGGTCCAGACACCGATGGCGCCCGGCTTTGTTTCGGCCGCGACGCCCAGCTCGGCCAGCGCCGATACCAGCGCCGCCTCGATGCTCTCGATGAACCGGCGCACCCCGACGAGTTCCTCGGTCAGCTTGAACACGGGATAACCGACCAACTGGCCCGGGCCGTGGAAAGTGACGTCACCGCCGCGCTCGATGCGATGGACGCTCGCGCCGCGCCGCCGGAGCTCGGCCTCGCTGGCCAGCAGGTTTGCCGCATTGCCCGACTTGCCCATCGTGAACACCGGCGGGTGTTGCAGCAGGACCAGCGTATCAGGGATGTCGTCGGACTGGCGCAACCGCACCAACGCGCGCTGGAACTCCAGCGCCCGGCCGTATTCGACCGAGCCCAACTCGACGCACAGCGCCGCGCGACTCACACCCGGCCTCTGTTGTTCACTGGAACCCTGTCCGGTGCGTTGCACCCTGCATTCTGCATTCCGCATTCTGCACTCTGCCTTCGTCCTCCCCCGTCCCCCGACCCCTGGTCCCTGACCCCTGCCCTTGCCCGGCTCAGCGGTTGACGACGTGGACGGCCTTGCCGTGGATGGCCTCGGCCGCTTCGAACACGAGCTCGCTCATCGTCGGGTGCGGGTGCACCACGCGGCCGATGTCCGCGGCCTTGAGCCCCAGTTCGACCGCGAGCGTCGCTTCGGCGATGAGCACGTCGGCCTGCGGCCCGACCATCTGCATCCCGAGCACCTTGTCCGTGGCCGCGTCGACCACGAGCCTGGCGAAGCCCTCGCTGCGCCCGAGCGTGAGCGACCGGCCGACCGCGGTCAGCGGTACCCGGCTGACCTTGACGGCCCGGCCCTGCGCCGCCGCTTCGGTCTCGGTCAGGCCGACCGTGGCGACCTCGGGGTCGGTGTAGACCACCGCGGGAATCGCGGTGAACCGGCGCGGGGCGCGCACGCCGGCAATCGTGTCGGCCGCGGCGATGCCCTCGACCATTGCCTTGTGCGCCAGCAGCGGGCCGCCGCGCACGTCGCCGATGGCGTAGACCGTGCGGCCCGCGGCCTGCAGCTTCGCATTGGTCTTGACGAAGCCGCGCGCGTCGGTCTCGACCCCGGCCGATTCGAGGTCCAGCCCGGCCGACAGCGGCACCCGGCCGACCGCGACCAGCACCTTGTCGGCCTCGACCGACTGCTCGCCCTGTGCGTCGGCATACTTCAGCTTGATGACCGCGTTGGGCTCGGCCCCGAGCACCTTGACCCCGAGCCGGAACTCGACGCCCTCGCGCTGCATCAGGCGCTGGACCTGCGCTGCGATGTCCGGCTCGGTCCCGGGCAAAACCTGCGGCAGCAGCTCCAGCACCGTGACCTTGGTGCCCAGCCGGCTGAAGATCGTGGCGAACTCCAGCCCGATGACCCCGGCCCCGACAATCGCCAGCCGCTCGGGCTTCTCGAAAAGGTTGAGCGCGCCGTTGGAATCGATGATGCGCTGGCCGTCCGGCTCCAGCCCCGCGAGCACCGTCGGCTTGGACCCGGTGGCGATGACCACCGCCCCGGCCTGCACCGTGGTCGCCGAACCGTCGTCGAGCTTGATGCTGACGCGTCCCGGCCCGGCCATTGCCGCGCTGCCCTTGACCGTCTCGACCCCGTTGTTGCGCAGGAGGAACTCGACCCCGCGCACCAGCCGGTCCACGACCCGGCCTTTCCAGGAATACAGCGTCAGGAGGTCGACCTGGGGCGCTCCGAACACGATGCCGGCGGCGCGCATCTCGGCCGCGTGGCGCACGACCGACGCCGCGTGGAGCAGGGCCTTGACCGGGATGCAGCCCCAGTTGAGGCACACGCCCCCGGCCCGCTCGCGCTCCACGAGGAGAGTCTTGCGCCCGTGCTGGGCCAGCCGGATGGCGCAGACGTACCCGCCCGGCCCGGCGCCGATGACTACCGCGTCGTACCGCTCGGCCAGCCTCGGCCCTTCCCCGGCAACTTCACTCACGATGCTCTTCGCTCCTCATTGGTCACCCTGACTTCTACCTTCTGCATTCTGACTTCTGACTTCGTCCGCCGCCTCACTCACCTGACACCCCCGAACGGCATCTTCGATTTGCGATTGTCGATTGTCGATTCGCAGTCTGCAATCTGACATCTGCAATCTCAAATCTGGAATCTCCCGTCCTACCAGGCAGTTCCCTTTATCAGCTCCGACGCGATGACCAGCCGCTGGATCTGGTTGGTGCCCTCGTATATCTGGGTGATCTTCGCGTCGCGCATCATCTTCTCGACCGGGTACTCGCGCATGTAGCCGTACCCGCCGAAAATCTGCACCGCGTCGGTCGTGACCTTCATCGCAGTGTCCGAGGCCAGCACCTTGGCCATCGAGGCGATGGCCGAGATGTTCTTCATCCCCGCGTCCGCGGCCCGCGCCGCCTCGTAGATGAGGGCGCGCGAGGACTCGACCCCGATGGCCATGTCGGCCAGCATCAGCTGCACGGCCTGGAAGCTCGCGATGGGCTGGTCGAACTGGATGCGCGTCTTGGCGTACTCGAGCGACTCGTCCAGCGCGCCGGCCGCGATGCCCAGCGCCTGCGCCGCCACGCCCGGCCGCGTGCGGTCGAAAGTCTTCATCGTGTGAATGAACCCGTAGCCTTCCTTGCCGCCGATGAGGTTCTCGGCCGGGACCCGGCAGTCCTGGAACACCAGCTCGGAGGTCTTCGAGCAGCGGATGCCCATCTTGTCCTCGATCTTGCCGTAAGTGAACCCGGGCGTCCCGTCCTCGATGATGAACGCCGACAGGCCGCGCGCGCCGCGGGCCGGGTTGGTCGAGGCGATGACCGAGTAAATCTTGGCCACTGAGCCGTTGGTGATGAACTGCTTGGTGCCGTTGAGCACGTAGTGGTCGCCGTCGCGCACCGCGCGGGTCTTGACGTTGGAGGAATCCGAGCCGGCGCTCGCCTCGGTGATGGCGAACGCGCCGATTTCACCCGCGGCCAGCCGGGGCAGCCACTTCTTCTTCTGCTCCTCGGTCCCGCCGACGATTATCGGGAACGTCCCGAGCCCGCACGCCGCGTAGCACAGCCCGGCCGCGCCGTCGACCCGGCAAAGCTCCTCGACCACCAGGCACATCTCCATTATGCCGCCGCCCAGGCCGCCGTACGCCTCCGGGATGTAGACGCCCAGCATCCCGAGCTCGGCCAGCCCCTTGATCATCTCGAACGGGAACTCGCCCTTCTGGTCAAGCTCCTGCCGCACGGGCTTCATCTTCTCGGCGGCGAAGCGCCGGGTGAGGTCCCGGATTTCCCTCTGGGTTTCAGTCAGGAAGTATTCCACGCAATCCTCCGTTGGTCGTTGTCAGGGCAAATGCGCCGCACGGCACGAAAAACCGGCCCGCGGCAAGGCTGTCGCGTGAAGTATTGCCGAGTTCGGCAAGCTGTCAACCGCGGCCGGTGGGGCTCAGCGCCGGGCTTCGGCCCGGCGGCCGATGTCGCGGCGGAACTGCATCCCGGCGAACTTCACCCGGTCCATCCCGGCGTAGGCGCGCGACCGCGCCGCCTCGAAGGTGTCGGCGATGCCGGTCACCCCGAGGACGCGGCCGCCGGTCGTCACCAGCCCGTCGCCGTACTGCGCGGTCCCGGCGTGGAACACGACCGTGTCGCCGTCGCCGAACGCGTCGCCCTCGATGGCCAGGCCGGTCTGGGGCTTCTCCGGGTAGCCCGGCGCGGCCGCGACCACGCACACCGCGTGGCCCCGCGCCGGCAGCGGCTCAGAGGAGCCGAGCGTGCCGTCGATGCAGGCCATCGCCAGCTCGGCCAGGTCGTCTTCGAGCAGCGGCAGGACCGCCTGGGTCTCGGGGTCGCCGAACCGGCAGTTGAACTCGAGCACCTGCGGGCCCTCGCGCGTCAGCATCAGCCCCGCGTAGAGCGCGCCGACGTACTTGATGCCGCGCTGGCGCAGCCCCGCGACCAGCGGGTCGAACACGCGGTCGGCGATGGACTGCTGGAGGTCGAGCGTCGCCACCGGCGCCGGCGCGTACGCGCCCATCCCGCCCGTGTTCGGCCCCTCGTCGTTGTCCTGCAGCCGCTTGTGGTCCTGGGCCGGGGGCAGCAGCCGCCAGTCGCGGCCGTCGCACAGCGCGATCATCGATACCTCCTCGCCTTCGAGGCAGTCTTCGATGACCACGGTCCGGCCCGCCGCGCCGAACCGCTCGCCCGACAGCATCCCGCGCAGCACGCCGACCGCTTCGTCCTCGGTGCGGCAGACGACAACGCCCTTGCCCGCGGCCAGGCCCGACGCCTTCACGACCACCGGGAACCGCCGCTCGGCCAGGTGGAGCCGCGCCGCGTCGAGGTCGTGGAACACCGCGAACCGGGCGGTCGGTATGGCCAGCTCGCGCATCAGCTGCTTGGCGAACGCCTTGTCGCCCTCGATGCGCGCCCCGGCCGCGTTCGGCCCGAACACCGCCAGCCCGCGCTTGTGAAACTCGTCGGCCAGCCCCGCGACCAGCGGCGCCTCGGGCCCGACAATGGTCAGGTCGACCCGTTCGTCCTCGACCAGCCGCACCAGCCCGGCACTGTCGCCGGCCGCGATGTCGAAGCAGGTCGCGACGCGGGCGATGCCCGCGTTGCCCGGCGCCGCGAACACCCGGTGGCCGTGCCGGGCCAGGTGCCAGGCGAGCGCGTGCTCGCGCCCGCCTGACCCGACCACGAGAGCTTTCACTTCTTGACGACCTTGTCCAGCCGGGCCGCTTTCAGCGCCGTCACCCACGAACCGAAGTAGCGGATCGCGGCGGCGTGCAGTATCCGGTACTCGCGCCGCACCGCGATGGTCGTGCGCATCGGCAGGCCCTGGTTGTGCATCCGCCGCATCTCGGTGATGATGAACGGCTTGGACCATTCCTTCTGGCGTTTGATCTTGGCGTAGTCGAGCCCGGCCGCGCGGATCGCCTTGCGCCAGGAACCGAAGTAGACCGTGGCCGCGCCGACCAGCCCGCCGTACTCGCGCTCGGCCGCGCTGACGTGCAGCGGCGCGCCCGTGGCCTGCAGTTCCTTGATGCGTTCGACGACGCGGGTCCGGCTCCAGAAACTCTTGCGCCGGATCGAGCCGTAGTCGAACCCGGCCGCCGCGACCGCGGCCTCCCAGCTGCCGAGGTACTTGCGGCCCGCGTAAGCCAGCGCGGGCATCCTGCGGGCTATACTGCCGGAGTTGAGGGGTACGCCCCGTGCGTGCAGTTCCTTGGTGACCCGGATGACTTCATCCTTGGACCACCGCTTGTATGATCTTTTCATCAGTCCTCCCGACTCAATGTAATGCGTCAGGAATACCTTGTCAAGAGCTTATCTTAGCCATCGTCGGCTTGACTCTGCCGGGCGTCGTCTTATGATGGCCGCGATGCAACTGCTGCTGGAAATCGGCACCGAAGAAATCCCGGCCTCGCTCCTCGGACCGGCCGCCGCCGAACTGGAACGCCGGCTGCTCGGCCTCTTCTCCGAGCACGACATCCCGGTCGGCCGGGCCGAACGGTTCTGGACCCCGCGTCGGCTCGCGGTCCGGCTGTCCGACGTCCCGGCCCACAAACCGGCCCGCGAGGTCGAAGTGCAGGGTCCGCCCCGCAAGGCGGCGTTCGACGCCGAGGGCAAGCCGACCCGCGTCGGGCAGGGCTTCAGCGCGGCCCAGGGCCGCAAGCCCGAGGACCTCTACTTCAAGTCCACGCCGCGCGGCGAGTACGTCTTCGTCAGGAAGGCCGCCCCGGCCGTGCCGGTGGCCGAACTGCTATCCGCCGGACTGCCCGGGCTCATCCGCACCCTGCCCTCGCCCAAACAAATGCGCTGGGACGACCACGGTCTGAGCTTTGCCCGGCCGGTGCGCTGGCTGGTCTGCCTGCTCGGCGAGGAACCGGTCCCACTCTCGCTCGACGGCATCGAGGCCGGGGCCGTGACCCTGGCCCACCGCACCGCCCTGCCCCGCGAGCGCCGGCTCGCCTCGCCCGCCGAATACGAGCGGGTGCTGCTCGACGGCCGGGTCATCGCTTCGCACGACGACCGCCGCGCCCGCATCGCCGAGGAGCTCGACCGGCTCGCCGCCGAGGCCGGCGGCACGAGCGTGCCCGACGACGAACTGCTCGACGAGACCGCCGGCATCACCGAATTCCCCGAACTGGTGCGCGGTTCGTTCCGGCCCGAACACCTGGCCCTGCCCGCCGAGGTGCTCATCACCGCGCTGAAGAAACACCAGCGCTGCTTCTCGGTGCGGGGCCCCGACGGCAAGCTCCTGCCCTGCTTCGTCGCGGTCACCAACACGCCCGGGTGCGACCGCGCCGCGGTCGCGGCCTGGTACGAAAAGGCCATCGAGTCGCGCCTGCGCGATGCGCGGTTCTTCTACGACGCCGACACCAAGCGCGGCCTCGTCCCGCTCGTCGAGGACGAGAAGCGCGTCACCTGGATTGAAGGTATGGGCACGCTGTTCGACAAGACCGAACGCCTGCGCGCGCTCTGCCGGTTCCTGGCCCTAAGCGTTCCCGGCACCGACGCAGCCGCTCTCGACCGCGCCGCCTTCCTGTGCAAGGCCGACCTGCTCACCGACATGGTCAGAGAAAAGGAGTTCACCTCGCTGCAGGGACGGGTCGGCGGCATCTATGCGCGGCTCGCCGGCGAACCCGAGGCCGTGGCCGACGCGATGGCCGAGCACTACCTGCCCAACTTCGCAGGCGACAGCCTGCCTTCGACCCGCTGCGGCGCCCTGCTCTCGATTGCCGACAAGGTCGACAACATCGTCGCCACCTTCCTGACCGGGGCGATGCCGAGCGGCTCGGAAGACCCGTTCGCACTCCGCCGCCAGGCCGGGGGCGTGTTCGCCATCATCCTCGAACGCAACCTGCCCGTCGACACGGGCGCGCTCACCCGGCACGCGCTCGGGCTCTTCAAAGACGCCAACCCCGAGCACGCCGCCAGGCTGCCCGCGTTCTTTCTCGAACGCGAGGCCCAGGCCCTTGCCGACCGCTCGGTGCCCTACGACATCGCGAATGCGGTGCTCGCCGCCTTTGCCGACCACCCGCTCACCGCGGCGACCTCGGCCCGGGCCCTCATCGAGTTCCGCGCCACGCCGGAGTTTGAGCGGCTCGTGGTCGGCCAGAAGCGCGTCGCCAACATCCTCAAGAAAGAGCGGGTCGACGGCGACCCTGACCCGGCGCTGTTCAGTGAGCCGACCGAACGCGAGCTCTGGCAGTCGGCAAGCGCCGCCGCGCCCGGGCTCGAGGCGGCGGTCAGGGCCGGCGACTTCCGCGCCGCGTTCGAGCTCCTGCTCGGCCTGCGCGCAATCATCGACAAGTTCTTCGACGACGTGCTCGTGATGGACAAGGACCCCGCGGTGCGCGCCAACCGGCTGCG
>JAWOHG010000246.1:0-6057 GCA_046485245.1 bacterium
AGCTCGATGTGCACGCGCGGGTTCAGGCTCTCGTAACGGTCGACCAGCGTCTTGAGCGTCTTCTGCGATTCGCCGCCCATCGCGTGCCAGAAGGTGACCGTGGTCTTGTGGCCGGCGTGCGAGCCGCACCCGGCGAGAAGCAGAACGAGGGAGACAGCCGCGAGTAGTCGTTTCATTGCCCTATTGTAGATAGACCGGGCCGCGCGTCAACGCACTGCCGCGCGCCGGCGCCGGAGGCGCAGGAACACCGACAGCAGGACCGCGACAAGCACGACCGCGGCGATACCAGCGACAAACGGCGCGAACAGGCTGAGCACCGACATCCCGGTCGCGCCGCCCGCCTCGACAGTCGCGGCGATGGGATTGGCCGCACCGCCGGTCGTGGCGGTCGAGGCGCCGCGTATCGCGACAGTCGCGGCCTGGATGATGCCGGCGAACCCGCCGCCCGCGATGATGGCAAGGGGCCAGCGGATTGCCGGCGGCAGCCTGGCCATCACCGCCACCGCGACGAGCATCCCCGCAATCACCGCGGCCGGAGTGGCGATGGTGTCGAGCAGGTTGTCCAGCCACGGGATGTAGTAGGCCGCGATTTCCAGCAGGGTCGCGACGGCGAAGACGACCAGCGCGGGCCAGGTCCCGAGCCACTCGAACCCGCCGGACAGCTCGAGGTGCCCGGACAGGGCCGCAATGCTCGCGACCAGCAGGGGCACGAATACGCGAAACCCGCACGCCGCGGCCAAGCCGATGCCGAGCAGGACGTAGAGCGCGTAGTCCATCGGGTCATTATACTACCGACGCGGCGATGTCCACAAGCCGGCGCAGGTGCGCTGCCTGCAGGTCGGTCAGCTGGGTTGACAGGCCCGATGCCGAGCCTACACTGAAGTCACCCCCGGGGAGGTAGCATGAGCGTCGCTCTTATCATCACCCTGACTCTCGCGGTCGCCGTGCCGGCCAAGCCGGCACGCGCGCCTGCCGCGTCAATCACCGAGGCGCCCAAGCTTCCGGTTCCAGCGGATGGCTGGAATGCACCATTCCGGCTCTCGGGCTATGCGGGTGACGAGCTGTGCGCAGGCGGGGCCCAGTCGCCAATTGCAGTGGACGATAGTGGTGACCTGCACGTGGTGTGGCGCAGGCCCGGCAGCGTCGGCATAGTGTGGCGACGCTTCGACAGCAGGGCCGGTGTGTGGCTGCCCGAGTCGACGCTGTTTGACGCGTTGACCCAGCACTGGAATGTGAGCCCGCCAATCGTGGTGGCCGATGATGTCGGACGCGTTTCGCTGTTTGCCCACGGCTGGTCCGGCGACGAGCTCGGGATGTGGGAGTTGCGCTACTCCACGGCCAGTCGGTCGTGGTCGGCTCCGCAATGCAGCTGGCCCGGCTCGGTCTGGCTCGCCGGTGGCGGCCGGCTCGTGGTTGCCTGCCGGCCCGGGACTGGGGAACTGCACGCCGTCTGGGCTTCGGTGCGCCGCGCCGGTGGAAACGTGCTGGATGTGAGGTACAGCCGGCGAGTGGCCGAAGCATGGTCGGCGCCGGTCTCGGTGAACACCGACACGATGCGCCACGCCGACCTGCCGGCAGTCGCCGTCAATAGCGCGGGAGCAGCCACCGTGGCGTGGGTGCAGGCGACGTCAGCA
The DNA here is from genome assembly GCA_046485245.1 of bacterium. GTDB lineage: Bacteria > Hydrothermota > Tepidihabitantia > Tepidihabitantales > Tepidihabitantaceae > CBFGJX01. Next base: position 1,635 of record JAWOHG010000246.1, read on the forward strand.
TCGCCCTACGCGAAGGTGTGGGCCCGGCGGTGCGTCGGCGGGACGTGGCAGGTGGTCGAGAAGGTCTCGCCCGATGCGTGGAACAACGTCAGCCAGTTCGAGCCGAGCGCGGCCGCCCTGCCCAACGGCGACGTCGGCATCGCGTGGCGGGGCCGGGCGACCACGGGGGGCTGGCGCAAGGTCGCCGTGCGCCGGTTCAGCGGCGGCGCGTGGGGTGCAGTGGACACCTTCGGGGTCCCGGGTTTTGACCTCCAGCAGTTGCCGCCGGCGCTTGCCGTGCAGGGCGACACGCTGCACGTCGTGTGGAACGGTACGCCGATAACCGCGACCCGGGATGTCTACTTGTGGGCGCGCCGTCTCGTCGGGGAGACGTGGCGGCCGATTGAGTGCCTGACGTTCGCGCCGTTCAGCCGTGCCGGAGCGCCCGGCGCCACTACAGCCGCGGGTGGCGTGCTGCACGTGGTGTGGCCTGAACTCGACCCGGCCATCGGCAGTTCTGACCCGTGGTACCTGGCCCGCCGAGCCGACCGGTCGACCGACGCAGCGGTGCGGGCGGTCCTGTCACCGCTGCGGCAGGAACGCCTGCGCCAGCCACGCCTGACGCCGCGGGTGCTCATTCAGAACGCGGGCACGACGCCGTTGGTCAACGTACCGGTCGCGTGCACCGTGTTCGGCGCGGGCGGTGCGGTGCGGCACGTGTCGGCAACCAACGTGCCTGCGCTCAGCCCGGGCGACACATCTCGCGCGTCGTTCACGCCATGGACCGCGACCGGTCTCGAGAGCTTGCGGGTGCGGGTCACCGCTCGGCCGGTCGGCGACCTTGACCCGGCCAACGACACGGCCGGGCTGGAGTGCACCATCGTACCTCCAGTCCGTCGAGATGGGCCGACGTACGAAGCGGGCCTCCTGTACTTGAGTTCGGACACAACGGGCGGCCCGGTCTTCCGCTGGCGCGACATTTCGGCGACGGGTGCCAGCGTGCCGTTCCCGACGCTTGACGACGACTACGTGCGGATACCCGTCGGTTTCCAGTTCCGCTGGAGTGGTTACTACGGTGGTTATACGCTTCACGACTCAGTCTACGTCAGCACGAATGGCATCATCAGTTTCCACCACGGCATCGATGAATTCGACAACTCGCCGTTGCCCTACGACCCGGCAGTGTATGCGCTCTGGGATGACCTTCACTGTCTCAGCCCCGGGCGGGTGCGGTACCAGCGCGTTGGCACGGCGCCGAACGAGACCCTTGTCGTGTCGTGGCAGAACGTGCGCTACTTCAACGCCGGCGACAGTAGTCTGTCATTCCAGGTGCTACTGCCTTCGACTGGCAGTGAGGCGATATGCCAGTACCTCAAGACCGGGACCGGCTGTGCATGGGGTGACCGTGGCATCGGCGCGACCATCGGCATCGACTGGGATTATGACGAGCTTGAGTACCTCTACGGTGACGAGGAAATGACTTGGCCGTTCGGCAACCTGCTCTGCGACAGCCTGGCAATTCGCTTCTGGCGAACACCAGTTGCGGACATCGAGTGTGCGGCCATCGACAGCCCGCCGGGGCTGATGTCCCTTCGTCCAGTCCGGCCAACCGTGCGGCTGGTCAACCACCACAGGGGAGAGAGACTGCCCTGCCGGGTCCGGCTCAGCATCAACTGCTCGCCGCCCTATCTCGACTCGCTGTTTCTTCCTGATGGCATCTGGGGAGACACAGTGGTCTCGTTCGCCTCCTGGGCAGCGGTACCCGGTGCCTGGGTGGCGCAGTGCATCGTGCGGGGCACAAGCGACCCCAGGCCGGAGAACGACACGTTTGCGAAGACCGTTCGCGTGCAGTTAGCAGGCTGGGTCGAACTCGAGCCGATGCCGCTCGCGCCGTCGGGCAAACCCCCTAAGCACGGCTCGTGGCTGGCGTGGGACTCGGCCGCGTCGAGTTACATCTTCGCGGCCAAGGGCAACAAGACCGGCGACTTCTATGCCTACAGCATCCCAGGCCACACCTGGACGAACCTGCCGGACTGGCCGCTCGGGCTGGAGACCAAGGTGCCGTACAAGGGCGCGGTCGGCGTCTCGGACCGGTGCGGCAATCTGTTCGCCACCAAGGGCAACAACACGCTCGGTTTCTGGCAGTACTCGGCGTTCGATTCGGTCTGGACACAGCTGGCCGACGTGCCGCTCGGCCGGTACGGCAAGAAGGTCAAGGGTGGAACAGACATGTTCTACGTTGCGGAACCGGACAGTCGGTACGTCTACCTGCTCAAGGGCTACCGCAGCGAGTTCTATCGCTACAACATCGACACGGGCGAGTGGCGCGAGCTGGCCGAGCCGCCGCCGGGAGTTCTGGCGCGCTACCATCCGGGTTCTTGGCTCGAGGGCGACCCGGACTGGGGCCGTCTGCTCGCGCACAAGGCAAAGAAGCACGAGTTGTTCGCCTACGAACTTGCGACTGGCCGCTGGAACGAAACCCTGCCCGGGATGCCGCTGTTCAACCGGCAGACCGGCAAGAGCAAGAAGAGCAAGGATGGCGGCGACGCCGCGCGCATCGGCGGCACCGTCTATGCGCTCAAGGGCGGCAACACCATCGACTTGTACGCGCTAAGCCTTGCGTCGGAGCAGTGGTCCGAGCGTGAGACAATCCCATCCTATGGCGCAACCGGCAAGCGGCGCCGCGTGAAGGCCGGCGGCGGTATGACCACCGACGGCGTGAACATCTACGCGCTCAAGGGCAACAAGGCGCAGGAATTGTGGCGGTACTTCCCCGGCGCGCTGGACGCTGGGATCAGCACGCAGGACGCACGGACAGCAGTGCAGGGCGTTGAGCGTGAAGCGTCCGGCGTGATGCTGTTCGTCCAGAACCCGAGCCGGGGCGCCGCGACCATCCGCTGGACCGGCCCCTCGTCCCTTGCCTCTCGCCCCTCGACCCTCTCCTTGTACGACGCTTCCGGCCGCCTCGTCTACCGCCGGGCAATCGGCAATCGGCACTCGTCATTCGACATTGCCCTCTCTCCCGGTGTCTACCTGGCACGCGTCACCGGTGGCGCGAACCTGACGCGCAAGCTGGTAATCGAGTAACTCACAAGTCAGTAACCTCGGCGGCGGGCGAGAGCCCGCCGCCGGGCGTTTCGTGCGGTCAACCTCACCCGTCCTTTCGTAACACTGGAGAGGAAACAGAGCCGAGGATGGCCACTACATATAGCGGTGCGAGCGAGAACGGCACACCACAGGTTGTGGAGGGGGTGACTACCCCATTGGCTGGCTGGTTCAGCGCTGCGGACAGGCTTGGGGCGAGTTGCAGCGCGAAACGCGCGAGGAGCGCGGCTGCAAGCTTGTGTTTGAGCTAAGCGGCCAATACTCAGTCCATTAGACGGAACAGGCGCAGGCCAAGTCACTGGCCGAGCGTTTGGCCGAGCCTGGCCAACAGACGATGGCTCAAGGGCGGCTGCAGCCGCAAGGCCAGGTACCGGGCCAGGTTGCGGGCCAGCAGCGCGGCCAGGCGCGGCCCGAGGTCGCCATTTCTTTGCCGGGTTCAACCTACGGCCGGAGCGGCGGGCGGTCAGGGCAGGATTTTGCCGGGGTTGAGGATGCCGTCGGGGTCGAGCGTTGACTTGAGCTTGCGCATCAGGGCAAGTTCGCTCGGGCCGACCGCGCGCGGCATCAGCCATTTCTTGGTCGAGCCGATGCCGTGCTCGGCCGATATCTGCCCGCCGCGCGCGAGGATGAAGTCGGCCAGTTCGGACACGATGGCGCGCTTGGCATCGAGGAAGCTTGAGCGGTCGACAGCGCAGTCACGGCAGAACCCGACGTGGATGTTGCCGTCGCCGATATGGCCCCACGGGACAATGGGCACGCCGAACTTCTTCTCCAGCACGACGAGGTATTCGATGGTCTCAGGAACAGCGCTCAAGGGCACGATGATGTCCTCGGTGGCGAGGCCGGCGTAGGCTTCCTTGAGTACGTTGTGGAGCTCGCGGCGGGCGTGCCAGATGCGTTCGCTGTCCGTCGGGTTGTCGGCGACCAGCGGTTCGCGCGCGCCGAGGCTCATCGCGAGTTCGCCGATGCTGACCGCGTCTTCGGTGACGCGTGCAAGGCTGTTGCCGTCGAGTTCGATGAGGAGCTGGACCTCGGCGTCGGGGAAGGGCAGGTTGCTCTTCAGCACTTGGTTGCAGGCGCGGATGCCCTTGCGCTCGATGAACTCGACGCAGGCCGGGGTGAGGCGCTGGTCGGAGAGCACCCGCGCGACAAGCTCCAGGCCCTGGCTCATCCGGTCGAAGGGCACGAGCAGGTCGACTAGCACGCGCGGCCGCGGGATGAGCTTGAGCGTGACCTCGGTGATGATTGCGATGGTGCCTTCGGTGCCGACGAGCAGGCGGCAGAGGTCGTAGCCGACCGTGTTCTTGTGGACTCTTCCGCCGTGGCGCACTGTCGAGCC